>NZ_JARAVM010000035.1:0-85622 GCF_033792735.1 Streptomyces sp. PA03-3a
CACCGACCAACGTCAGGTGAACTGGCAGTTCACCACCCACGACGCACGCACCAAACTCCGCCACCTATACCCCACACATTAGCTGCGACAGTCTACTAGTGCTCTGACCGCAAAGGTGCACCTGGTTTGCTGCACTCCTGGCGGGGACTACTTCTTGCGCTGGCTGTCGATGTCGGCAGACAGCACGACCATGTTGTGCAGATGCGTGTAGTACTTGGCCGCGTACTCGTCGTCGATCGCCGGAAGGACCTTCTCGAACGCCGACGTCAGCCGCGTCAAACGTGCGTGGGCCTGCTCGCTGAGCAGGTCTTCGTGGACACAGGCGGCGTAGGCATAGGCGTCCGAGTCGAGCATCACCATGTCCCGGCCCTCGATGTCCAGGCCGCGGAAGCCGGGCGGGAACGGCCTGGCCATGTGCTCTGCCATCATCTGCGCAAGCGCGTCGAGCTTCTCATCAAGCATGGGGAGATCCTGCCAGGCAACCCGGCGAACCTTTGCGGTCACAGCACTAGCCGCCGGCTATTTGGCCAGTACCTACGCTGACCGCAACGAACTGCTGGTCGGCGTCGACGTCCTGCTCGCCGACCTCGACTACCACCCGGACCGGGTCCCGGCCTTCGAGCGGGCATGGGAACGCCTGGGGTTCCATCTCGGGTTCGAAGCCCAGCGACCCGAGCTCTCCACCGGCAACGGCCCGGATGTTCTGTGGGCCATCGGCGACCTGAAGTACCTCGTCCTGGAGGCCAAGTCGGGCGCCACCTCAGACAAGATCTGGCGCAGCGACGTCGCCCAGCTCGCCCACTCCATGAACGGGTTCCAGCAGACCTACGACCATTCGTGCAGCGCCACCCCGGTGATGCTGCACCGGGTGAACACCCTGGAGTACAACGCCGTGGCCCCTCCCGGCACGCGCATCATCACCACCGGCACCATGGGACAACTGGCGGACGCGGTGCGCAAGGCGACCATGGCCCTCGCTGACGCGGGTAGCTGGAGCGACCCGAAGGCGGTGGCCGAGCAGTACACCGCCCAGCGCCTCCTGCCGCAGGGTCTTGCCCAGAGCTTTAGCGTCACCCCCCGCTGACGCCGAAGCCCAAGGGCCTTGTCGGCCCGGACCTCGGGTCCGGGCCGACACTGCCCGCTACGTCCCGGCCCCCGTCGTTAGAGTCGGCGAATGCCTGCACCGACTGCCCCCACACCTCCCGCAGGACAGCCGCGCACAGGTCCTGGAAGGCCCGCCAGCCCAAGGTTGCAGGGTAAACCGGGGAGAGCCTGCAGCCACGACTTCGCCTGCGCTGCTCACGCGCCGTCCCCGCTGTCGTGTTCATCGGCGTCATGGTCGGCGAGTGCGGCCATTGCCTCCCACATTGCCTCATCGTCGTAGTCCGGCACCACCAGGTCGGGCTCGAGGCTGTCACTGTCCGGGTCGAGCTCCTGGGAGTGGGCCAGGACCTCGACCAGGAACCGTCGCGCGGCCTTCAGTAGGCCGGGATCCTCCAGCCACAACCCGAATTCCAGGCTGCGGCGGGAGCTCTCCGTGCCGTTGGCACTGCCCAGCCAGAGCCGATGTGGCGTGAAGCCGGTGACATCCGCCACGCCCCCCAGGCCGTCCTCGTCGTGCCACCACAGCTCACCCAGCAACATCATCTTGGTGTGGAGGATCGGGACAAGATGGTTCCCGGCCCTGCGGTAACCCAGGGTGCGCAGCGCAGGCAACCGGATGTACTCCTGCGGTGAACCGGGATCCAGCAGCGAAGCCTTGCCACCCTGGTGGAAGCGCAGCTCCTCCAGCTCAGAGAAAGCACGAACCGGGAAACCGGCCGCGTCTCTCACCGCCTCAGCGACCTTGCGTAGCGTTTACCCCGTGGTTGCTTGCTCACCACCATGCAAGCGGAAGGGAACTCGGCGATGCGCTGCAGCAACTCCGGATCGTCCACCCACAAGAAGGACCCGAGCATCGCGGGCCCTAGCCTCGATCTTGCATGAGGGTCCGTCAGCTTGCTGACGGACCCTTTCGGCTCGTTCGGGGGCCGAGATTCCTGCAGGTGGGCAGGCTGGTGGCCCGGCTGTCGCGTCGGGTGGGCGCCGGGTTCCACGGCTCCGGTCGGGTGGTGCTGCTTGTAGGGACGCGAAGTTACTGGTCAGCCAGGGTTTGGCAGGGCCTCGAGCCGTTGCAGGGCTTCGGTGATCATGCTGGTCCAGGGCCAGTGCTTGGCGAAGCGGAGGATGCGGCGGCGTCCGGTGGTGACGAGCTGAGCGGCCGCGGAGAACAGCCGCAGCCGCAGGCGGCGGAGTTCCCATCGACGTGCGGCGCCGGTCAGCGCCAGCATCGGCATCCAGGCCAACAGGTCCAGGGCGATCTGGACGATCTCCAGCCAGATCTGGTTCTGCGCGCCGCCGTGCAGGGGCAGGTTGCGTAGGCCGGTGGCGCGGGCGGCGCGGATGCGGTCCTCGGCCCTCGCGCGCTGGCGGTGTCGCAGTTCGAGTGCCGCGATCGGGACGTTCTTGGTGTTGGTGGCGAACGCGTCAGGCGCATGCCGTCGGCGTCGGTCAGGCGCAACTGGGCGCCGGGGTGCGGCCGTTCCTTCCGCACGATCAGCCGCATCCCTTTCGGCCAGCCCTTGAGGCAGTCGCCGTCGAGTTCGGCGATCCAGGCGCCGTCGCGGATCTCGCCGTCCGGCTCGACGGCCGGCGTCCAGGCCGATGCCGGGACCTTCAAAACGGCCTGGTGGATGGCATCGGTGATGGTCATGCCGACCGAGTAGGACAGCCACCGGCCGCGGGTGGACAGCCAGTCGACGAACTCGTGGGTGCCGCCGCCGGAGTCGGTGCGGATCAGCGTCTGCCGTCCGCGCCGGTACTTCTTCGGCAGCTGTTTCAGGGCGAGCCGGGCGGCTTCGATGTGGTCGGCGGCGGTGTTGCTGCCGGCATTCCCGGGCCGCAGCAGCCCGGCCACCGGCTCCCCGGACCCGCCCCGACCGTGGTCGACGAACCCCATCAGCGGATGGTGCCCGAAGGTCTTCTTCCAGGTCGCGGCCGCGTCCTGCTTCTCCGAATGCGCGACAACCAGCACTCCGTCCAGGTCCACGACCACCTGCCCGGCCGCGTCCGGCGCCGCGTCACCGGCCAACGTCCATACATGTTCGCGGACGTGAGCGCGGGCCTGCCGCAGTGCGGTCAGCGCCTGCTTCCCGCTCGACGCCAGCGTGTCGATCAGCCGTGACACCGTCGGATCGGAGGCCACCGGCCCGAACACTGCAGGTTCGGCCCGCAGCATGCCGACGTCAACCAGGCAGTCCCCACCCAGCGCGACCGCCAGCGCCACATCCAGCGGGATCTTGCCCGGGTCGTGCACCGCCCGAGGCTTGTGCCACGGCGCCAGCGCCGCCGATATTGCCTGATCCAGACCGTCTTGCGGATCGTCTCTACCAGCAGCACACCGCCGGCCTGGGAGACCACCCGGCGACCACCGCCTTCGGTACGGACACGCGGGTAGGAGCCGATACGCTTCTTCACCTGGAGAGTGCTTCTTTCATGCGACGACCTGGACCCTAGACAAGTCCCATCGTTGCAGGTCAGGAGCACTCTTCTCGTTTCTGATCACCCACCGGACGCCCCGCCTTGCGAAAGCCCGAGGCTAGATCAGGCCAGAGTGCCGCACCAGGACGAGGACGCCGATCGCACATTTCGTTGCTGTACAGCAGTGATGTACAGCAACCACCGCCCCCGCGACCGACCGTCACCAGCCCTCAACGACCGGCTGGCGTGCCCGGCAGACCTCAGCGACCGTCGTGCCCTTAGTTCGCATCGAGGGGGTCACCACCGCGGACCGTGCCACTCTCGTGCCAGAACAGGCGGGGAGTCAGGGGGAATCACGGCACGCAAGGGGAAGCGCCGCCGACTCCATCCATGGTGGGGAACCGACAGGTCAGGCCGTGATGTCCCCAGCTCGCTCCTAACTAGGCCTCAGGGTCGGCAGAAGTGCGCCTGTAGTAGCACGAGTAGGCACTGTCGGGCTCCCCGTACTCCGGGACACTCCCGCTCATCCACAGCTCCCCGTTCTCCACATAGAACGACAGAAAGCTGGGGTCCTTACCCTTCTCGAAACCAAGCACCAGATAGGGTGTCAGGCCGGGGTCCTTGTTGACCGCATGCCATTTCCCGTCGGTCGAACGGCGCGTCACCTTCGAGTCCGATCCGGGGCCGGACCACTCGACCGGAAAGTCCTTGACGGAAAAGGTGTAGTCGTCACGCAGCCGAATGACCGGAAGCGGCGATTTACATTCCTGCCCCCCGTCCCACCGGCCGACCAATTCGGAATGAGTGACGCTCTCTGGAGTGGCGACGGGTTTGCCTGTCCAACAAGCGGTCGAGGCGAGTACCGTCAAGGTGACAGTCGCAATGCTTGCACTGATGCGAAATATGTCGAATTTCACGCTGCCTGCTCCCAGCCGTTGGATGGCACCCAGTATGCCGGTCGATGATCCGAAAGAGACGGCCTACTAACCTCGATCTTTCGTGATCAGCCGTCGGTGCGAGCCGGCGGCTGATTCGCGCGGTGGCTGGGTTCGGGCACGGCGAGGGCCCGGCTGTCGCGCCGGGTGGGCGCCGGGTTCCACGGCTCCGGTGGGTGGTGCTGCTCGTAGGGATGGGAAGTTGGGTCAGCCTGGGTTCGGTAGGGCTGCGAGCCGTTGTAGGGCTTGGTTGATCAGGTTTGTCCAGGGCCAGTGCTGGGCGAGGCGGAGGAAGCGGCGGCGTCCGGTGGTGACGAGTTGTGCGGCGGTGGAGAACAGTCGGAGTCGGACCGGCATCGTCCTACCGAGTGGCCAGCTACGACCCGGTGACCAAGGCTCCCGTCTACCAGCGGGTCTCCGCCTCGACCTACGACAAGCTGGGCCGGCCGGTCCTGGTCCGCGACTCCAGGGACCTTCACGGCCCAGTCCTGGCGTTCCCCCGGGGGAGTGGGCGGCGTTCCTCGCCGACCTGCCGGAGCAGGCCTGACACAGCAAAGGCGCCCGTTCTCCTCCGAGAGGGCGGGGCGCCCGCTGTCTTACGAGGCGCTCGTCGGTCCCACTACGCCGTAGGGCAAAGGCTCACGGGCAGCTCTCTCCGAACTTCACAGCAGTGAAGGCGACAGGCTGACCGTGGAGGGCGACACCAGCCGCTGGGCTCTGCGTACAGACCTGCCAGTTCGACTCCAACAAGACCATGCGGTCGTCGCTGCTCGCGTCGGCCACCGTGATCGATGTAGACGAGTCCAGGGCTGCCCGGGCGGTGTTCACTGAATCACCGACGAAGTTGGGCATCTTGGTTCCGGCGGCGGCGGGAGCCTTCTTCTCGGTGGCAGGGCACACTTCCTCCAGCTTTACAGCACCAAAGTCCAATGTGGTGTCCATGGGGATCGTCTTGCCAGCCTTGTAGTTCTGCGAGCAGACCTGCCAGTTCCGGTCGAACACCTGGTTCCGGTCGCGACCGAGGGCGTCGTGAGAGATGAGGCTGTAAAACCCCTTCTCCTGTGCGGCGTCCTGCGCGGACTGCAGTCCCATGCCGACGAAGTTGGGCATGGTTGCCCGCTTCGGTTCAGCCTTGACGCTGGGCGTAGGCGTAGGCGTAGGCGTCTGCATCGGTGTGGCGGAAGCGCTCGTTTCAACAGCCGCGCGTGGCGCGCTAGTAGGTGCCGACGGCGCTGCATTGGCCGATCCCTTGGGGGTGCTGGCGGTGCCGTTGCCGCTGTCGATGGCGCTACCGATGGCGCCGATGACGAGGACGGCTCCCACGATGCCGCCGATGATGGCCCACTTCTGGCTCTTCTTGGGCGGCCGTGGCGCAGGTTGCCCACCCCACCCGGGCTGCGGGTTCGGCGGCGCACCCCACCCAGGTTGCGGGTTCGGCGGAGTACCCCAACCGGGCTGTGGATTGGGCTGGGTTGGCTGCTTGTCCCAGGTCAAGTTGTCCCCCTCATGGTGGTGCATAGAGCGATGACCGTAACGCCCGAGGCCGCAATTGTGTGAGCAACCTGTGCGACTAGTGACGAACTTGTGATGAATCCGGGCCGCGGATGTCGCACTGGGGATGAGTCCCGCTCGCGGTGGCTGCAAGAGGTCACGGGAGTCCTGGTCGGCTCCAATAGATCCCCGGGCATGGAGGGGTGGAAGTTCTGGTGGGGCGTCGCGGCCTTCTTCTTGGGCAGCCTGTCTACGCAGTTAAACGGCTGGCCTACGTGGCCGGCGTTCCTAGCCGACCTGCCAGACCAGGCCTGACAGCACAGAAGCGCCCGTCCCATGCAAGCTGGTGGGCGGGCGCTCAGTCATGGCTGGACGCCTGGCTGCATCTTCCCGCTGACAGCTGATACGGGGAAGATCACCACATGAAGAAGAAGCGTAAGGGCGCTCGAACCTGGAAAGAGCGCGTCGCTGACCTCGCAGCCGCAAAGGTTGAATAGGTCGCACGCCAGCGCGGACCAGCCCTGTTCGCGATCCCCTTGCGGGAACGCGCCCTGGAGACCTTCGGGACCTTCGGCGTCAGGAGTCGAAATGGATGTTCAGCCAGCAGTTCTCAGCGTGGTGAACAGCGGAGCCGACTCCTGCGAACCACTGCACAAGGTCGGGCGGGAACTGCGTGCTGGCTGGTCGCGCACGAACCGTGGGGCGAGGAGGAGCACGAGCATTTCGCGGCCCTGTGGGCGGCCATGGAGTTCCGGCTGCGGGACGGCACTTGGAACGTCGTCCATGGACCGTTCCGCAGCACCGACGACAATGGTGACCTGGTTTCGAGGGCCGTGGGCGAGATGCCGTCCGCGGTCTTCGAGGTCTGGGCCGCTTACGCCCGGCACCCCAGCTATGACGCCCACTCTGTCAGATGCCCGGATCCGCACCTATCAGTGATTCACGAGTTGCGACGTCCGCTGTACACGGGTTTGGGATGCACCCGGATCCACGGTCGTGTGGTATTCACGAGTTTTGACGTCACCGCAGGGCTTGCCCCGGCGATGTGGGCGGCGTTCTGGGCACGTCATGCCCGGAACATCCGCGTCACGTTCTACCTGCTGAGATCAGTTGGTTTGTCGAGCCGTGTCAGCTTCTGGGGGTTGGATGTCGCGTAGATCCGGGTGATGCGCCCGTTCTCGATCACGAGGCTGACCGCGGCACGTCCGCTGTCGGATTCGATCTGGATCGCAGGGGTGCCGTTGAGCCACACCGTTGTGGTCTCGGATCCGGCCCGGTCCGTGCCGGCGAGCATCGTCGCCACGAGCTCGGCCCCATGGATGGGGGTTAGTGCGGCGGCCGTGAGCCCGCCGCCGTCGGCGATGAGGACCACGTCCGGCGCCATGATCTCCAGAAGGTCCTGGATGCGCCCGGTGTGCAGCGCGGCGACGAACCGGGCCACCACGGCCTTGTGCTCCGACCGGCTCACGCTGACGCGTGGCTTCCGAGCGGCGACGTGGTTCCGGGCCCGCCGGGCGATCTGCCGAACGGCAGCGGGGGTTTTGCCCACGGCCTCGGCGACCTCGTCGTGCGGCATGTCGAAGACTTCGCGGAGGACGAACACCGCGCGTTCCACCGGTCCGAGCGTCTCCAGGACGGTCAGCATCGCGATGGAGACGGTTTCCGCGAGTTCGACGTCCTCGGCGACGTCGGGGTGGGTCAGCAAGGGTTCTGGCAGCCACTCGCCGACATAGTCCTCGCGGCGGCGTGAGAGTGTACGTATGCGGTTGAGTGCCTGCCGGGTGACGGCCCGGACGAGGTAGGCCCGCGGGTCGTGGACCTGTGACCGGCCGACGTCGGCCCACCGCAGCCAGGTCTCCTGTAGCACGTCCTCCGCGTCGGCCGCCGGGCTCTTGCCAGGTCCTGGTGGCCGGTGGCCGGCGCGGTCGCGACCCGGTGGGCGTGGAAGGCCGCGAGGTGCTCGGGCGTGAGCTGGTTCGGCACGGCCGGCGGCTGCGGCAGGCAGGCGAGAAACCGCATCAGGCGGACCAGGGACCCCCAGCCCGTGCTCGCCGCGGCGCGGGTGCGCAGACCACCAGCTGGGCCGGTCCGTGCGGCGAAAGCGGCGGCCAGAGCCCGGTGCCAGCCCGGCAGCGGCAGCCGGGAGACATCGAAGACCGCGCGGCGCCCGTCGTCCCCGTGGAAAGACACCACCAGCGTGCCGTTCATCTCCTGCTGCACGGGGACATCTGGCGTGTAGGTCCCGGTGGGCATCGCGGCCGGGCGCCCCGGGCCGGTGCTGCCCCGGCCCCGCCGGCTCACCCCGAAACCCCGGACGTACCGGCCGGAGCGCGGGTGTCGTCCCCGATCCCAGGCAGCGGCGTATCGCGGGGATCTTCCCAAGTGTCGGGCACCAGCGCCATCCGGGTCTCCATCTCCAGTTCCTGCAGCGCGTGCAGATAGACAGTCGTCGTCACCACGGAGCGGTGGCCCAGCCTGCGGCGGACCCAGTTCAGGGGGTCACCGAAGATGCGCGTGTACTGACCGCGCTGCGCGGCATTGAGCTGGCCGAGAGCCGCGATGTGGCCCCGCTGCAACTGTTCCAGGGTCACCACGGCAAAGCTGTGCCGCAGCAGATGGGCGTGGCACGACAGCGCGACCCCCTGCGCCCGGCAGCGCCTGTTGGCCCCGGCGAAGACGCTCTTCCACGTCGACACCGCCAGCGGCTGACCCCCCTCACCCAGCCAGAACAGCGCCGGCTCCAGACCCTGGCCACCCTCCACCAGCAGGCGGCGCCGCTCTTCGGGCACAAGCTCCCGCACATTCACCACGCGGCCGGTGGCGCTCCCGGCCACCCGCGCCAGATGCGGCCGCGCCGGATCGTCGACGACCACGGGGCGGCGCCATCGCCGGTAAGCACCGGCCGCACGCGCCTCCGCCACCACCTGCGCCCGGTCCAGCTCGACATAGGCCGCCAGCTCGCGCACCACACTGTCCGGGACATAGATCCACCGGGCGGAGAAGTACTTCGCTATCGCCCCAGGCAGCCAGAACCGCTGGTACCCACCCGCCCCGGGCCCGCCCGGCACCTCCAGCGTCGTCAGATGGGCCTGCTCCGACAGCCGCATCCCGGTGCGCACCATCAAGTCGGCGAAAGCCGCGTTCCGTGCCGCCCAGCGCCCCCTGAACCGCCCCGACGGCAACCCGCCGGGCCCGTACCCACGCAGCCCCACGTCCCGCCACAGCCGGTACGACGCCGGCGGCAGCCACTCGACCCGCTCCCCGCCCCCGTCATGCGCGTACGTCGCAGGCACAGACTCCCGCACCCGGGCCCCGGACGGCACGCCCCAGGGAGCCGGCCTGGACGGCCGGTGCGGGATGGGTACCTCGCCGATCTGCCCCTGCCCGGCAGCCCACACGAAGAACTGATTGACGTGGGAGACGTCCTGACTCCACGTTCCACCCGACACTCGCGGGCCGGCCGCATCCCGCCGACGCCACTGGTGATACGCCAGATGATCAGCCTCCGTGACCTCCCGCCACCCCCGCCCACCCCGCGCCCGGTACACGAACGTCAAGAACCCGGCCAGCGCCCGCGCCCGGTTGGCATTGCTGTTCCACGGGGCACCCATCAACTGCACCCGGTGGAAATACGAGTTGAGCGCCACGTCGTACTCCCACCGCGGCGACAGCAGGAAGGGCAGCCCATCAGGCAGACCCGTCTCCTCCAGCCACACCTCCAGGTCGCCCGTAAGCCCCCGCAGCGCCGGCGCGACTGGCTCCGGCTGCACCACGTCTCGCGACGTGAAGTGCACCGTCCACGCCGGCTCACGCATACCCGGGTTGGTTCCTTCCGCTTCTGCACGGCTCACCTGATAGAGCTGACCGCGGCTTGTGTACGTCCGGTCACTGACCGCTTCCCGCACCAGTTAAGCCCGTGCTGACTCCAGTACCGGCAAAACCGGCAAACGCACCGTCGAGGATGCTCGAATGCCTCAAAATGGCTGGCGCGTGCAGCCTCGGGGCGAGTGCTCTGACAGACACCGCCCTGCCCCGCGTGGCCGGCATGGCCGCGAAGCGTCTTGGACCGCCATTGTGCGGACGTCCACGACCAGCCCAACGACCCATTTCTGCTCTGTCCGAGGGTCGTGCTCGACGCGCGGGCGGAAGCCGAAGGTAGGAGCCCGCCCAGGACGAGTCGGACGAGCCCACGCGGGACGACGTACGTGAGGCAGTACGCGCCGCCGTCGGTGGAAACCGCGGCGTCCTCCTCACCGCCCCCGCAAAGGAGCTCGATCAGCCGGACACCAAGCGCGTCCGCCAGCTGCTCGCCGTCGCCGTCATCCCGGTGGCCGACGGGGTGCGGACCCGGGCGGGGAAAGGGCCGGGCGTCCACGTCCGTGACCTGCCGCCGGGCTTCTCCCCCGACCCGGAAGAGGGCCCAGTCGAGGATGTCGGTACAGGTCAATCTGCCAACGCCACGTACGTGGAGGAGATCGGGGGAGGGGCTGGGCTGGTGATCAAAACGGACGCGGGCCGCCGTTATTAGGTCGCCAAAGGGTGTTGATAGTAGCCGTTGCTCTACCGGTCATGGTGAGCGTGGGTTCGAGTGTGGCTTCCTGGGTGGGTGATCTTTCGGCCGAGTACGCATGACAGCAGGGCCTCCTGTGCAGCTCGGGGTTGTCGAGACCAACGAGCGCCCAGGAGGCCCTGTTGTCGCAGTTCTACGCCCTCGCGTCGGCCGGGTCCAACTCAGCCACTCTGCCGTGTGATTGTCTCGCGCACGTGTACGGCAGCGCGGCCGATCGTCCGCAACGCGTTCGACGCTATCCGTCGGATATGACGGACGCCGAGTGGGCGGTGGTGCGGGAGCTGCTGCCGGTGCCGGGGTGGCTGGAGGGCAGGGGCGGGCAGCCGGAGGGCTACTGCCATCGGCAGATGGTCGACGCGGTCCGCTATCTGGTCGCGGGCGGTATCACCTGGCGGGCGATGCCCGCGGACTTCCCGGCCTGGGACCGGGTCTACGCGTTCTGGCGACGCTGGCGGGACAAGGGCCTGATCATTGAACTCCACGACCGGCTGCGCGACCGCCTGCGCAGTATCGAGGGACGGGATCCGGAGCCGACCGCGGGCGTCATCGACGCCCAGTCGGTGAAGGCGGCAGCGTCGGTGCCGGCCGCCACGCGGGGCTTCGACGCAGGAAAGAAAGTCAACGGCCGCAAGCGGCACATCGTGGTGGACACCCTCGGTCTGCTGCTGGCCGTCACGGTCACCGCGGCGTCGGTCACCGATCGCGAGGCCGGACAGACACTGTTGGCCCGGCTGCGGCAGCGGCACTGGCGGATCACGCGGGTGTGGGACGACGGCGGCTACACCGGGCAGCTCGTCGACCTCGCCCGCAGCATCCTGCGGATCGCCCTGACCGTGGTCAAGCGCAGCGACGACACCAGCGGATTCACGGTGCTGCCCAAGAGGTGGCTGGTTGAGCGCACGTTCGCGTGGCTGATGCGCACCCGCCGCCTGGCCCGCGACTACGAGACCCGCACCGACAGTTCGGAGGCGATGATCTACTGGTCGATGAGCATGGCCAAGCGGGGACGCTGTACATCCCCGGACTCTCCTCGGCCAGCCAGCCCCGCGCCACCAGACGCTTGGCCTTCGACCGCACCCCTCGACCTCCGCCGGCACCGGCTGGAGACCGAGCGCCACCGCCAGCTGCCGGCAGTCCATCCCTCCTCCTTGCGCGGCCTTCTTCGACGCCTGTTACCACGTCTCGCCCGAACAGCTCGCCGCTGGTACTCGCATAGCCTGCCTGCATCCCTACGGCATCAACCTGCTGTTGCAGCGCCGGGTCAAGCACTTCAGCCGGGTCACCGTCGAGACACACAAATTCTATGAAGCGAATTTGGGTGTGTACGAAGAGGCCGACCTCATCGAGGACTGGTGCATCGAACGCGAAGACCAAGGCGTCAAGGCGGACGAAGCAGTTGCCGAGTGTGTCGCCTGGCTGCGGGAGAAGGTTGGTGAACGCCGGCGCCAAGAGCTCCTGGCCGACGCGCAGCAGCGCAGCAGTGTGCGTAAGCAGATGCACGACCGGCTCAGGCAGCTGCGCTCGCAGAGCTGACTGTGAGCCCACAGCCGAGGTTTCTGGCGGCGGTGGGTGGTCAACCCCAGGTCGAGGCCCCGCAGCGTTCCCCGTCGCTGCGGGGCCTTCGTCATTCCGCTGCGGCGGGTATGCCCTCCCTGAGGCTCTGAAGCAGGTCGAGCTTCAACGACACACCCGCGTCATCTGTGAAGTGCAGGATCGGACGGAGGGCTGACAAAGAGGCCCTGTCGTCCATAGGCGGGGAGTAGAAGAAGAACTGCTTGCCGGCCTTCACAGCGAGCGCAGGCAGATCGCCGTCGTAGGCGATGGCACGGCTTACCCATGCGGCTAACCTCACGCTTGCCGCGTGATCAACGAAGCGGGTTCACCATCAGGGGGTAGGCCCACGCACAATCACGGACAACCCGGATTGTCGGAACCAGTGGCAACGGCATGAACGTCTTTGCTATACCTGCGGAAAGGCTGGCCAGGGGGAAGGCGGGACGGCGTGTCACGGCCGTGGAAGATCGTGCTGATCGTGGTCGGGGTGGCCTGCATCGGGGCGACGCCTATGGTGTGGTTGCTGAATGGCCCGGGGACCGGGGAACTGGTCGGAGCGTCATTGCAGGTAGGCACCGGGGTTGCAGGGCTGGTGTGGGCGTGGTTGCAGCCCCGGCAGGGGGATTCGGCCACGGATACCGGCCATGCGACGGCGTCCGGTGGCGGGTCGGCGCACACCGGCATCCGCAGGCGAGGTGGGGCGGGAACGGGTTCGGCGATGGTGGATCGGACTGGTGGCGCAACGGCTGACGGGTCCGGCAGCAGTGCTGGCACCGGGATCGACTACAGCTGATCTCGGGGAGCAGGTTGATGGAGGACGAGAACGGTTCGGGAGACGCACGGGTGGGCGTCGAGGTGCGGGACAGCGGCGACGCCCGCGCGACGGAGGGCGGCACCGCGATCACCGGAGTCGGCGCGGCGGCGGCCGTCGCGCCCAGCTCCGTCTCAGTCAGGGCGACGGGGGCGGCGCACGCCTCGCACGGTGGGGTGGCAATCACCGGATACGTGGCGGGCGACGTTCGTGTGACGCTGCCTTCCCCACAATCCTGCTCGATTCAGAACTCCGTCCTGCCCGGTGAGCGGCGCCCGCGTCTGTTCGGGCGCGAGGCGGTGATCTCCGCCGGCCTTGACGTGCTGCGGCGCGCAGACGATGGTGGCCGTGCGGCGGTGGTGGTGACCGGGGCTCCTGGCATAGGTAAGAGCGACGTAGCCCTGCGCATGTGCCGGCTTGCGGCGGAGTGGTACCCGGACGGCCAGTTCCACATCAATCTCGCATTGTCGGCCATCCCCACGGACCTCGTGTCGTCGATACTCCATGCGCTCATCCCGCCTGAGCCTCCCCTGCCGGATCGCCGTGACCAGCGGCTGGCGCTGCTCCGGACGACGCTCGCCGACAAGCGCGTCCTGCTGCTCGTCGACGACATCGTCTCGGAGGAGGCGCTCCTTGAGATCCTCTCCGTCGACGGTCCGTTCGCCCTGGTGGGGACCAGCCGCGTCAAGCTCAGCGGGCTCAGCGGCCTGGTCTGCCTCATGGACCTCGGCCCACTGTCGGCAGCGTCCAGCGAGGAGCTTGTACGGTCGGTTGCCGGCTCCGGCCGGCTGACTGACGAGCAGACGGCCGCGCTGTCGGCGGCGTGCGCCGGTCACCCGCTTGCCCTGCACATCGCCGCGGCGCACCTGGCCCGCCGGCCACGCGTGAACGCCGACCGCTACCTGGCGGAGATCACCAACCCCGACCGCAGCGTCAAGGCTCTCGTCGCCGGCCAGACCGCGCTGCAGCCGGTGTTCCAGCAGAGCTTCGACGCGCTCGAACGCGACCAGGCACAGGTCTTCACCGCACTTGGCGTCCTGCCGCACATGTCGTTCACCGTCGATGTCGTTGCAGCGTGCATCGCACCGCCTCCGCTGGACGAGGTCAACGAAGTCAACCTTGTGGACGCGGCTGCGCTCCTCGATTCGCTGGTCGAGCTCAGCCTCATCGAGCAGCTCGACGACGACCGATTCGTGATGCACGAGATTCAGCACCGTTTTGCCCGGCTGACGTCCGCGCCATGGCCACAGACGCAACGGGCGGATGTGGTCCGTCATGCCTGTCTCGTCACAGCCTTCCGTGTGCGGTCGTCTACCGATGCGATCGGTTTCCTGGACGAGGAAGCCACTGTGCTCGCCGAGAGCAGTGTCGAAGCGCTGCGGTCGCTGGATGCGGACCGTCCCGGCGCGGTCGCGCTCGTCGAGACGGCCCGGCAATACGAAGTCTGGGACCACCTGATACTTCTCGCCTTCGCGCTCACCGAACACCTGCGGGTTGCCAGTCACTGGAAGGAGCTAGACCGCGTCTACCAGTGCGTACAAGAGGGCGGGGAGCTGGCCGGGCACGCCAACTGGACGGCCACGGCACTGTACAACCGGGCCGTAGTTGCCGGGCACCTCGGCGAGAGCCAGGATGCGGCGGATCTATTCCACCGCTGCGCCGAAACGGCGCGTGTGGCCAACGATGCCGAGCACCTATTCATGGCGCAGCTCGGCCTGGGGACGCTGCTGATCAACCTGGGGCGACCCCGCGACGCCGTCCCGTACCTGCGCCTCGGATTGCACTTCTGGCGGACCGTAGGGAATTGTCAGGCTCTCGCGCTCGCCTTGGGAAACCTGGGCCAGGCGTACCTGGCGGTAGGACAGACACGTAGGGCCGAGAATTACCTGCGCAACAGCCGGGACCTGAGCCGGAGCAGCGGCCTCGGGGAGACACTCGCCACCCGGTCGATCGCCAAACTGCTGAGCAGCACGGGCCGCGAGGCGGAGGCGGCGGAGGAGTCCGTTCGGGACATTGAACGGGCACGGGCCATCGGCAGCCGGGAATGGGAGGCGCAGGCGCTGATGGACCTCGCGGCGGTCCCGGCAAATGCTCGGCCGGAGTCTGCTCCGGCCGAGCCGCTCGAGGGCGCCCTATCCATCCACCAGGAGACCGGTGACATGCAGGGCCAGGTCCGGGCGTTGTTCCGGCTGGGTGAAGAAGCCGCGCACCGCGCCGACCTCGACCGGGCCGCGACCTACCTCGGGCAGTGCGCCGAGCTCGCCATCCGCATCGGCGATCATCAACATGCGGTGCGCTCCCTGACTTATCTCGCCTCGTACAGCGGCGGCATCGGCCACCACGACACGGCGGAATCGCAGTTCAAGGTAGCGTCGGACATGGCCCAAGAGTCTGGCAATCCAGTTCTTCAGGCAGATGTTCTACAGAAGCAGGCCCAGTTGCTGTGGCACCGAGGGAGGGTCGGAGACGCCGTCCGCCTCCTGAACCAAGCGGAGCAGTCTCTCGCTGGCACCGACGAGAGTCGAGCACTTGCCCAGATGCGGGCGGCCCTGGGCGAAGCCCTGGTTGCCGCGGGGCAGTGGCAGGACGGTGCTCGCATGTTGCGGTCCGTAGTCTCCGACTTCAGCGATGCCGCCTCCCCCAGCACCCGAGCCCGGGCGACCCGCGCACTGGCTGTCCTCCACTCACGACGCGGCCAGCACACCGAGGCCCTGTCCTCGATCAGCAGGGCACTTGACGACTGCGAGCGGCACGAAGACATCGAAGGCGTCCTGCACTGTCGGATGGCACTGGGTAGCATCCACGCCCGGGCAGGGCGGTGGGCAGAAGCAGCCGATCAGTACGAACAGACCGCGCGAGTCGCCGCCGAGCGCAAAGATCTCCATCTCCTCCTCTCCGCTCGCGCGCACACCGCAACTTGTATGATGCATATAGGCAGCCGGGACGATGCCCTCGCCCTGATGACCAAGAACATCCCGCTTGCCCAAAAGCTCGGCATGGACAGTGTGCTGACATCCCTGCACACCAATTTTGGGGCCTGCCACGCCGAGGCCGGCGACCACCTGGCTGCGGCCGCGTCCTTCCGCACTGCTCTGCAGATCAGCGAACGTCTCGACGACGACCCCCTGCGGGCCATTTGCCTCCTCAACCTGGCTCGTGCTGAGAAGGCTCTCCACGCGCCGGAGTCAGCGCGTTTGCGCGCCCAGCAGGCCTTCGTGCTCCATCAGGCACTCGGTAACTGGCCTGAGGCGGGCGAGGCTCTGGTCTTTTTGGGTGCACTCCACCGTGAGACGGACCCGGACGGCACCGTGCCCAGCCTGGTGGAACTGGTGGGCGGCGGCCCGGTCGGCCTGCGCGTCCTTGAATCACTCCGTGCTCGCGCCCTCCGGGAAGTACGCGACGACGCCGAGGTGCCGTCCCCTGCCCTGCCCGGGCTGCGCAGCGTGCGGATCTCCGAAACCGTGCAGCGGGCTCTGGCCGCATTCGACCTTGAGGCGCTCAAGCTTCGGTTCGCCACCTCCCGGCAGTACTGCACGATGTGCAACCTGATCATCGATGAGTCCGGCGAGGCCGAACTCCTCAGCCTCCGCCACCCGGACGTCCACCACCCGATGCTCCGCCTCGCGCACTCTCACTGCCATCTCTCAGATGTGATCGAACTGACCGGACCAGCCCCCGGCCGCTCCCCGGATCGCGTCGACGCCGAATGCATCCTTTTCGGCGGCGATCGCGCTGGCATCGTCCTCGACTGCCACGGCGGTTGGGGAACAATCGACGGCGGCCGCCGCATTGAGGACGTCAGCCTCCGGCTCTTCATGGAATCGGGCTTCACCAACCTGGGCACCCTCTACGACGACAACGGCGGCAAGCCCCTCGACCTTCGCGACCTCCCACCCGTCTCCGGCCGGGACCTTCAGGCCTGCCTGGTCGACAACAAACTCACAATCAGTAGTCCATACGGAAACCTGCTGCTGGAGATGCCGCTGAGCTTCCTACCGCGCTGGTACGAGCGGGCCCATCATGGCTCGCTGATCGTCATTGCTGGTCGGAACCTTCCGGGCATGGTGGCGGACAATCCCACATACCTGGAGCGTGCCATTCTCCTCGGGCAGGCCGTTGGGGCAGTCGTGCCGCTCACAGTGGTGCGGCCGCGCAGAAATGCACCGTGCCCCTGCATGATGCGGCAAGGGCGGAAGTTCAAGCACTGCTGCAGCGGGCGGGCGGTGTCGGCGAGTCCGGGATGAGGCGACGCCGGTCACGTTGACATCGTTGTGTGTTGTGGTTGGCGTCTCCAGCGCGTGCTCTGCTCTGCACGAGGCACCTGGCTGTGCAGGACGGGCCTATTCGTTGACGATTCCGGTGATGGCGGTGGAGCCGGGTCCGGCGGCCTCCGCGTCTCCGGTGTACGCGACCTTCGACGGGCCGGGACGGCAACCGCTGGCGTTCCGGATTCCGGTTACCGCGCTGCTGCCGTCGCGGGCCTTCGCGTTACCGGTCTCGATGGCTGTGTCACCGACCGAGGTGGTGAGAGACTCAAGGAGCGCGCGCAACTCTGCTGCCGTACCGGACTGTTCGGTTCCCTCAAGGCGGTCCAGTAGGGCCTCGAACCGTCCGGCCCATAGCCCTTCCTGTCGCGCCCGCTCCATGTCGGCATCGCCTGACCGCGGGGGTGTCAGGGCTTGCGCGGTGCAATCGAGGCGTACGAGTTCCGCCCTCACGCGCACGGCGTCACCGCGGCCGACCAACTCCGCGGTACGACGCTGCGTTACGGGCCAGAGCGTGGTTCCCACGGCCTGGACCACTGCCCGTCCGCATTCTGTCGCCAGCGCCGTCATCTCTTCAAACAGCATGCTCGCCCCCATTCGCGGCCGCACGCCGCAAGAAAACCTTTCACGACTAACCATGTACACGTTCGGAATCGTTGAGAAGTTTCCGCGGCGACAGCGGCGAGGAGCGCGTGCTGCACCTCCGAACGGTCCTGCGGGTCCGCGGCCTGACTCGCCCGCTGATCGCACAGCGGGTCCAGCAGCGCGTTGGCGATCCTTGGGGAAGACGACAGTCCCACGCCATGCGGACGCTGTCCCACAGCGTCTGCCGTTGTTGGGCGAGCCCGTCATGCAGAGCACGGCTCGTCCACGCCCGCTCCGCCCAGGTCCCAGGATCACCTCGGCGGGCACCGGGGGAGAACGCCATCGTGACTTTCAGGAGGGCCGTGGCGGGCGGGCATGCACCTTGCTGCACGCTGCGGCGCGGCAGCCTCCCACATGCGACATCGCCCCGGCGAGGAGGAGTGGGGTGGGTAGAGTCGGGGGCGTGTTTGACGCTGGGGAACGAGAGCGTGTCCGCGAGCGGTTGCTGCTTCTCGCGGGCGTGGACCCTGCGGTGGTGGGTGCCGCGATGACGGGGTCTGAAGCCGTTGGCGCTGCCGATCGCTGGTCGGACCTCGACCTTGCGTTCGCTGTTGACGGCGAACCCGGCCCCGTGCTGGAGCGGTGGACGGCAACGCTCTACGAAGACTTCTCCGCCCGGCACCACTGGGACCTGCCCTCGGGCTCCACGATCTACCGGGTGTTCCTCCTGCCCGGCTGGCTCGAGATCGACATCGCGTTCACCCCGGCCGGAGAGTTCGGACCACTCGGGCCGGCCTGGCGCACCGTCTTCGGCCCAACCGTCCCCCTCAGGCAAGGCGATCCTCCCGGCCACGACCATCTCGTCGGATTGGCCTGGCACCATGCGCTCCACGCTCGGACCTCCATCGAACGCAGCCGCTACTGGCAGGCCGAGTACTGGATCAGTGCCGTCCGCGATCAGGTGATCGCACTCGCCTGCCTCCGCCTCGGCCACCCCACCGCCCATGCCAAGGGCGCCCACCTGCTCCCGCAGAACCTCACCGCCGAGCTCCACCAGACGCTGATCCGCTCGCTGGACGACACGGAACTGCGCCGGGCCTTGGCCGCCGTGCTGACCGCACTGGCACGCGAACTGGAACGCACCGACCGGGCGCTGTCAGCACGGCTTGAGCCCATGCTGGCCGAACTCGCCGGCCAGTAATTGCACTCTGCCACCAGGACCGCATCGGGCTTTGGACCAGCGCTGCTGTACGGGCGCTGCTCACGGGTCCGGATTGCGGGCTGCACCGTGTGCTGGAGGGCTGTGCACGCCCGCTATGGAGTTGAGGGGGGAAGCCGACCCCGGCAGGGTGGCTGGCAGCTCGGCACCACGGGGGAGAGGGTTTCGGGGGCCTTGCTGTACATACAATCACAATACTCACGGCGAAGCCCTGCGAGTGTCGCGTCCCCAGGCTCTGTTCGGCCCGTGCGACGCCTCGTGCCGGTGGCGGGGCGGGATTGCCGCTTGGCGTCAGTAGGCCAGCGGGCCCGGCTGCCTGGACGAGGCAGACGCTCAGGTTTCAGGCGCCGTTCCACAGACCCAGCCATCGCAGACGGCGTTGACGGCGTCGCCCGTACAGCGCCGTGAGTCCGAAGATGCCACCGAGCAGGAGGCTTCCGACGGGCGCGATGAGGAAATCCGACGGCTGTACTCCCGGCAGGACCAGGAAGTAGGCGGCGCAACCCGTTCCTGCCAGAAGGGCCAGAACAAGCGGGTGCCGGGCCGCGAACTTCTGCGTCCGTGTGGGCGGGCGCTCACCACCCAGGAAGCGGTCCACGGCCCAAAAAGCACGGACAAGCTCTCGGCCTATCTCTGACATGACCGAGAGCGTAGCGCCCTCAGCAGGCGATTTTCATTCGGTAGCCCTGCAATCAGCTCACGCCCGCTCAGCGCCATGCGAACGGTTGACGGCACTGTACAAGGGCCAGCGCGGTACCCCCGTCCCGTCGCTGTCCAAGCACTGCGCCTGGACCCACGCGCTCAGCCCCACATCAGGACAATGCGTGAAATCAACCAGCCTTCGATACGGCTGGCCGGTCGCTCAAAACGGTCTACGCCCACTCCACCCCCAGTTCGGCGAGGGCGGCACGCTGCTCCACGGTGAGCTTGTCCCGCCGCTGCTTGGTGTTGGAGATCCATACGCCGAGCCTTACGGTCACTGGCTCTTCCTGGCCGTCGACCGCAATCGGTTCACCGTGCCCGCGGGGTACGGGCCGCCCCGCTCCTTCGCGCTCGATCCATTGCGCGAGTGCTGCCAGACCACGCTGGAACGCCTGCTGCGCCTTGCTCGATCCCTGCGCTGTGCCCTTCGGTGCCGCGCCCGCGCGCTCGCTCGGCGGGGTGGGTTGGATGCCGAGTGCGGTGAGCCGTTGCTGTTGTTCGGTGCTGAGCTGGGCCCAGTCCCGCGATTGTCGGGCGATGAACGCCCCAAGGTCATCACCTTCGTAGACGACGCCGGGTTGGATGCCGGCGACCGAGTGGTCGGGTTCGGTCTCGGCGAGGTCGCGTAGTACGGCGTAGTGGCGTTGCCAGTCCAGGGGCCAGGGGCAGTTCCAGTCGGGATCGATGGCGGCCAGCTGCTCCGCGCGGTCCGCCGCTCGTGCGGGGTCTTTGCCCAGGCCGCCCTGCCGTCTCAGGTTGGCCAGGTGCTGCCCTACCGGCACCGGCTTGCTCCCGTTGTCGAAGGCTTCGCCCCACATGGCGTCCTGCCTGGGAGCCAAGTGCCCGTGAGCTCGCTGGAAGGAGCGGAACGCGGCGAGTTTGGTTTCCCAGGCTTGGTCGCCGGGTTCCCAGACCATGCCGGCTTCCGGCTCGTCGAGCAGCTTTCTGCGTCGTTCTTCGAGTTCCCCGGTCCGGAGGGCGCGGCGTTGCTGGTTGACCCAGCGTCCGAGGGGGAACCGCGTCACACCCATTGCGACCTCGGTGTCGTAGGGCACGGCGTACAGCCCCGTGATGCCGTTCTCCTGGCGCCAGCGTCGGAGGGCTTGGTAGCCCTCGAGCCAGACCAGGGATTCGGGGCGGTAGACGCGGGTGCGCAGGAACGCGGCGATGGTGGCGGGGTCGCGGGGGGTGGCGAAGTTCAGCAGCGCCGACTCCACCGCGGCCCCCGCCCCTGTCCGGCCCTCCGCAGCGCCCTGGCCCTGGCTCTCCCCGGCCGTGCTGCCGCCGACATTGATGATGCGGCCTTCCACGTCGCGCAGGACATGTACTTTTCGCGGGCCTCTGGTGCGGGCGCGGTTGGCGAGCTGCTCCACCAGTCGCTCGTCGTGTGAGCGCAGGCCTTGCAGGACCGCGACAAGGGGGGCGTAGGAGGCGGAGGCGATCATGTCGGTGGGGTCTTCGCCGGGCTGGAGGAAGACGGGCACGATGATGCGGGCCACCTTGGCCCGGCCGTCGGAGTTGGGTCGCAGGGCGCGGCCGATGTTCTGCACGATCTCGACCTGCGAGCCGCGGGTGTCCGCGAAGCACACGGCCTCGACACCCCGCTCACCGACGATGTCCACGCCCTCCCCAAGCACACGCACGCTGGCCAGGAACGCCCGGTGCACCCGCCTGCCCTGCGCGTCGGTGCCGTTGGCGAACTGCCGGATCGCCTCACGCCGCTCCGCCACGAAATGGTCGCCGCACAGCCACTGCGCCCAGACCCGGTCCGGTGGTACGTGCCGGTGCGCGGCGAGGTCGTAGAAGTCGGCGTCGATCGACGACGCCGGCAGTGAGCCAGCTTCGGCCAGGGCGTACTCGGAGACTTCCGACGTGAACAGCTCGGCTGCGGTTTCCGGGAGCTTGACGGCGAACGCGGCGGCTTCCTCGACGCGCTGGTGGAACGTCATGACCGTGCGGAGGTTGTGGGCGGCGGCGTGTTCCAGCAGCGCGGTCTGCAGCAGCGCGAGGCGCCGGCCCCGCATTGCCTCCTCGGAGGCTCCCAGGGTGAGGTCGGGGTCCTGGATCTCCAGGACGTCGATCTCGAAGCCGGCGAGGATGCCCCGCTCGACCGCCTCCGACAGCCCCAGCTCGAAGATCCACTCCCCGTAAGGGCCGGCCGGGTCGGAGACCATCGAGGCGATCTCCAGCTCGGTCCCGTCCTTGCCCTTCGGCGGCCGCGGCGCGGCCAGGATCCGCGGAGTCGCGGTCATGTACAGCCGGAAGGCGACGGGGATGCGGGTGTTGTCGTGGATCGCGCCCCACGGCCGACCCAGGTCCCCGGCAACGCCGTGCGCCTCGTCGAGTGTCGACTTTCTCTCTAGTTACGACATGCTCGATGCGCTGACCTTGGGTATTTGAGTTACATATATGTAGCTCTGGTCTGCCGTCTGACCTGGTGTGGTGTGCTGCAGGGGCGCTTGATACCCGGCTCCGTGTCGCTCTGACCTGTGGTGCTGCAACTGGGCGGAGGATGTTGTGACTACGGGGATAACCTTTTGGGTGCTGCGGAACTACAGCCCGGAAGTGACCATGAAGGTTGGTGCAGGGCTAGCGCCCGAGCCCTGTCTGGATAGTGGGACCCGACCAGGGTTCGGGTCCGGCGCCTGGCGGTCGACGGACCGCGCGGATTCGCCGTGCCAAATGTCTGCAGGTCGCTTCCGGAAGTACCCCGGCTCCTTTGCCCCGCCGTAAGCCCCCTTATGGCGAAACCATTGCCCTCGACCGTCTGCCGGCCTCGCTTGCAGCGGAGGGGGGCGGCCTACCAAGGGCAACTGCCCACCGAGGGCGCCCAGCGCCCGAGGGGTGCGCGGAGCGCAGGGCAGGCGGCAGGAAAGGGCGGTCCAGCGCGCCCTAGGCGCTGGCGTGGGGTCCGGGGCCGCGTAGGCCCCGGTTGGGGCCGTAGGCCCGCCCAAGCTGCTGTCTGATCTCGCCGAGCGCCTGCAGAACCCGGGCCGCCGTGCCCAGGTCCTCGACGCCCTGCGGCGTCTGGAGGACCAGCCCAGTGTCCTCGGCACCTCCGAACACGTTCTGGCCGTCGCCGCTCCCATGGTGTCGCCGCACACCGGGGTGGACATCCGGTGACCGCCACCGGGGCGGCCGAACATCCAGGCCGGATCAACGCCGGTGTCGCGGTGTCGCGGTGGATCGACGCCCACCCCGACAACCGGGACCGCGATCCGGAGGCACTGCTATGGGGCAGGGTGACCAAGGTTGGCGAGGAAGCTGGTGAGGTCATCGCGGCACTGGTTGGCCTTCGCGGGCCTGTACGAGTGGTGGCGGAACAAGGGAGGTCGCCGGTGACGACGACCCGGGCGCCTGGCTGGCCACGTGCACGATCATCACCACCGAGGCCACCGAAGCCGCCAGCCGGGTCCACCCCCGGATGCCGCTGACCGTCGCGGCCGCCGACTACGACGCCTGGCTAGATCCCGAGCACCAGGACCCCGACGAATTCCGCGCCCTGCTGACCGCGCCCGCGGACGGTCAGCTATCGATCCGGCCCGTAGATACGGCGGTCAACAGCGTCCGGAACAACGGGCCCACCTCCTGGACGCCGTGACTCTTGCCTGAAGGAGCGCCTCCGTCCGTCGCGTGCAGAATTGCCTGGCCCCTCGAACCTGCGGATCGCTAACCTCCGGCCATGTCGGAACATGCATCGTGGGAAGCCCGACTGGGCCGGATGAAGAGCGCCGTCGAGCTGTGGGCGAAACGAACGAGCGGGGACGACAGCGGGCCAGCACGGGTGGAGCCGGGTAGCAGTCTGTCCGGCGACGACAAGTTGTTTCCGGATCATCCGGTGTCCAGTGTGGCCTGGCACGGACTGATCACTGCGGTGGAGCACTTCCTGCAGCACCCACGCACCTCTCCAACCCGGCACGCCGTGTTCTACCGGATGGTCGCCCGCAACCGGGTCTGGCTGGCCCGGCGACACCTGCCCTCGGTGCTGGTGCCGATCTACCTCGGTATCTGGGCAGCGCTCACGCTCGCCCGCAGACCATCGGCCGCCGGCCTGCGGGCGTGGGTCGGCGGTTTCGCCGAAGGCTGGCGCACGCCGTGCCCGCCGCGGCATCCCATGCGCTGGCGCACCGTATGGAAGATGACGCGACTGGGCCGTCCGCCCATCGTGTGACCATTCCGCGCCCGGCTGCGGGTCTCAGCCCAGCAGGGCCAGCAGCCGGGCCGCCTGCCGTTCATCAGTGCCGGCGGGGTTGCGGTCGAATCCAGGCCGTCCGGGAAGCAGCATGATCAGCCACAGCAGCGCCAGCAAACGCCGCACGTCCCGTAGCCGGGCAGCCTCCGCGCCAGTCAGAGGAAAGTGGCTCAGTAGGCCTGGCACATCCAGGGTGCTGTCCACCCAGCCGGAGGGGTGCTCGACGATTTCGGCGAGCTCGAAGGCGCGATCGCTGCGGCCAGAGTCCTCGAAGTCAACCAACCGGACAACTTCGCCGTCGAACAGGTAGTTCGCGAGGTTTCCGTCTGTAAGACCGAACACCGGTACAGGATCGGCCTTGACCAGGTCATCCAGCGGCGCAGCGTCCAGCCACCGCCAGCCCTCGTTGAACGCCCTCTCAACCTGCGGATCCGGCCCGAACTGCTGGGCTTGCGTGCACCAGTCCCGGGCCTTGTCGACGGCCTTGACCACGTTCCAGGCACCCTCGGGAACCGCCGCCAGTACGTCCTGCGGAACAGCACCGTGCAAGGTGGCCAGAGCTTCCGCCAAGGCGGCCGCTCTGCGGCCGGAGACCACGGTGCCTCGCAAAGGGACCCCGGCCAGTCGGGACATCACCACGGTCGGTGGATCCCCCTCCAGGTCGGCCTTCAGGGGCTGCGGAGCCAGACCGGGCGCGTGCTCTGCAAGGAGCGTCAGCGCCCGCCACTCGCGCTGCGGCTCACCGCGGCCCCACGACCGGAACCGCTTGACCACCACGTTGGAGCGCATCTCCAACCCGTGGGTGTTGTCTTGCCCGGCCACACAATTCTCCTGCTGCTTCGCTGGGGCACCTGAACCCCAGCCGTTTGGGAGCCTACGCCACGCTGACTCCGAAGAGCTCGGGGCGACACCCCCTTAGCCGTTGTACGTGGCGCTGGTGGCCGGGTTGGCCGCAATCGCCACAGCGGTTGCCAGCAGCAGGTTGATGACGGCGAATACCACCATCACCGCCGCGAATGTCCGTCCCCGCATCCCGCCCCCAGAGCCACACCGCTTCCGTACGGCAGCGGGACATTACCGGCATTCCCGTACCGGATGAGTGTGATGCTTCCGCACGGGCGCACGACCGCAGTTTCCTGCCACCGTGCACCTGATCAGCGATTGCAGCGGCTCAGGCCCCGGGGGACTTGGCGTAGCCAGCACCGCAGTGCCGACCGGCGGCCGTCGTGCCCCCGGGCGGTCCGGCTGCAAGGCCGTGCGCGTGTGGCCCGTGAGCAGGTTGCGGCGGTGGGCGGGCAGGGTGGCCGGGTCCGCGGTCGCCACGACCAGGCGGATGTGTCCGTCGGGGCCCCACCAGCCGAGGTGGGCGTCGGCGGCCCACCATGTCTCGGTGTGCCCGTCGCGGAAGGTCCGCCGGACCGGGGTCCAGTCGCCGGGATGCTGGGGGTCCGTCCAGGTCAGGGCGCGGGCGGCGTCGACGGGGGTGTAGGCGTCCTTGCCGTGGGCCCAGGTGCCGTGGCTCGGTTTGAGGGCCATGACGAACGGCAACCCCGCCGCGTGGCGGTGCCTGCGAGGCAGGTCAACGCCTTGTTACGGTCCCGCGGCAGCAGCAGTCCGGTCAGGTACTCGCGGAACCCGCGGCGCTGTGCCAGTGTGGAGAACAGGTCATCGAAGCATGCGGCGTAGGCTTCCAGCGGGCCAGGTGCGGGCGGACACGGCAGACGACGGGTCATCACAAGCCCCCAGGCAGCGAGGCGACGTTCCTCTGCTACCGGCCCACTGCAACCCTGACCCGCCGTCAACAAACCACCGCTAGCCCGCTTGGGCCAAAGTTCCGAACACAGTGCAACAGGAAGGGGGAGTCGTTCGCCTGACTCATCCTCAACGCGTCTACGCTCAATTAGGTTGGCGTGAACATGGCGTATTTTTGGCCTGAATTTTAGGTGCGAATTCGGCCTGAGCTGCTGTGTAATGGCGCGATCTGGCTCCAAGGGGGGGCCTGAGTCCGGGAGTCTTCATGAGTTGGCACGGGATGCGCACCAAGCTGGGCGCGTGCACGGTGGGGGCACTGACCGCCACCCTCCTCGCTGTGAGCACCACCCCGGCCGCGGCAAGCGGGACATACAGCGGCCTGGCCTACGTGTATGGGACCGGCGTCTACACCAACGACTGGGGCGACGAGGGCGTCACGGACATCAACACGAACGCATCTTCCAACGCTACTTGCCTTTGGCAGATGGTCCTTTGGGCAAACGGCTACCTGGCATCGGACATCGACGGCGTCTTCGGAACCAACACCAAGAGCGCGACCGCGGCGTATCAAGATGACACCGACTACCTGACAGTCGACGGAAGTGCCGGCAAGGCGACCTGGAGCTACGCGGCTGACTATCAGATCGCGTACGTGTCGGGCAGTGACGCTCCTGGCCAGACGCTGAATCTGCGATACGACGGCACGGTCAACAACTTCAAGATGAGGCGCCTCGGGGACGGCAACTACGAGTTCGTCGACAGTCACGGCAACTGGCGGAAGGCCGGCTACAACTACCGGACCTGCTGACTCCCGTCGTCACCATCGCACCCAGGGCCGGCCTACCGGAAGGGAGGCCGGCCCTGGGCGCGCTGTAGCTGGGGTGCGCTGCCCTATGGTCCTCGACGAGATGGGCCGGGACTTCCACCGACGCAAGGCCCTGACCACGGCGGCTGTCAGCAACTCGCGCCGATACGACATCACGACCACCGGCCGCCAACTGCGCGAACTGACGCTCCGCATTGCTTCCTGACTCGGCCAGTGCGAGACCTCACTCCGTTCACGCACCGCGGACCTGACGGAGCCAACGCTGAAGCGCCGACCGGCGACCCCCCTCACCAGGCTCCGCAGGAGGGAACTCCGGAAGCGGAGAGCGAACCGCATCCGGTGAGGGGGCGTCCCCGCCAGCCCCGGCCCCGGGTCCGCTGCCCACGGCCGGCGCGGTCGGTTTACGCCGCGAGTCACGGCGGCCCCGCTCGGCATCGTGTGCCGTCACGACGCCGACTGGGGACGGGCACTGCGGCGCGGTGGGCTGCCCGTCCCTGCCGGTGGTCCAGTAGGCGATCTGCCAGTAGTGGTCAGCCCACAGCCGCAGTTGTGGAGCGTGGGTGTGTCCAGTCAACGGTGTAACTCGGGTGGTGTGAGTTATCGGCGGCCGACGGAGAGCCGGCCGTCGAAGGCGATGTCGAAGGCCTGCAGGGCCGGCTTCCATCGCATGGTCCAGCGTTTGCGGCCCTTGCCGGTGGGGTCCAGGCTCATGACGGCCATGTAGACGCACTTGAGTGCTGCCGCCTCGTTCGGGAAGTGTCCGCGGGCCCGAACAGCCTTGCGTATGCGGGCGTTCACGCTCTCGATGGCGTTGGTGGTGCAGACGACACGTCGTATCTCGGTGTCGAACTGCAGGAACGGCACGAACTCGGCCCAGGAGTTCTCCCACAGGCGCACGATCGCCGGATACTTGGCACCCCATTCCTCCTGGAAGTCCAAGAAGCGGTCCTCAGCGGCCTTCGCGGTCGGCGCGGTGTAGATCGGCTTGAGGGCGCGGGAGATCTTGTCCCAGTCCTGGCCGGCCGCGTAACGGAACGACGCCCGCATGAGGTGAACGACACAGGTTTGCGTGATCGCCTGCGGCCAGACCGTGCCGATCGCGTCGGGCAGGCCTTTCAGCCCGTCGCAGACGACCATGCACACGTCCTCGACGCCGCGGTTGCGGATCTCGGTAAGGACCTGGAGCCAGTACTTGGCGCCCTCGCCTCCGTCACCGGCCCACAGGCCCAGGATGTCGCGGGTCCCGTCCACCGTCACCGCAAGCGCCACGTGGATCGGACGGTTGGCGACCTGCCCGTCACGGACCTTGACGTGCACACAGTCGATGAAGATCACCGGATAGACCGGGTCCAGAGGCCGGTTCTGCCACTCGGCCATCCCGTCGATGACCTTGTCCGTGATGGTCGAGATCGTCGTCTTGGACACGCTCGCGCCGTAGACCTCGGCCAGGTGCGCGGAGATGTCCCCGTGCGTCAGACCCCGGGCGGACAGGGACAGGACCATCTCGTCCACGCCGGTCAGCCGGCGCTGCCGCTTCTTGACGATCTGGGGTTCGAAACTGCCCTCCCGGTCGCGGGGAACGTCGATCTCGACCGGTCCGACGTCGGTCAGCACCGTCTTGGACCGGATCCCGTTGCGGGAGTTGCCGCTGCCTGCTCCGGCCGAGTCGTGCTTCTCGTAGCCGAGGTGGTCGGTGATCTCGCCCTCCAGGGCGGACTCCAACACCCGCTTGGTCAGCTGCTGCAGCAGTCCGCCCTCGCCGGTCAGCTGGAGCCCGCCGGCGCGGGCCCGGTCGACCAACTGCCCGATCAACTGCTCATCCAGCACGTCCGTCGACAACTCGACCGGTCGGACCTCTTCAACCGCCTCGACGGAGGCAGTCACGTCGCTCATCAGGTGTTCTTCCTTGATCGGGAGTTACACCGAAGACCGTACAGACCCCGTTGCCGAACGAGATGTCGCCAGAGAACGTCGCCCCGTCGAACCGAGTTGCGCCGAGACAGGGCTGTCCGGTGGCGGGGTCACGGAGTGCGTCCAGGAGTTGTTGCAGCAGACTCTCGGAGATGGGAGTACCGCGATGGTCCAGGTCACTGCCGGGCACCAGGGCACTGAGGTAGGTGGCCCGATCGGCGTTCGTGAGGTGGGCCAGGCACGCGCTGTACGGCTCTAACTGACGGCCGCGGCAGCCGACTGGATCACGGGTCGGGTCAGCACCTCGCCCACAGTGTCGCCAGGGCGGCGCGGACCGGAGGGGCTGTCTGCCAGTGGTCGTCATGTCCGCTGGGACGTTTTCGGCCACTGTCCGGTTGCCGTAGACGACTGGCCACATCAGCTCCGGGCCGGTCTTTCAGGGAATCCAGCGGGATCAACGCGGGATCGGCGTCACGACCTGAACCGTAGAGCCGCAGGTAGATGAATTCCGTCGGTGGCCCGCGGAGGCCGACAGGGAGAAAGCCACCGCGCAACGCCGACGCTGCAGATGTACGACGTCGCACCAGCCTCCGACGTCACCGTGACCCGGGCCGACGGCACCACCGAAACCGTCGCGGCCCAGGCACCGAAGGCAGCCGGCACGCCGTCACGCTGCCGGGGCCCCCTGGTCTGCGCGTTCTGTGGGTACCCGATCGATGGACGCGTCTCTCGCAGACAGCGAGGAGCGAAAGGAAAGCCGGTGCACGCTGGCGGCTGCGGCCTGCAGGAGCCCCCCAAGCGAGCCACGAAGACCGACCCGGCGTCCACGGTGCGTCGGGCCGGAGGGCGCGGCGGCAACGCCGACCAGAGCACTGGCACAGAGGCCGTCGAACCGGATTTGGCGAGGAAGGTGACGTGTCCGCGCTGCCAGGCCGCGCCGGGAAGCCCATGCCAGAAGATGAACGCCAACGGCGTGCTTGTCGTGATCGCCGGGCTCCACCGGGACCGGTTCCAGGTGGTGCAGCGGGTCCTGGCTGCTGCCCAGGACAAACAGCAGCAGCCCCGGCGGTGAGCGGTTCCCGTATGCCGCCACCCGTCAAACGGATCATAGCCCCGGCTATCCGGGGGCGATGTGGGGGTGGGGAAGCGTTCCGAGCGCGAGGACGGTGTTCCTGGTCGCTCGTTGCACTACCCAGAGCAGGTCGATGACTCCGGGGTGCCGGTCCAGGACCGGCCGGAGTGTCAGTGGCCCATTGAAGTGAGTTTGTCCCGCAATGACTTCAGTTCCTTTGAGACGGTGACGTTGGGGATGTTCGCGAGTCGGTCCACCAACGTGGCTGTCTCGTCTAGGCATGCGGGGTCGTCGACGTTCTCGATGACCCAGGTGTCACCCTTGGGGTAAAACTCCCCGTCGCCTCCTGTGCCGACAAGAGCGATGGGGCCGACAGTGGTCTTGGTCCCGTCGTGTTCGAAGACGATGTCTGCCACTCCGTACCAGGCTGGCCCCCACCCGACCGTTTCCGGCCCCATGGTGAGGGTCAGGCGGTCGAGCTTGTTGTCCTCGACACTGAAGCTGATGTCCTTCGACTTCTCGTAGGGTGTCTTCGGCAGCTCAAGCGGCATCGGGAAGTCGTAGTTCATGGAGATCCCTAGATCTCCGCCCGTCGGGTGGCAGCCCGGCAGTTGTCCGGCCTCGCGGAGCCGCAGCGTCGCCTTTGTAATCAAGGAGGGGCCCGGCGCCCTGTTCTCAAAAGTCACGTCCAGGTGCGGACCGTTCAGATCCTTCTGCTTAACGGGCGCGGCCCCCTCGGTGTCCTGCTCGACGCCCTCGATGCCTCCGTCGATGTAGGCGGCGACGCGCGCCACCTTGAGGTTGGGCTGGCGTGCAGCCTCTGACACACCGGTGCTTGCTTGCACCTCGCCGCTCTCCGCCTGTGAGTGCCCGGTGTCGGCGGAGTCGTTGCCGTAGAGGATGAAGAGGGGGATGCCCACAATTGCGGCGGCTGCGCTGAGCAGGCCAATGTTGTTGGGTGTGTGCCGCCAGCGCGAACTTGGATCACTGCTAGGGACGGGCGGTGTGCCGGTGGTCGGCGGTGCGGCCGAACCGCCTACGGATGTCGAGGGTGTTGTCGGCGCGTTGGTTGGTGTTGGTGCCGTGCCTGGTGTGGGCGTGGTTGAGGTAACCGTTGTGGGCTGCGGAGCCGCGGCGGGTGTGCCTGGTCCACCTGACGCAGGGGGAGCAGGTAACTGGGAACCTGCCCCATTGCTCGCGGGGCCTCCGTTCCCGCTTCCGTTGGTGCCGCCTGAGGCGTTCGGCATGTATTTCCCCCAACCCGTTGGTGGCCAAAGTGCAGAAGGAGATTATCGAGGAGCCCGTGCGCTGCGGAACGCCTGAGCCCCCTGCGCGCGGTCGGCAGCTGAGCAGGGCGCCAGCGGGCGGGCCCGGCGGTCAGAGGCCCGGCGGTCAGAGGGTCAGGGTGCGCCAGCCCCGGGTGATCTCCTCGCGGACGGCGTCCAGCTGCGCCGGCTTGTGATGCGGGCTCCCCTGGGACGTGAGCAGGTCCACTAGGGCCGCGCCGTCCGCCGGGCGGCCCGCCGGGTCGTTGATCAGTGCCCGTTCAACGGCGGCCGCGAGCTCAGGGGCGAGGGCGTGCACCGCCGCCATCGCGGCCGACTCGGGGCCGGTGTCCACGATCCGGCGGATCACCGCGCCCGGACTGGTCGCCGCGAACGGGCTGGTGCCGTGCGCAGCGCAGACCACGCAGCAGGCCCACGCCCACACGTCGGCGGCTGGACCGACGCGCTCCTCACCGAACTGTTCCGGCGCCATGTACGTCAGGGTCCCCGGTCCGGCGCCGGTGCGGGTGAGCCTGGTGCCGTCGACCAGATCCGCGATGCCGAAGTCAAGCAGGCGCGGTCCGGCCGTGGTCAGCATGATGTTGGCGGGCTTGAGGTCGCGGTGGACCAGGCCGAGCCGGTGGACTCCGGACAGTGCCACGGCCAGCGCGAGCGCCAGCGCCCGCAGCGCGTCGGGAGTGCGGATCGGACCTTGCTCCTCCAGGTGTGCGTCGAGGGGCTGTCCGTCCAGCAACTCCATGACCAGGTAGGGCCGTCCGGCGTCGACGCCGGAGTCAAGGACGCGGGCAGTGTAGACGCCGGCGACCATGGACAGCACCTCGGACTCGCGCTGGAATCGGCGCAACAGATCTGCGTTGTCAAGGAGTTCGGGGTTGATGGTCTTCAGCGCGACCTGCGTCGCTGCCCCCTCGCGCCGGGCGAGGTAGACCGTGCCCATCCCGCCAGCGCCGATGCGGCCGAGCAGCTGGTAGCCGCCGATTGTCCGCGGCTCGCCTGGACGGAGTTGCTGATGGGCGATGGGCGGTACGGCGCCGACGACCGCGTCAGGCCGCGTCGGTACGTACGAGGCGGGCCGAGCCGGCTGCGGAGGCTGGGCGAGCGGTCCGACGTGCGGGGCAGAAGCCGCGGACCCGGGCCCCACCGTCGGCGCGTCGGAGACGGCCTGCCCGGCGCGGGCCGGAGCGCCACCCGCCGGAACCCCGGCCCCGGTCTGGTACTTCCGGCTCGCCACGTACGCGACGACCTGGCACGCGACGGCCGCCAGCACCAGACCCGTCGGCAGGAAGAGCCCCAGTGCGACCCGGAGGGCCACCAGGCCACCCAGCCGGAACCGACCCTCGGGTGACGAGATCCACGACCTCGCGGGCACACCGGTGGTCAGCAGGGTGCGCTGCGTCCGGAACCACATGAGCGGCCAGACCACCGCTGCCAGGACGACGGTGACGAAGTACAGGGTCCACGCCATCGCCAGGGAGAGGCCGTAGTACTCCGACAGGAAGGTCCCGTCGTCCAGGACGACGGGGTGCAGCAGGAAGTAGTTCCGGGGGAAGAAGTCCAGGTTCATCAGGATCCACAGGCCGATGCCGCCGGCCACCCCCAGGGCCAGCTCTCCCGCGGCCGCTACCGGGACAGTCCGAGGCGGCGCGGACGAGTCCGCCGATGCCTGCCTCCGCACGGCCCGCTGAGTACGCGTCAGCAGAGGTAGCGTTGCTGCTCGCAGCGCCAGCGCGGGTCCGACCACGGCCAGGACGTCCATCGCCAGCGACGTCTCTGCAGCTTCCGCCATGCTTCCCCCGTGTCTCCATGCCCGGCCCACCGGTAGAGCACAGGGAGTATAGAGCGGCGGGCGGAATCCCCCTACCGGCGGCCGAGTCGGGCCCGCAGCCACTCCTTGTTCATCGCCGCGATCGAGCGCAGCGGAATCTCCTTCGGGCAGGCCGTTGCGCAGCCCCGGGCGTACTCGGGTCCATCGACCGGTCCCATCGAGTCGGAGCGAACACCGCTCCAACGGAGTCCTGGCGTTCGCGGGTGGGCGCCGGTGCGCGGTAACGCCTGCATCATGCCCGGCCGTGCAGGGCCCAGCCGTCGAATGCCGGGTTCAGTTCGCTGGTGAGAAGCTCACCCAGTTTCCACGGCAGGCAGGAACGCTCACCCAGCGGCGCATTGAGCGCGTGGGCGTTGTCGGGCAGAGGCAGCCGCCGGTGCCGGCCGCGCATCGGCCGTGCCGCCTGCAGGTCCCGGGTTTTGCCTAGCGGCGGATGCTGGTCGGCCCAGTGCTCCACCGCGTCCAGCCCTGGTTCGCTCGGGATGCCCCACCGGTCCATGGCCGCAGCCACCTTGTCCAGCCACCGATAGTGGCCTTCGGGGGTCAGGGTGCGTCGCAGTCGCTGCCGCTCCCGGGCTGCGAGCGCCTGAGCCAGCTGGACCGCTTCTGGGTAGAAAACCAGCGGCGCCACACGCAGGTGGTCCCGGCCGGCCCTGGCCAGGAGGCGCTGGCGGTTCCCCCATACGGGTGCGTTCAGTGCGGGGACGTTCCACCAGCACGAGACGATCGCGTAGGCGTCCGCGAACAGCGCGCGTCCGCCGGCGCCCAACCTGTGTTCCAGCACGACCCGCTGCTGGTGCGCGTCGAGGACCTCGGGCAGGGCGTCCAAGGTGATGGGGTCCGTCCCGGGCTCGCGGCGATTGTCCAGCCAGCGGCGATGATCCCAGCACACCTGCCAGGTCGTGTCAGAGGCGAGGTAGGAGAGCAGGCTGGTGTTCTTGATGTGGGCGCACACCTCGCATACCCGCACCAGGAAGCAGCCGGACGTGTCCCAGGGCCAGTCCCAGACCGGATCGGCTTGTTCGGGCAGGAGCCGGTGGGGGCGCAGGTTCGGCAGTGCGAACTGCAATTCCCTGACCTGTCGGCCGGCCATGACGGCCAGGCGCTCGAGAGCCGCGGCGTTCAGGTATCCATCGCTGTAGCGGGGGTCGCTCGGGGCACCGCCCTTACGGGCCGGCGTTCCGAACATGGCCCAGAACTCCTGGTCGGGGATGCCGTTGGCGTCTGCCAGTCGCCGCGCGAAGGAGCCGGTCGACTCCCCGCCGATGGACCGCACCGACAGAGCGAGCCGCTGTGCTGGCCGCCAGGCCTTGCTCCTGCGCGCAGGCGCGCCATCACTGCGGGAACGACCGGCCGTCGTCGCCATTGGTGGGCTCCTCTCCGTACCGCCGAGATGCAGTTCCGGCGGCTGCCGCAACGGGGAGCCCGCCCCTGAACGGATCGCAGGCCCCCAACCTCTTTACGGCGTCCCACTCGCACATGCGCGCTGTTCGCCCTCCTTTACCCACAAGAGGTGACTTTGGCTGAAAGTCGCCGATAGGCCCGTCAGAGTGGCGCTTTGGGCGGGTACATTCCCCGCGCGATCCGCAACGGATCTTCCGGAGGTGTGGTGAAACTACGCGAGCACCAGGCCGACGCGCTTGCCGCGATCAAGGCCGCCGCGGCCGCTGGTGAGTCGCGCATGACACTGGTCAGCGCGTGCGGCACGGGCAAGACGCTGGTCGCCGTCGCAGCGGCGCGCATCCTTGCGCGACGCGGCAATGTCCTGGTGGTGATGCCGACCAGAGCCCTGGTGGTGCAGACCATCCGGCGGTGGCGTGAGGCCGGGCGCAACGGAGCGGCGCTCGGGGTGTGTTCCGTGGCTCAACGCGACACCGGCATGTCCACGGACGAGGTGGTGATGACCAGAAGCCCGCAGAAGATCGCAGCCGCGGCCGAAGCCACTGGCCCCTTCACCGTGTTCACGACCTACGGTTCACTCCACCACATCCGCGAGGCCCACGCCCAGTTCGGATTACCGCCGTGGGATCTCGTCGTCGTCGACGAAGCCCACCGCACCTGCTCCGCGTTCGGCACCGGATGGGGAACGGTCCACGACGATGCCGCGATCCCGGCCAAGCTCCGCCTGTACATGACCGCCACCCCCAGGGTCTGGGGAAGAAGACGGGCCGCCACGGACGAACTTTTGACGGAGCGGATTCCCCTGGCCACCATGGAACGCCGTGAGATCTTCGGGCCGATCGTGTACCAGCTGGGTATGCCGCGAGCCATCGAGCGAGGCATCCTGGCCGACTACCAGGTCGTGGTACCGGTCGTCGAGGACGAGGACGCCGACCTGCACGCCATCCTGGCAGCCAGCGCACCCGGCGTTACGGCCCACCACGACGGGTTACGCAACGGCGCCGTCCAGGTCGCCCTTTTGCGTGCGATCTTGGAACACGGGCTGCGCCGAGTCCTGGTCTTCTACAACCGCATCGATGACGCCGAGGCATTTGCCGGTTCGCTGCCGCAGACCGCTCTGCAAGTCGGCGCGCCGCTGCGCCGCGAAGCGCTGTGGTCGCGGGCCATCCACAGCAAGCAGCCGAACGCGGACCGTCATGCCTTACTGATCGACTTCGGCGATCCCGACCGGCCGTGCGCGGTCCTGTCCAACGTCCGCGTCCTCAACGAGGGCGTCGACATGCCTGATGTCGACGCCGTGGTCTTCGTGCAGCCCCGCTACAGCATCATCGACGCCATCCAGGCCATCGGCCGCGGGCTTCGGCAGCCCCCGGGCGCCGGAAAGAAAACCACCCTCGTCTTCCCCGTCTACGCTCGCCGCGGCGCCAAGGCCATGGACCTGTTCAAAAACTCGTCGTTCGAGACCCTGTTCACCTTGCTGCAGGCACTGCGCGCGCACGACGAATCGTTCATGGACCGCATCGCTCTGCCCATCACACGGCCCCGCGGAGGCCGCCTGCAGGTACAGCCCAGCTTCTACGCCCACCCGGAGCGAGCAGCCCAACTGGCACAAGTTCTGGGCCTGGAGATCGCTGTGCCCGCCATCGGCACCTGGGAGCAGGCACTCGCCTCGGCCAGCGCCTACCACCAGCGCTTCGGACACCTGGATGTCCCCGCTCCCTATGTCGACGACGATGGCTTCTCGCTCGGCCTGTGCTTGAGCAACCTTCGCCTGCGGCACGCCCTGAACCGCCTCCCGCCCGAGCAATACCAGGCGTTGGACGCGCTCGGAATGCGGTGGGCCGCCCGCAGGTCCGCGCCCGCGTCGATACTCGAACGCGCCCGGGCCTGGGCGGAAGACAACGGCCACCTCCTAGTCCCCGGCAGTGAAGAGGTCGGCGGCCACAAGCTGGGCGCCTGGCTCGCCGCCCAGCGGCAAAAGGCGACTGCCGGCCGGCTGCCCGCCGAGCGCCAGCAGGCATTGGAAGCGATCGATCCACACTGGAACCCGCCCTGGCCCCGGGAATGGCACCGCAAGTACCTGCGCGCCAAGCTCTTGTCACCCGGCCCTGAACCATGGCACCGCACCTCAAACGTTCCATACCAGCGCGGCGACGGCACCATCGACGAGTGGGTCAGCCGCCAGCAGCGTGACTTCTTCCGACTGCACCACCGAGAGCAGCGGGACCTGCTGCGTGCCATCGGGATCCATCCGCGGCCAGACGGCCGCGAATACGGCGGAACCAAGCACGCCCTTGCCGTCGCGACGCGAACCGACGATCCGGAACCCGCCTACAGCAAGCCCTCCCTCGCTGTGGTGCCACAGGCCAGGGAGGCGGACTCCCGGAGCAGCGAGCTCTCCGACCTGGAGTCGAAGTTCGACCTCGCCCTCCAAGACGCCGCAGTGTTTCTGAAACGAGAAGGCCATCTGGACGTGCCGCAAAGGCACTACGAGTGCCGGAGGTCGGCCATTGCCGACAGAGTGAACCCGCTGGGCTGGTGGATCGGGCTCTTCCGTTCCACCCCCCATATCCTCAACGCCGAGCAGCGCCGGCGGTGGGAAAAGATGCAGAAGAAGCTGAAGGAGGGCAAGCCGAAGGGGCCTGCGCCTGCGGCATAGCCGCACCCCCCGCGCCGGGAAGCCCGACGGAAGGGGGACGTGACCAGACAGCTGGGCACAGACCCGTACGGTTCACAACTGCACTGTTTGCCCGAGCGACACCTTCTTCAGCAGCTCCTCGGTGATGCGCTCCTCCCCGCTCAGGATCGCTCCTTGTGCCGCCTGGCAGATCAGGTGGGACAGCGTGCGCATATAGCCGCGGCTGCGCCTGTGCAGGTACGGGGCCAGCGCGGTCAGGTCACCGCGCTCGTGCCGGAACAGCCGCAGATCTGCGTCGAACAGGTCGACGATGGAAACGAAGGATGCCATCTCCTCGTCGCTGTAGCCGATCCGGCTGGTGCGCAGGACCACGCTGTCGCCCCACGGCGTCTCGTCCTGCTCGAGTGGGGTGTCGTTGTCGCGGGTCTGCGGGTCGACGATCGGGTGCGCGTTGCGGCCGCAGTAGATGAACGTCGCACCGGTCTCCTCGCTGATGACATCCAGGTACTGGAACGCCTGCTCGATTTCGGTGCGGGTGCGGAGCCGCTCGATGGAGTCGACGACGACCAGCAGGGTGCGGGCGTTGCGCATCGTACGGATCACCGAAGCCGTCGGGTCGCCGCCCTCGCGTTCCTGCCCGAGAAAGCGGGCGAACGCGCCGGCCCAGTTGCGTACGTTCCCGCGGCCCGGTGGCGGTACGGTCAACGCTACGACCGGAATCCGGTTCTCGTCCGGCCCGTACAGCCGACTCAGCCGCCGATGCCAGTACACGGCGATCGCGTCCAGGAGCGTCGACTTCCCCGTGCCGCGCGGTCCTTCGATTACGATCGCGATCTTTCCTCCGATCCGCTGCCGGTTCGCTTTGATCGGCTCGGCCGTCACCGGGATCCCTTTGCGGATCGCAGGCGTGCGCACAGTCCGCATGTGCGCGGAGTACAGCAGCCGCCGATCGTTGTCGGTGACCTTAGTGCCTATCGGGGCGCAGTCCGCGAGCTCCGGGACTTCATCGAGCCTGTCGGCCCGAGCGCGCCAGGCATGGCAGTCTTGAGGCCACATCGGGACCGGCGGTGCCAGGAGCATCTTCTCCGGCACCGTCGGGTTGCTGAGCGCCAGCCATTCCTCGCGGGTCAGTTCCGCCATCTGCGTGTGCTCCCTCAAAACCTGTGTCGTTGTCTGCTGCGGCTCGTGAGCCGGCTGCAGCAAGCCGATGTCGCGCCGGTGCTCACGACTCGGCGTCGTCGTCGCGCTGCCGCTGGGCAAACTCCGTCAGAGTCCGCTGGTAACGGGCATCGAAGTCATCACCTCGGGCAGCGACGGGTGGATCTGCCGGCCCGGTCGAGTCCTGCTCCCGCTCCAAGGCAGCCCAGGCAGGGTCCGGTGGCTGCGGCGGCTGCGACCAGTCGATGCCGGCGTCACCGGTTGCAGGGCCGGGGGAGTACAAGCCGAGATCGTCCAGCGCCAGCGGGTCGTCCGCAGGCGACGCGGCGTGGGCGGCGGCCAAGAGGTCCGCCATGTCGTGCCCGGCATAGGGGTCGAACTCGTGGGCGGGACCGGGTGCCGGCAGTGGGGCGTATCCGTCGGGCACGGTCACCGTCCCGGACCGGTCCGGGCCGCGGGAAGCGCGGTCCAGCAGTTCCGCCAGTACCTGCGCGATCGTCTCATCGTCTTTGAGTTCGCCGCCCCGCTCGAGGTGCTGTGATGCAGCGATGTCCCAAAGGAATTGCGTGAACGGAGCTCCGATCACGTGCTGGTGCACCCACACCGCCTCCACCCAGATGTTGGTGCGGTGGTCCCGCAGCCACACCCGGGACAGGTCGTTGGGGGAGTACCGCAGCTCCCAGCCGTTGTGCTTCTTGCCCTGCAACCCCGAAGGCACCCGCCGGTAGGGGTTCAGTCCCTCCTTCGGGTCGCGAGCGGGGTGGTCATAGGTGCGGTTCTTGAACCGGATGCCCTGCTCGCTCACGCCCACCCACGCCGTCGGCAGCAGCCGCAGATAGTCCTCCCGGTTCAGTGGGATCGGCAGGTAGCCCTCGAGCGCGACGCACGCCGCGTACATCTGGTTCGGCGACAGCTCCGGCATGTATGGGTCGTACGGGTCGTCGAACTCCGGATGCGGCTTGTTCTGCCACTCCAGCGCGATCCATTGCTGCAGCATGTCGTCGAGTTCGGCCAGCGTCCACAACTGCTCACCGTCCACAGTCCTGCGGACCCGGTACGGCCGGTTCCCGGTGTAGGTGTTCACGTGCTGGCTGAACATCGACTTGATCGACAGCCGCCCACCAATAGGTGACGATGCTGCGCTGGGTCGGATGCCGCGAGGGCTTCCACACCTCACGCAGCTCGGCGAGGGAAACCCCGGCGATCTGCTCCGCCGGCAGCGTACGCCGGATCCCGTTCGGACCCTGATACACGACCAGTAACTCCCGCGCCATGCAGACCCTCTTTCTGTCGACGGGCCGCACCGTCCGAAGGACGCCCTGCGAACCTCCTAGCACAACGCCTGTTCGCGGCAACGGTGACGGCGTCAGGTTCCGGACGACCTTGGACGAACCGCTGAGCCAAGGAACGTGCCGTGGACGCCCAGCCGAGGCGCTGTGACGACCGCGCCAAGCGGGCGAAGCCGAGGTGATCACGACGCCAGCGCCGTTCTGGGCTTCGTCGCGACGTGACGGCAGTCTGGACAGGGGACCCTGCAAGCGCCGTTGAAAACACCGGCTCCCGCGAAGGGTCGGCCCGCAGTCCGGCGGTATCCGTCAAAGCCCCCCGGCAAGGGGCAGCGGACGCTACGTCTTCACCGTGACCTCGATCCGCCTATGACCGAAGGTGACCTCCGCCAGTTCCGTCAGCGGGCTTCCAGCTCTTCGGCCCGCCGCTCGAGTTGCGCCGCGATGTCGTCCCAATCCGGGCCGTGCAGCCACAGGTTCTGCGCGGCCTCCCGCAGAAGCGCAGGCTCGTCCGGCCTCTGCAGGAGCACGAGCCGATAGGCGAGGTTGCGGATCCAGACCGGGAGCTGGCCGTCGACCAGGTTCGGGCTGAGCTCCCGAAGCATCGAGAGGATCGCGTCCGCATCAGCGAAGGTCAGTTCCTCGACGAAGTAGCGCTCGCGGTGCTCCTGACCGCATGCCGGTGTCGGACGGTATTCGTCTCCGTAAAGACACCGGGCGTGCTCGGTCAATGTGCTGTGCATGTGCTGCAGACTACGACGCCGTGATCCGCCGGACAGGGCCTCATAACCCGTGGAGTGCGGCTGGCCCGTCGCGCCGCCGGTTCCAACGCTGTTTGGGGGGGATCACCCGAAGACCACATACACAAGGGGCTGTCACTGTACTGGTGGGGGACTGCCATGAGCCGTTGAAGAAGACGTAGGTGTGTCCGGTCGCCCGAGCCCAAAGGCGATGGTCATTGTCTGCTCGGGCAGATCAGGGTTGAGGATGTAGACGGCCAGGGCGAAGCCGCCACGCAGTGCCCTGGGCGGCCGTGCTCCAGGCACAGCCAGCCCCCGCGGGCCGGCGGCGGGACGCCACCGGTGCCGTCCACCGATGCTTCACGTCGCACCGTGCGAATCATCCGGGCCCTCGGCAAGCAACTGGTGAGGGCGGGCTGCGGAGCCGCTAATCGCAGTCCCGGCAGGCAGTTAGACCCGGCTTCGGGAACTGCGCCGTGAACTTCCTCTGGATGCAGAAGGGGCACCACCGATACGCGGCAGGCCAGGCGGCAGCGCAGCCGCATTGCCCATGCGGAAATTTCGGTTGCCAGCACATCTCGCAGGTCTCCGACACCGAGAGCTCCTCGCCGCAGGTCTCGCAGAGCCTCCCTGAGAGGAATCGGCTCGTACTGCTGCCGGGCGGATTGAACCGGCGCCAGGCCACCTGATCGACACCGAGCACCGCCACCAGGTAATTCTCGTCCAGCCACGCGGCCTGACCGTACAGATCCTCACTGGGATGCCCGTCGCAAAGGACGAGGTGGGTCCGGTCCACCTGGGCGCTGCCTCGGCTCCTCAACGCGGCACGGATCAGCGGGGTGGCCGCTTGGTCGGAACCGCGCTGGGGCGGCATCATGCCGTGGCGGGCCGCGAAGACAACTCTGCCTTCCGCGTCGAGAAGCACCACGAGGCCGCTGCGGAGGAAGAACTCCGAGGCGCGCACACAACAGGCCTCCCGCGAGGCATGCGAGCTGCTAAGCAGTGCGACTACGTCGGCAGCCGTCGGCCCCGCCTTCCGCAGAGCGTCGGGAAGATGAGGCTCGGGGAGCAGGACACGGGCGGCGAAGGCATCGCACGCCTCTTCCTCCAGGGCTTTGGACTCGTTCCAACTCCAGTCGGACAGGCGAGCCCCCAGACCGGAGAGGGCTTTGGACTCGTTCCAACTCCAGTCGGACAGGGGAGCCCTCAGACCGGAGTCGGACTGCTGCAGATGGTGACCCAGTTCGTGCAGGGCGGCGAATGCTTGCTCGCGCGGCGACGCCCCACCGACGTGCAGGGAGGGCGGCATGGTCTCGTTGTTGTACTCGCCGTCCACCGAGCAAGGTCCCCAGCCGCTGTGCGGAGGATGCATCCATAGCTGGATCTCCGCCCTCCATGTGCGCAGCTCTACCAAAGTATTCGTCCGCAAGGCATCGAGTCGGCCCGGGTGATCGCGCTCCACTACGGCCAGTATCGCCTGCGCCTGCCCCGGCGCCATCGCGGAGAAATCCTGCCTCATCGCGCCTCCCTTACCCCTGGCCGGCCAGTAACCGCATGAGGCGGGCATGCCGGTCCGGGGAACTGCCGCCGGTCTCCCGTGCGGGCAAGGCAAAATCGACGCCCCCAGCACGCCTCCGCCACGTTCTGACGTCGTACTGCGCGCCGAATCTGCTCGAACCCGCTCTCAGGCAGTCTTGGCTGTGCATCACCTCCGCCGCCACCGCCAGCACGTCCCTCCGGCCGCCCTTCGATCAACAATCCCAGCTCCTCCCTCACTTGCTGCACCGCAGATAAGCCTGAGAGCGTTCCAGCCCAGGAACTCATGAGCCGCAGCCCAGGGAATTAGGAGCAGGACCAGGGCGTACGCCACTGCAGACAGCCTGTCGACGATCTCCGCAGCGCACAGGGCGACATCGACCTGATCCCCCAGAAGGATGAATGCACGTTGCGCGTCCAGCCTTGTCCTCGCAGCCACCGCTGACAGGCAGATTCACAAGGTCACAGTCCTTGGTAGCGAGCTCGACAGGATCCACGTAGTCAGCCTGCGCCGGCTGTACGGCAGCGGTTGATCACCGCCATCTCCCCGGCTGGTTTCCGGTGAAGTTGCTTGGGAAGCCCAGACGATCTTGGCCTCAGGTGTGGATTTGCTGAGTGCTCTCTCCGATCGACGAGCGGGCCGATGCCGGCTGCTCGCTGGCATCGCCGCATCGTGACGTGCGTATCGCTTGTGGGATGACGCATGGGGCCCTAAGGCCCTCTGGTAACCCCATTGCTCTCATTAGCCGTGAAGGCTAACACAGTGCTCAAATCTCTCGTAAGCGACTTTGTAATTTTATGAGTAACTGACGCCGATTAAGGTCGTTTCGATCGGTATGCATTGACCGGATAACTTGATTGTGGCGTGTCAAATGTAAATGTTTGCTCATGTCTTATTTGGGCTCCTGTTGACTGCCGGTTGCCTGTGAGGCGTCTGTGGCGGGTGGGTTTGTGGGTGCTCTGATGTGGTCAAATCGGCACTGATCGGCGTCTGCTGGTGGGTGGGTGCTGTCGCTTCGATGGGCCCGGCGGAATGTGTGGTTCCGGATCGGGTGAAGATCTCCTCCTTGATCTCTCATGGAGATTTCTTGAAGGAGGCGTGATGCTTTTTTGGCCCCTGGGCGACCTTCGTGGGCTGCTCGGCGCTGCCGTGCGACATGTCGGGGGAGTCCCCGGCGGCCGCGGGGCGGTCGGTGTGGTTCCGCCGTCGCGCGGTTTTGTGGCTGCCTCCGCCTGATCGCTTCCTGCTCCCTGACGCCCCTGCCGGTCCCGTGCAGGACTGGCTATACCGGTTGCCCCGGCCGCTGCTCGCTGAGTGCACGCATACTCGCGTGAACGGTGGGCTGTAGCGGGGCGCCCATGCGCGAGGTCGCCGAGTGGCGGCGGCGCATTCATCCCCCCAGGAGAACCATCCGTGTCTACGACACGACCGCGGCCCAAGCGCCGTCGTTTCGCTGTGGCTGTTGCCGTCGGCGCGCTGTTGGCCGGCCTTCCAGCGGCCGGTTTCACGCCCGCTGCGGCCGCCGCCTCTGCCCAGGAGCCTGCCAAGCAGCCGCCGTCGCAGCCCGACCAAGGCGACACCCCCGAGTCGCTGGCTCTGGCCAAGGCAAAGAAGACCGACAAGGCGGTCGACGTCCCGAGCCTGCGGACGGAGACCAGCGAGGTCAGCGCCCACCCGGACGGCACCTTGGTGGCTACCGAGCACACCCGCCCGGTGCGCACGCTCAAGGACGGCGCGTGGACGGCGATCGACACCAGCCTGCGCACCGTCGCAGGCGGAGCGCTCGCACCTGAGGCCTCGCTGGCGGACGTGCGGTTCTCCGGCGGTGGTGACCGGGCGATGGTCACCATGTCCAAGGCGGGGAAGACGCTGCGGCTGACCTGGCCCACGGATCTGCCCAAGCCGGTTCTGGACGGCGACACCGCCGAGTACCACTCGGTGCTTCCGGACGTGGACCTGCGCCTGACCGCCACCGATACCGGTTTCTCTCAGGTGCTGGTGGTCAAGACGGCCGAGGCCGCCCACAACCCCGCGCTTGCCACGCTGCGCCTGGGGATGGACGGTGACGGCCTGAAGGTCACCGAGCGCTCGGACGGCTCCTTGGCCGCCGTGGACGAGGCGGCCGGCGGGACGGTATTCACCGCGCCGAAGCCGATGATGTACGACTCGACCGATGCCGCGGACTTCGGTCCCGGGGCCCCGGCCACAGAGCCGCTCGCCGGGGAGGCCACGGAGCGGTCATCCCTGCGTGCGGCAGCTGGCGCGGATGACGAGGTCGCTAGCGATGAGGCTGCCAGTGATGATGGGGCCAGTGATGAGGGTGGCGGAGAGGAGCCGGGCAGCGGCCTGGACGGCGGCGATCACTCGGCCCCGCTGGATGTGTCGGTCGCAACGGACCAGAAGTCGATGACGCTGATTGCTGACGCGGACATCCTGACCGGTGACCACACGGTCTACCCGGTGATGATCGACCCGACCTGGGAAACCCCAGTGACCACCAACTGGGCGGGGGTTTCCAAGGCCTACCCCTCCCAGCCCTACTGGCACTTCTCCTACAACGGTGACTACGTCAGTACGTTCGGCACCGGCTACTGCGCCGACGTCGACACCGGTTGCGCGCCTGGCGACGTCAAGCGGGTCTTCTACCAGATCCCGGTCAGCAAGTTCTCCGGCAAGCATGTGCTGTCCGCGCAGTTCAGCGTCCACGAGACGCACTCGTACTCCTGCTCGGCCCGGCCTGTGCATCTGTGGACGACCAAGGGCATCAGCAAGTCCACCGACTGGGACGCCCAGAAGGTCTCCGGTTTCTGGATCAAGGACCTGCAGACCGTCTCGGCCGCCTACGGATACTCCGGCTCGTGCCCGGCGGCGGACCTGGAGTTCGGCGGCACCTCCGGCGCGGTCAAGGACCAGGTTCAGTCCGCCGCGACCAGCGGCGCCTCGTCGATGACCTTCGGTCTTCGGGCTGGCGATGAGACGGACGCCTACGGCTGGAAGCGGTTCTCCGACGACGCGTCGCTGACCGTGCGCTACAACCTGCCGCCTCGGCAGGCTCCCATGACCGCCCTGTCCATGGCGCCCGGCTCGGTCTGCTCGACGTCTCCGGTCCCCATCAACAAGCTGCCCCAGGTCACTGCGACGCTCACCGACCCCGACTCCGGGGAGAAGATCGGTGCACAGTTCGCCGCGGCGTGGGACGACGGCACCGGGTTCAAGCGCCGCTGGTGGTCCACCGGCGCCGAAGCCACGGCTCCGGCGTCCAGCACGTTCAAGGCGTCCGGCTCGTCGTTCTCCTACCCCCTGCCGACTGCGATCCCGCTCAACAAGACCGTCGGCTGGGAGGTGCGTGCCTGGGACGGCGGCGAGTGGGGCCCGTGGAGCTCCACCGGTGACGCGCCCACCGACTGCTACTTCAACGTCGACACCACTGTCCCGGACGGCCCGCGGATCCGCTCGAACGACTACGTCGGCGAAATGACCCACAGCGACAACCTGCCGTGGACCGACGGGGTGGGCCGATACGGCACGTTCACCTTCGACTCGGCGGCCACCGACGTGGTCAAGTACCGCTGGTCCATCGACACCGCCCCCACCGTCATCCATGACGTCGCCACCACAAACGGTGACCTGAAGGCCGTCCAGATCATGCCCGATCGGTCCGGCCCGCGATGGCTGACCGTCACGGCGGTCGACGGCGCTGGCAAAGAATCAGAGCCCGAGCCCTATTACTTCAACGTGCTCGAAGGTCAGTCGGCCCGGGCCGGATGGAGCATGGACCAGTCCGACACCACCATGACCGGCCGCGGCGGCGACCTCCCCGCCGAGCTTTCCGGAGCGGCGGCTCAGAGCACCGCCGGACACCGCGGGTCCGCACTGACTACCGACGGCGCCCTGCCCAGCTACGCCGCCACCGAGCGGGCCATCCTCGACACGTCGGCCAGCTACACCGTCTCCGCGTGGGTGAACACCGCCAACGCCGCCACCTCCACCCAGGCCGCGGTCAGCCAGAACGGCCGCTACATGTCGGCGTTCTTCCTCGGCATCCGCGGCGGCAAGTGGGAGTTCTCCACCTACAACGCCGACGTGGCCACCGGCTGGGTCCGCTACCCATCCGCCTCCACTGCGCCGGTCACCACGGGCCAGTGGACGCACCTCCTCGGCGTCGCCGACGCCACCACCAAGACCATGACGCTGTACGTCAACGGAGTCGCAGCCCCGTCGGTGACGGTGCCGTCCTTGTGGAACGGCCCGAAGCCCTTCGAGATCGGCAGCTCCTGGTACAAGGGCGCGCAGATCGACCCCTGGAACGGCAAGCTGGACGACGTCAAGGTGTGGGACCGCGCCCTGAGCACGGCCGACATCGCCAAGGTCGCCCAGGACACCGCTCTGACCAGCGGCCTGCCCGCCCGCGCGGTGTGGGACTTCGACGCACCGTTCAAGACCCTCACTGAAGGCGGACTGCTCACCACCATCGGCAACCCCGAGGCCGACGCACTGCAGCTCCTCAACGGCCCCACCCCGTCGCAGGGCGGCGTGATCGACCAGGCGGTGAAGTTCGACGGCGTCAACGCCTACGGCATCACCTCACGGCCGCAGCTCGACGGCACCCGCTCCTTCTCCGTCACCGCATGGGCCAAGACCCCCGTGCCTGCCGCGGGAGACACCAAGGCGAAGATGGTCCTGACCCAGAACGGCGTATACAACAACGAACTGTCGCTGTACTACTCCGCCTCCGACAAGCGGTGGGTGTTCGGCCGCTACCAGGCCGACACCTCCACCGCCACCTTGATCAAGGCATCCGAGCCCGCCGGCTGCACGCCTGGCACCACCACCAACGGCATGTTCTGCGCCGGACCCACCACCAATGAGTGGACCCACCTGCTCGGCGTCTACGACGCCGCAGCCGGCAAGATCCGGATGTACGTCAACGGCCGACTCACCGGCGAAACCGCCTACACCGCCACCGGTGCCTTCCCGCACAAGGAGTTCCAGGTCGGCGCCGTCTACCGGGCAGGCGTCCGCGACGAGTTCTTCTCCGGCTTGATCGACGACATTCACGTCTTCGACCGGATCCTGACGCCGCTGGAAGCACAGTCCATGGTCCAGCGCAGCCCGGTCATCGCCGGCCGCTGGGCCTTCAACACCGCCACCGGCTCGCCGTTGTCCTCCCCGGACGGCTCCAAGGCCAACCACCCGGCCGTGCTCGCCAACCAGGCGAGCATCGACCCGGTCAACGCCCTGCTGCCCTCCGACCCGCCAGGTGCGCTCGGTCTGAACGGCACCAGCGACTACGCCACAGCCTCCGTGGGCCTCCACACCGGCCAGAGCTTCAGCCTTGCCGGATGGGCGCAGACCGCCGGAGAGCCCACCCGGGACATGACCGTTCTGTCCATGGCTGGCACTGCCGAAAGCGCGGTTACCGTGCGCTGGCACTACCTGGGCACCGTCGACGGCATCGTCACCGGCACCTGGACCGTTGCCGTCACCAACGGCGACGGACCGAAGGACAAGGACGGCAACCCCGCCGTGCGGACCACGCTCTCCCACACCTATGACGCGAGCCTGCGCATCGGGTGGAACCACCTGGCCGTCACCTATGACGCCTTCACCGACCAGCTGTCGCTCTACGTGAACGGCAACCTGGAAAACCAGGCCTGCAGCGAAACCAACCCCGACGACTGCACCGGCTACACCTCCTGGGGCAGTGCCAAGCAGCCCTTCGAAGCCACCGGTGGCCTGCAGTTCGGCCGCAACCGCACTGGCAGCGTCTGGACGGAGTACTTCTCCGGTCAGATCGAGGATGTGTGGGCCTACCAGGGCGTGCTGAGCGCAGCGCAGATCATCCAGCTCGCCGACTTCAGCGCCGAGCTGCCCACGCCTGACGCCTGACGCCTGACCGACACGAGACCGCACGGGTGCGGGGGCCGGACACGCCAACTGTCCGGGCCCCGCACCCCGGCCCCACGGTCCTCCGTCCCAGCCCTGGCCGCGCCCCTACCGCCGGTCGCGAGCTGTGGGGGTGGAGAGCCGGCCCGCTCATCGACAGCGAGCTGCGACGTCAGCCGCTTTTGCCAGCAGAAAGAAGCGTTTCCAGTCATGCGCATACCTCGGCCAACAGGCCGCAGAGCATCGACGATCGCCACTGTCGTGGCCGCCACCTTGGCGGCATCGCTCTTGCAAGCTCTGCCGCAGGCGATCCCGGCAGCAGCCAGCACCGGCAGGCCGGCCATCCCCACCGCCGACAAGCCCGTCCCCGGCCACGCCAACACCCACGTCAAGGCACGTAAGCACCACAAGCCGAAGCCGCCCAAGGCGCCCAAGGTGATCTGGCCGCGCAGCGGCGCGGCCGACGTCGACCTGGCGGCTACACCGCACCGTGCCACCGGCCTGCCCGTCACCGTCGGTGCCGCCACACACCGCCATAACGCGGCAAGCGAACACGGCACAAAGAAGACCACGGCCGCGAACACCCCCGGCAAGGCGACCGTCCGCGTCCTGGGCCGCGACGCAGCCCACAAGGCCGGCGTCGACGGCGTCCTGCTGACCGTCACCGGCGCCGACACCACCGCCACCACGGCCGGTGCCGCCAAGGTCACCGTCGACTACAGCGGCTTCGCGCAGGCTGGCGGCGCCAGCTACGGCGCGCGCCTGCGCATGGTCCAGCTCCCGGCCTGCGTCCTCACCACCCCCGACAAGCCGGCCTGTCACACCCCCACCGAGCTGCCCGGAGCCAACAACCCCGAGCAGCAGACGGTGACCGCCGACGCCGTGGCCGTGCCTGCCGCCAAGACACAGTCGGCGGGCGTCATTGCCATGACCGTCCTGGCGGTCACCGCCAGTGCATCCGGCCCGACCGGCGACTACAAGGCCAGCCCGCTGAGCTCTTCCTCTACCTGGAAGACGCAGCTCAACACCGGTTCCTTCTCGTGGTCGTACGCCATGCCGATGCCGTCGGTACCTGGCGAACTCGCGCCTACCGTGGGCTTGGCCTACGACTCCGGCGCCCTTGACGGCCGTACCGCCAACAGCAACAACCAGTCGTCCTGGGCCGGTGACGGCTTCGACATCGGCTCCAATTTCATCGAGCGTGCCTACAAGGCGTGCGGCGACGACGGCGTCAAGACCAATGGTGTCGAGCCCGGCGACCTGTGCTGGGGCTATGACAACGCCACCATCAGCTTCGACGGGCACTCCGGTGAACTGATACCCGTCGGTACCGACGAATGGCGCATCAAGGGCGACGACAACACCAAGGTTGTCCGCAAGCGCGACACCGCCCGCGGTAACGGTGACAACGACGGCGAGTACTTCATCGCCACCACCACCGACGGCACCCAGTACTACTTCGGCTACAACCGCCTGCCCAACTGGGCCTCCGGCAAGACCGAAACCCAGTCCGTCTACACCGTGCCCGTCTTCGGCGACGACAGCAGCGAACCCTGCCACGCCACTGCCTTCGCCGACTCCTGGTGCCAGCAGGGCTGGCGGTGGAACCTGGACTACGTCCTGGACACCGACGGCAACGACATCACCTACTGGTACAAGCAGGAGACCAACTCCTACGGCCGCAACCTCAAGGCCACCGACGACACCCCCTATGTGCGGGGCGGCGTGGTGGACCACATCGAGTACGGCCAGCAGAAGGCCGACATCTACTCGAGCACGGTCAAGCCGATGGCCAAGGTCACCTTCGGCACTGCCGAGCGCTGCCTGCCGCAGCCGGGTGTCACCTGCGACCCGGACACCATCGACACCCAGCGCCAGTACTGGTACGACACGCCCTGGGACCTGAACTGCAAGGCCGGCACCGACTGCACCACCCAGTTCTCCCCGGCCTTTTTCACCCGCACCCGGCTGACCAAGGTCACCGCTCAGACCCTGCAGGCCGACGGCACCTACAAGGACATCGACTCCTGGGCTCTTGGCCACAAGTGGGGCACCTCCGGCGCCGAGTACCAGCTGCTGCTGGACTCCATCCAGCACACCGGATCCGACGCGACCACGTCGATCACCCTTCCGAAGACCACCCTCAGCTACACCGCGATGGTCAACCGGCTGGACAAGGTCGGTGACGGGCGATCGCCGTTCATCAAGCAGCGCCTGAGCACCATCGACGACGAACTCGGCGCCCAGACGGACATCAACTACTCCGCGGCCGCATGCGACGCGGACCACCTGCCCACACCGCAGAGCAACACCACCCGCTGCTTCCCGCAGATCTACCAGCCCTCCAACGAGGTCGCCGCCACCACAGAGTGGTTCAACAAGTACGTCGTCGACGCCGTCCTCCTGACCGACCGCACCGGCGGATCCCCCGACCAGGTCACCAACTACACCTACCTCGGTGACGCGGCTTGGGCCTTCGACGACGACGAGGGACTGACCAAGGACAAGCTCAAGACCTGGTCCCAGTGGCGCGGCTACGCCCACACCCGGGTCCAGACCGGCGGCGTCGACACCATGAAGACGCAGGACGACCACTACTTCCTGCGCGGCATGAACGGCGACCGCACCGACCCCACCGACGCCACCAAGACCCGCACCGTCACCGTCCCCGACGGCCAGGGCACCACCCTCACCGACGACCCGGCCTGGGCCGGCTTCGAGTACCGCACCGAGACCTACAGCGGACCGGGCGGGAAGATCCTCAACAAGACGGTCAACGCCCCCTGGAAGAAGGAGACCGCCAAGCGCGTCCGCTCCTGGGGCACGACCACCGCCAACCTCACCGGAACCGGGACCACCCGCACCTTCACCTCACTCGACGACGGTGACGGCGCCCAGTGGCGGGAAACCCGCACCGACACCAGCTTCGACGCCTACGGGCGCCCGACACAGACCGACGACTTCGGCGACCAGGCGACCGCAGTCGACGACCGGTGCATCCGCACCACCTACGCCGACAACACCACCGCCTGGATCCTCGACACCCCCGAGCACACCGAGACCGTCGCCGCCAAGTGCTCCGCCACGGTGGACCGCACCACCAAGGCCGACGGCACCTCCGCCGTCCTGTCCGACGTCCGTATCCGCTACGACGGCCAGGCCTACGGCACCGCCCCCACCAAGGGCCACCCGAGCGTGACCGAGACGCTCAAGGACATCACCGGCACCAAAGCCACCTACCTGGACGACGCCACCACCTACGACCAGTACGGGCGCGACCTGACCACCACGGACCTGGCCTCCACCACGGTCTTCGACACCACCGGCAGCCCAGGCCCGGTCACCACCGCCCAGAGCAACCCGCGGACGACCACCACGGCCTACACCCCGGCCACCGGCCGCCCCACCCAGGTCAAGGTCACCACTCCGCCCGCAGTCGTCGGCTCCTCGACCACGGCCCAGACCACCACCACGACCCTCGACCTGCTGCGCGGCCTGCCCACCACCACCGTCGACGCCAACACCCTGCGCACCGACGTCGTCTACGACGCCCTCGGCCGCATCGTGAAGGTCTGGCTGCCCAACCGCTCCAAGGCCAGCAACCAGACCCCCAACCAGCAGTTCACCTACAACCTGACCGAAGGCAAGATCGCCGCCACCGCGGCCGCCACCCTCAACAACGACGGCACCCAGGACACCACCTACACCCTGCTGGACGGCTTCGGCCGCACCCGCGAAGTGCAGGCACCCGGAGACGGCGGCGGACGCCTGATCGCCGACACCTTCTACGACGACCGCGGCCAGCCCGTCCTGACCTACGCGCCCTACTACGCTAGCGGCGCGCCCAGCAGCACTCTCTTCAAGATCGAGGACGTCGCCAACCTCGACTCGCAGACCGCCACCGAGTACGACGGTTTGGGACGCGAGACCAAGACCACGCTGCTCGCCGGCAACGGCATGGGCACACCGATCTCCAACACGAGGACCATCTATGGTGGCGACCGCACCACAGTGATCCCCCCGGACGGCGGCACTCCGACCACCACGCTGTATGACGCCGACGGCCACGCCACAGAGCTGCGTGAGTACACCGACAAGAGCGGTACCGCCACGGGCCCTTACCAGGCCACCAACTACGGCTACGACCCGGCGGGCAACCTCACCCGCCTGACCTCCGCCGGTGCCACCTGGACCTGGACCTACGACCAGCTCGGCCGGCAGATCAAGGCCGTCGACCCTGACTCCGGCACCACCACACCCACCTACAACGACCGCGGTGAACAGACCAAGGTCAAGGACGGCCGCAACAAGACCGTCGCCTTTGTCTACGACAACCTCTCCCGCGTCACCGAGACCCACGACGGTTCGGAGACCGGCCCCCTGCTGACCAAGCAGGCCTGGGACCCCGCCGGGAACAAGGGCATGCCGGGCACCTCCACCCGCTACGCCACCATCGGCGGGACCACGTACCAGTACACCTCCACCCCGAGCCTGTACGACGCGCTGTACCGGCCCGCCCGCACCACCGTCGTGGTGCCCTCCGTATCCGGCCAGGAAAAGCTCGCCGGCAGCTACATCCTCGGCACCACCTACAACCTCGACGGCACCGTCAAGTCGGTGAGCTACCCGGCCGCGGGAGCCCTGGCCGCTGAAAGCGTCGCCTACACCTACGACGCCCAGCACCGCCTGGACACCGTCACCAGCAACCTGGTCAGCTACCTCACCGACCAGGCCTACAGCCTCACCGGCAAGCCCACGCAGTCCACCCTTATGGCCACCGCGGGCAAGAGCACCTGGATCACCAACGCCTACGAGCACGGCACCCAGCGACTGGCCAGCAGCCGTACCGACCAGGAAGGCGTCACCGGCGCCGCACGCGCCGCCGCCTACACCTACGACAAGGCCGGCAACATCACGGCCCTGACCAACACCGCCCGCACCGGCACCGACAACCAGTGCTTCAACTACGACGGTCTCGCCCGACTCACCAACGCCTGGACCACCACCAACGCCACCTGCGGCACCACCCCCGACAGCAGCAAGCTCGGCACCGTCGCGCCCTACTGGACCAGCTACAGCTACAACCCCGACGGAACCCGAAAGAGCGAAACCCAGCACGACCTGTCCGGCGACCCGTCCAAGGACACCACCCGCGCCTACACCTACCCGGCGGGCGGCGACCACGAGCTCGACAGCGTCACCACGATCGTCGGCAACATCGGCGCGCCGACGACCGACAGCTACCTGTACGACGACGCAGGCAACACCACCGAACGGCACCTCCACCCTGCCCTCGGCCAGACCAGCGACCAGATCCTCACCTGGGGCACCGAGGACCACCTCGACAAGGTCGTCGACACCGTCAAGACCAGCAGCGGCACCAGCACCAAGACCACCGACTACGTCTACGGCTCCGACGGCAGCCGGCTGACCGCCCACACCCTCGACACGGGCAACCCGTCCGCCGAGAACACGACCTTGTACCTCGGCGGCACCGAGATCAACTACGTCAAGGGTGCCACCGCCGCCACCGCCACCCGCTACTACGGCCTCGCCGGCGCGACAGCCGTCCGGAGCGACAGCAATCAGGTCACCTTCGAGGTCGACGACCACCACGGCACCGGCGTGAGCAACATCAACGCCACCACCGGAGCCCTGACCCAGCGTTACACATCGCCGTTCGGCACCGACCGCGGTGCCAAGCCCGCCAACTGGGCCGGCAGCCACGGCTTCATCGGAGGAACCACCGACGCAACCGGCCTGACCCACCTCGGCGCCCGCGACTACGACCCCACCACCGGCCGATTCATCAGCGTCGACCCGATCCTGGCCAGCGCCGACCCCCAGTCCCTCAACGGCTACGCCTACAGCAACAACAACCCCCTCACCCTGTCGGACCCCTCGGGGCAACGACCCGAGGGCGCGTGCAGCGGCCGCTGCGGCGGCGGGAGCCAGGAGTACTGGACCGGCGGCCCTGGCGACTGGCAATACACCATCGTCACCCCCAAGAAGTCGACCGGGAAAAAGCACACCTTCAAGGTCCAGCACATCTACTTCGGCAAGCCCAGGAAGAGCTGGAGTGCGACGGTCACCTACCAGGCCAAAAAGAAAAAGGTCGAGCAAAAAGCCAAGAACAATCGCCAGGTCTACATCGGCCACGACGAGTTCGGCGTTCGATTCTATGCCCCGGAAGAATTCGGCGAGGCCTACAACGAAATAAGGAAGACGGCTGCCCTCACAGCCGCCAGCGTCCTCATCTCACCGCTCGTCGACGCGTACAACTGCGTCGCACACGGAGACAGCGAGGCCTGCGCCTGGACCGCGGCGACCATCTTCACCGCCGGCGAAGCATCCATCGAACGCCTGGCCTTTGCCGGATTCGAAGCGGAGACAGCGAGCGCCAGTCGCGAGGTCGCCTCAGCCCTCAAGGAGGGCTGCAGCTTCACCTCCGACACGCCGGTCCTAATGGACGACGGCACAACCAAGCCCATCGCCACCGTGAAGAAGGGCGACAAGGTCGAAGCGGCAGACCCCGACACCGGAAAGCACCGTGAAGGCCACACCGTCACAGCCACCCTGGTCAACCACGACTACGACTTGGTAGACGTCGCAATCCGCCAGGCCGACGGCGCCGTCATCACCCTCCACACCACCGCCAAGCACCCCTTCTGGAACGACACCCGCCGCACGTGGGTACCCGCAGGGAAACTGAAGGCTGGCGACGCACTCAACACCGTCGACAACACCCAGGTTCGCGTCGTCAAGGTGACGATCCGCCTCGGTGACCGCGACATGTACAACCTCACCGTCGCGGATCTCCACACGTACTATGTGCTGGCGGGGGCTACGCCGGTGCTTGTTCACAATTCACAGACGTGTGGGCCCATTTATGAGAATCCGGGACATCACGACCCGGTAGGCGGACCCAATCCGTATAACCCCGCCAAGGGGGTATTGCCGGCTGATGCGGAACAACAGTTTGCCAACAGTGTCCAGGTGGGCAAGGTGCGTTGGACGAAGATCGGTTCCGGGAGAAAGGCCGTATACTACCGTTACTCCCAGCACACCGACGATGTCTGGCATTTCAGTGGAAGTAGTAATGGGGTCACAAAGTCCGGGACGTCGGTTCCTATTCCGCTGGATGATATTCCGATTTCGGTCAGAAGGGGTTAAGGGTTGAGGTTTCTGACCAACGACGGTCGATTTGGCCTTCTTGTCGACCGGGTAGCGAGTTCGGGTGAGTCCCGATTTCAATTGATCATCGACGGTAGGTTGGTCGGGGCCGCTGACTCGGGCTTTGCCTACGGGGCCTTCGAGGAATTGGGGGACCTTCCGTGGTTTTCGGATAAGAGGCTCAGCCTACTTTCCGAGGACCCGGACGTCGTCCTGGCGGTGTTGCTATCCGAGGAGGAACTCCACGATCCTGCAACCTTGTCTCTCACGGAGTCACTGGATCGATGGCTCATCCAAGGCTATGTTTACGAGGGCAGCGTTACCATGCTGGCTCGACCGTACGAGGGCGGATCCCTGGTGGGTCCTACCCTGATCTCCGTTGTGAGATCCGCTGAATTTGCCACGATCGTCGAAATGGCTCGCGGCTATTGGGCTCAAGGCGACGAGCGCTTCAGATCGACACCGTGGCGAGTGAAATTCGGTTCGGATGACGGCGAGAAGCGCATGTAGGAGGCGGTGCAGTTGAGGCCTTTGCGGACGACGCGTCATGAGATGCCAGCGTCGCTTCGGTCTGGCTGATGAGACAGAGTGCCCCACTGGCTGCTGCCAGTGGGGCACTCTGTCTGTGGGCACAGGGCGAGCTGTGTTGGTCAACTCCCTTGGAGTGGTGTGTCGACGGCCACTCGGTATGGCCCGGCTGCCGGGGCTTGCGTCAGGCCACTCCGAACAAGTGGCCGAGTTGAGTGACCAGCGATGCGGTTGCGCTGCCGGCCACGGCGATGGCCGCAGGTTCGGCCTGAGTGTGCATCTGCAGCCAGGTACGCCGCAGGAGGCCGGCATCAGGCTCCCTGTCTTCTTCCTGCGCGGCCGTGAGTTCCGCTTCGATGACCTCTGCGTCGGCGATCAGCGGCTCACTGGAGGACGGCCGGACCGGAGCCCGCCAGCCTAGGGAATCGGGGAGCTGGAGCGGCAGGATGCGCAGACGAGGGGACTGCGTGGTCCGTAGCGATGGATGGGGGCGGCACACAGCATGCATGGGCCGATCTCCCAGGGCGGACACTTCAGCTGGGTGGCAACCGCTGAGCGCTCGCGAGGAGTCAGCCGGAGCTGAATGGGGCGGCTCGGCTGGCGGTGGGTGGCGTCGTGGGCCTCGTCGAAGGTGTGCAGGCCGATGGCTGAGGCCATCTCGCGCCGGGGACGAGGATCGCTGGTCCCGTATCGCTCCTCACCGTAGCGGCAGGAACTGTCGAGGTCCTGCTCGGCGTAGGTGACCGGCTCGTCGTCCGGGCCGGACTCGGGCGGGCTGTCGCTCTCGCCGGTGAGCTCCTGCCACTGCCGTACATCTCGGGCGAGGGCCCACAGGTAAGAGATCCGCTTGGGGTCGTGCCGGTTTCGGGCGCGCACGGCGAGGTGTTCGCCGTCTGCGCTGGTGACGACGAGTTCGTCCAGGGAGGTGGCGCGTTCCTGTGGGATGCACAGGGCGGGCAGGAACCAGCCGCTGTGCCATCTGCCGCAGGCGTGCCCGGTTTCTGGGCAGGTGCGCTCGCTGACGGGGGTGCACTTCCAGATCTGCAGGTGCCGCACGCCGCCACGGATCATCATGGTCAGGGGGGAGGCAATGCGTTGCCAGGGCACGTTGTCCACTCGGGTCCAGGGCACTCGGTCGATCAGGGCGGAGGTCTCGTCCCCGGTCACCCACAGCGGAGCGATGTTGAGGGTTCTGGCGTTGGCGGAGCGGCGACGTACGGTGCTGGCGCTGACGGGGGAGTACTGCGCTTCCCATCCGACACTTCCGCCCGCTCCGGTCACCAGTACGTCGGTGATCACCTTGCCGTCTTCGGACCGGGCCTCGGTCTGCACCTGGAGCCCGTGCCGGGACGCGGTGCGAGCGATCCGCTCCTTCATCGCCTTGTGCTTCTCGCTCTCCTGTGGCGTAGCGACATGGGTGAGCGGCAGGTGGGCCGCCACCCAAGCCACGGTGCCGCCGCGGCGCTGCCGGCGTACGAACATCCAAGGCGTCTTGTCAGCCAGTGCGCACTGGCATTGGCCGCCGTCGTAATCCCTCAGGCACTGCAGAAGATCCCGGGCTCGTTGTCCGACTGACTGCGTGATTTCCTCGAGTAGCCCGGGCCGTTCCGGGTGGCCCAGATCATCGCGAGTCAGATTGATCTTTATGCCGTACTTAGTATGGAAAACCCCGTTGGCCATGCGATTGACCGTAAAGCGCCGCACGTGTGCAGGGAAGAGTGCCGGCGAGGCCGCGTCCGAATTCGTGTTGTGGTCCGCGCGCGAGGTCGCGTGATTCGGGCGACGGCAAAGTTCGGTCAGCGGATCAGTGGCGCCATTGCAGAGCAATGCGAGCGCTCGCTCCCCCCAGTCACTCCAGGCCGGGCGGCGGCAGTGTCGTGGCCGGGCGCCGCACCGTACGTCTGCCGCGGCGTACCTGGGATCCGACGGCGTCAGGGGCCCGGGGCGGTCCCGCAGGAAGGGTAGGCCTTGGGCGGCGATTTCCTGACGCTGCTGGGCTGTTGACCGCAGGCTGAGCAGCTGTCGCGCGCGGGTGTCCTGAGAGGCCGGGATGATGCCGGGATAGACGTCGATGATGGATGCCGCTGTCTGCCAGTCCCGTTCGCCGGCATCGGCGGGCGGCATCAGGAGGGCTGCACCCTCGAAGGCAGAAAGCTCGGCGAAGAGCGAGAGGCGGTCGGGTGGAAGCTTCACCAGCCATCGCTTCATAGCGGCGGCCTGACGGGGACGGTCCTGGAACTGCCTGCCCAGCCGACGCAGTCGCTTGGCGAACTGGCGGGCCAGCGCCCGGCTGATGATCCCGGCGATGGCATGGGCCTGAGTGAGCTCGACGTCGGTCAGGAACGCGTTGAGGTCGCCGGATGCCGGCCTGTTCTCGGAGCCCACAGGGCCTTCCTTCGAGGTGCTGGTAGTTCTCCGGCCGCCCGGATTTGCCCCGGTGTGCGGAACGGTTCTCGGTGGGGCGGCGGGCTTCCCTCGTACGTGAACCCGCGCCGGATGGCCCCTGGCGTTAGATCTGCTCATACAGCGCACCGTCGTGCCAGTAGAAATCGGCGTCGAGTTCTTGGGCTCCGACTGTGAGCGACTCCCTGTGACGGGAAGCCGTCTCGTCGGCCGTTCCCACGGATGCGCAGGGCTCAGGGACCGCGGCGGCGTGATCCGTGACAGCCAAACAGGCCTGGCATGCATCGGTGAGGCGCCAAATGCGGCCCCCGGCGCTGCAGCTCAGGAGCAGGAGGATCGTCCCGTCGCAGCCGCGGTGGCGTGGATGCCAGCGGCAGCCGAGCTCGCCGCACCGGCAGGTCCGCAGATGACCGGGAAGCGGCTCGGCTCGGGCATGTTCGGCCAGGTGGTTCAGGACGACTGCCCGCGTCGTAGCAGGCCCCGGATCGACGGGGACGCGGCCACAGTGCGGGCAAGCCAAGGTCTGTCCGCCAGGGCTGGGTCGGACCTCGAGTGTCCAGGTGCGCCTGACCGTGCGGAAGACCGTGCCGTGCCCCATGACGAGCTGCCCTCCCTGCGTGGTGGTGAGTGGTTCTGCCGACCCCCGTGAGGCTGGGGGAGTACCGGTGGCGGCACGGTAGTGCAGACGTCTGCCCTGTTCTTCGGTCGTGTCGGCCAGGCAAATAGGGCAGAGGTCTGCACTGACAGGGCAGGGTGCTGCACCGTGCGATAGAGCGGTGACGATCACTCCGCCGCCCGACCCGAACCTCGACGCGCTCCGCCAGGAGCTGTCACGACTGCGGGCCGAACGCGGCTGGACCTACGACGAACTCGCCGCCCGAACAGGTCTGTCACGCCGCACATTGATCGAGATCGAACAGGGCCGCACGATCGGCACCCTCGCCACCTGGCACGCTCTCGCCCATGCCCTCGGCGCCCCGCTCGACCAGCTCTTCGGCACCCTCTGCGCAGGCCACGAACCCCCCACCCAGCCAGCCACCTGACCGGCCTCGCAAGCCTCAAGGGCTCTCACGGCCGCATGGAGCGACGTCACCCGAAACGGCGATCGGTAGCGAACGCGTGGACGACGAAACGAACTCCAGCACGACTGGTGCGGCTGCCAAGGTGACCCCAGCGGCCTGGTCAGCCCACGTGTAGCGTGTCGGCCGCCATCGTCTGCGGTCATGCGCTCGACGAACAACTCTTTCGCTGACGACGACTTCTCCTGGGACGGCAGCCGGAAGAACTACCGGCCGCGCCGGACGCTGCGTATTGACGCGGACAGCCCGAGCCGGCTGCTGCGTTCCGCGCAGGGCGGCCGCTGCGACTTCTGCAGGAACCGGGTGGAGTGGTACCAGCGCCCGGGCAACACTCCTGTTCCGCTCCATCCTGACGAGTTGCCCGCAGGGTCGGTTCCGCCGGGGGAGCGTTGGCATGTCTCCTCCGGGGTTGCCCATGCTTCCCATGACGGGAGTGCCTGGTGCCGGGTACGACATCACGCCGTGTGCCCGGCCGACCCGGCCCGCAATCGCAGCCTGCTGCTGCAGGAGACACAGCGGGCGCTGGGCTTGACCTCGCGCCGACTCCAGGACGCCGGGGTCTTCACGCCACGTCCCGAGGAGGAGCCCGCCCCACCCGCGCCACTCCCGCCTGTTCGCCCGGTCGTCGGCCTGCTCTACTCCCGCTTCCTCGCGCCCGGCGCGCTGGAGGATCTTCAGTGTGTGGCGCACACCCGTACCCGCCGCCGCTGTGCTCTGCCGGTCCCGGACCCGCAAGCTTTGCCCGGTACGTGGCGACTGGAACCCGTGGACCCGCTCCTGCGCCCCGATGACAGCAGGCTGCCGGCCGAACGGGAGGTGATGGCGGTCTACGACCTGACCGGTCTGCCTTACGCGGAGCAGCTGCGGTGGCACAAGCAGCGCTGCCCGACACACGCGGCCATCGACGAGGCTGCGGACCACGCGCGCACTGAATGGGAACCCTTCGACCTGGGCCGCCACCGTCAGCACATCCGCGACCAGCTTCCTGACTCGTCGCCCGCCCCGCGCCGTGACCCGGGATGAACCCCCTGCCCTCGAGCGACCGCTCCGATTGGCTGCCCCGCTCGCGCGAGCCCGGCGGCCGCTGCGACCACGCCCCGCCCGCAGACCCTGCCGTGGAAACCTCGCTACCCCGCTCCTGGCCGCCGTCACCCGCGCCCGTACCCGCCTCCACTGCGGCGGTCTGACCTGGATCAACGATCACCCGCCGGAAATGTCCACCCGGCAACCAACCCGGCATCCGCCGCTGCGTCGAGCTGACCCGTCACCGTCGGCACGGAACAGGCGTCACGCGACCGCTGACGCGTCCGCCGACGTGGTGGCTACTTGCTCGGCGTTCGGCGGGAGCAGCCAGCAGCGTCCACACCCGACCGGACGCGGCGGGGCCGGCGGCCTGTGTCTGCCCGCCGACCCGCGGCCCGGGGCGCAGCACCGTATCCCGAGCCAGCCCTCCGGCGGACAGGGGCCGACCCCAACCGGCCGGAGTGTCCGGCACCGCGCTGCACTGCGCTGGGTCACACTGGCGAAAGGAAGCCTGAACAGCCGAGGGGGCGTGAGCGCCGAGACAGTCGATCGCTGCGGGCCGTGGACCGTCAAGGAGGTCCTGGCTCTGCCCGAAGACTCGCACCACCGGATCGAACTGGTCGGTGGTGCCCTACTCATGACCCCGAACCCCGATATTCCCCATCAGCGGGCCCGCCACCGACTACAGGTGCTCCTGGCCACGGCCATCGAGTCCCGGCCGGCGCAGCCCTGGCAGGTGCTGGCAGCAGTCAACGTCGCCGTACCCGACGGGCTGCTCATTCCCGACCTGGTAGTGGCCGACCTCGAGGCCGCGGCCGACACTGATGCAATGCTGAACGCCCGCGACGTCGCCGTCGCCGTCGAGATCGCCTCGGCGGCCACGAGGGTCACCGACCGGACGCTGAAACCAGCCTTGTATGCGACGGCCGGTATTCCTCACTACTGGCGTCTGGAGCTGGACCCCGCGCCGCGGCTGCACCTCGGGCGCCTCGAAGGCGGCAACTACGTCGACCGCCAGGTCCCACCCGGCCAGACCACCGCCGTAACCGAGCCCATCCCTCTCGACATTGATCCAGCCCAACTGGTGAAGCAGTAGCCAGCCCAGAAAAGGACAGCACCGCACACCGAGCCATCGAGCCAGACACCGCGTCCGCGGATACCGAGTGGACGGCGGAGCGCGTGAACCGGCTGCTCCGCATGGCCAACGCGTGGTCGGCTCTACTGATCGAGGCGGCGGTGGACGCTCGTCGGGGTCTGCCGGGCTGAGACGCAGCATGTTCTGAAACATCCAGGCTCGCGCGGGCAGCAGCTGGTTCCAGACGAGGCGCTGCGCCTGGACCCACGCTCCAAGCTTCACCCTGCCCCGTGGTCTCGCCCGGGGTCGTGCCCCGACCGCGGCGGCAGTACCAACGGCTGCCGCTGCAGCGCCCTCCTCCTTCGCTGGACTTGCGGCGGTGCCGTCCCGGCGTGCCCGGGGAGCCATCATGGTGGCACCTGGTGCTACCTGATAGCACCAGGTGCCACCCCGAAGATTATGGCGGTAGGTATGACAGCGCAGCCGGAAATCACCCAGCGCGATTTGCGCACCAGGTCGAAAGAGATCATGGACGCTGTTCAAGGCGGCCAGACATTCATCATCACCCGGGACGGCCACCGCATCGGTGAGCTGGTTCCGCTGCGGCGGCGTCGGCGGTTCATTCCCCGCGGCGAGTTCGCCGCCATGTCCAAGGCCGCCCCGGATGTTTCGCTGGACGCGTTCCGGGCTGACCACGATGCCACTGCCGATCAAGAGCCGGGTGATCCTTACGCTTCCTAATGGTCAAGCCGCGCTGGTGACTACTGGTGTGCTTTGGGCACCGTCGGTCACGGACGAGTGCCCACACCACCACGCTCGCCGAACACGCTGGCGTCTCCCTACCCTCAGCTAGCCAGCACACCACCGTCCTGCGCAACGCCGGCCTGATCACCACCACCCGCACCGGCAGCGCCATACTGCATACCCTCAGCCCCCTGGGAGAGGCCTTCCTCCGCAGCGACACCGCCTGTCCCTGAGCCTCAATCAGCACAGTCGCAGGGCCCGGTGCAGGTATCCCGGGGGAGCCGGGCGGGTTCGAAGAGCGGATGGGACTTCGGCCCGGCGTCAGGGCGTGCGGGACCGCATCAAGCCCGCAGTCCGGCAGCGCCAGATTGGCGTCAGTCTCGGTGTAACCCCTGTGGCATCTGTTCGGCGGTCAGTGCGGGGCGCACAGAAGCCGTCCCCACACTGACCCCCAGGCCCTTCTAGGACGCATCCCGTTGCTCGTCTTGAGCGTCGGCGCCTTCCTCTCCGCGTGTCGGCTGTCGGCTGTTGGCTTGATGCCAGGCCGTGTACAGCACTCCTGCGGCCGTGCTGACGGCGATGATCTGCTCGGAGGAAAGCCCCAGGGTGATCAACGCCACGGTCGCCACAACGATGAGAGCGAGGGCACAGAGGTTCACGTAGGTCTGACGCATCAATTTCCTTCGGCCTACTGGGGTTTTGGCGACATGGCCAGCTTGCCGGGCCGGGTGATCGGCGAGAAAGTTTGATCTTTTGATCAAGCGAATCAAATGCCATACTGATGCGATCAAATCAAGGGGGAGTCGTGGGTAACAGGCGGAGGCGGGGCCACCCGTGGGCGCCGATGGAAGACCTGAGCCCTCCCATGAGCAGCATCGTTGTGCTGCTGCGTGAGGTGATTGACGAAAGCGGAATAGGGCTACGCGGCTTGGCGGAGAAGCTCAAGGCCGAGCCCTGGGAGGGGCCGCGGTTTCCCGGGTACCAGACGCTGTCAAAGCGCCTCAAAGGGATAGGCCTGCAGAACGAGCCGCGCCTGATCTACGCCATCATCGCCATTTGCACGGAGGAGGGCCGCCAAGAGCAGGTGAGGGAACGGGTTGCGGAGCTCCTGGCAGACGCCCGTGGTGCCGCGGTCACCGCCGGGGGCACCCCGCGCAAGCAGTCGATTGCAACGGACCGGCAACTGGTCGACGCTCTGGCCGAGATCAACACACTGCACAAGAAGATGGAACGGCTGCGGCGCAGAGCTGAGCGCGCCGAGAACAGGCTCACGAAGGCCCGTGAACTCCTGGCCGCAGGCAGCCGGGACACATCCGTGCATCCGTCCCCGCCCAAGCGCACCGTGGGAAGATCCGGCACCTCCGACACCATCGCGCCACAACAGATCGCTGCCGTCGGCCGCGTTCGACGCGAGACCCCTGCGGCGCCGACCGCACCCGGGCTCCTGCGCTGGAAGGACAGCGCGAGCGCCGAGGAGGTCATCACCTTCTTGAACGCGGTCCCGGACCTCCAGCGACGCACGGCTTCCTCGCTGCGAGAAGCTTTCGACAGCGTGCTGGACGGCGAGAGGACCGGCCGCTACGACCTCGCCAGGCTACACAAAGCCGAGAAGACGTATTTGAGCAGCAGAATCGAGCACTTCCTCGGGCAAGCATGGGGGCTCAGGAAACGCACCGTCGACAGCCGCTTGCGCGATGTGCCGCTGCGCTTCACCTGGACCTCCACGTGGATGCTGAGGCCGGAGCACGTCGGGCGCGTGTGCCTGCTGGTACGTGCCAGCGACAGCAAGTCCCGATGGAGCCTGGGGGTGCTAGCCGTTGCGCCCGAACACCTCAGCCTCACGTCGAACCGGGACGGGGCAGCGGCTTTGTCGGTCGCTGGCAGGAACGCCGTCCATTGGCTCTTTGAGGACGCTGTGCTGCCGGGGAATGTGTTGCTCCACCTTGACCAGCGCACTTTGGCGCGGGTCTTCTCGCCCATGGATGACGTGGCCGCGGACCATGCCCAGGGACGCACAAACAACCTTTTCCGGGTCGTGCAGGGGCAACTGCTCGACCGCTCCGCCGTACGCACCGTGGCGATGGACCCGGACAGCCCGAAACGCGTGCGCGAGGCCCGCAGGAACCTTTTGACTGAAGGCATTTTCGTGCTGGGACATCATGGAGACCAACCCCGGATCGCTACAGCACTCGGACTGCCTCAGCCCAACAAAGGCGAGTGGGTCAGCGTCAGGGTCGTTCGCCGGCAGCCCAGCGACGGCGAAGCTCCCTCTGTCGAGATCGACGGCGAGGAGTGGAGAATCGCCGCCCCCGACGACCCCATCGAAAGCGCGCCATACGTCTACTGAGCAGTGCTGTTGCTCCAGGGGTGGGTAGTTGGCATGCTGGTTGGTCGCCCCGCCCCTCACTCGGGTGGGGCGAACCCCGGGTCACTTCTCTCCACGACAGCCGGAGCAGCCGCGCCGTGGCTCAGGGTCTGGGCCGCTGTCAGCAGCCGCTCCACGTCCTTCGCCGAGTGCCCATCCGCGCTCATCTCGGTTCCGTCGCCAAGAACCACGGTGAACGTCTTGTCCTTATTCCGCTCAGACATCCCTTGGATGACCTGACGGAGGACAAGCCACACGCCGGGGGTGGCTGCCAGCACAATGAGCGCGGGCGTGTCACCAGCGTGGGCGAGCTCGCCAGCCGGCAGCTTCCAAAGCTGGGAAGGCGGCCTCATCTTGTGGCGTTGCTCCGGTGCGGCTCTGAAGAGGAGGAAAGTCTCGTCGTCACGCACGTCTCCCAGCAGCGTAAGTAGGTGCCCCGCATCGAACGTCATGTGCACGACGGCTTCCGCATCGGGAGCGTCTGACGGAAAGCCCTGCTCTGCGGGTGATCCAGGGAAGACATCAATCAGCACTTTGTCCATGGAGTGACGTTAGCCAACGGCGGTAGCCCGTCGGGAGCCTTGTGCGCCAACGCGCCCCGTTACCGCAGGTCGCGACAGTAGGCGCCGCCGACGGCATCGAGCTGGTCACGCACGCGGGCGAGCCGCAGGAGCAGAGGCCCCTCGATGATCTGGGGGCGCACAGGTTGCTGGACAGATCGGCATGCACGGTAGGCCCGTCGGCTCGGCACTGAGACGGCGATGAGCGAGGTGAAGCCGGGGCGATGGTCGACGCCCGCATCGGGTACTTGGACGTCAAGCCGGTCGCGGCTCCTGACGCTGACAGGCCCCCGTGGCATGAATCAGGCTCCGCCCAGGGCCCAACTGCCGTTCTGTGGCACTGCGAAGGCGAGCTTCCAGGGTTTGTGGCCTTGGACAGCGCAGACCGCCCATAGACGGATGGGAGCGGTGCGATACTCGCCGCGCCAGCGTTGTTCTCCGTCGGCGCCCTCGTACCAGAACGGTTTCAAGGACAGGTCGAGGGCGAGCCTATGGCGGTTGCCGGCGAGAAGGGGGAATGCCGGAACGGACCGGCCCAGGTTGTCCGCTTCATCGACCCCGGGCCGGAATCGGTACGGCCCCCAGATCACCTCCGCTCTCTGCTCCGGTGTCGGAGCGCCAGCCAGGGACGGAAGTCGAGAGCGGTCGGAATCGTCCCGGATGGTCAGCTGAACGTTGAGTTCGCCGAGCGTGGCCGGGCTGTCGAAGCGGACATACAGCACGTGGTGAGGCTCAGCCTGGAGTTTGATCCGGAGCTGGGGTGTCAGTTCCCTGTGCCAACGGTCCCGTTCGATCTGTGCAACGGAAGTGGCCGTCTCGTTTGCCTTCAGAGCCGCCTCGTTCGCCCCGCGTGAGGCTTTCCACGCGCCCCAGGCGGCGAGGCCGCTGAACGCTGCTGAGGCTGCGGCTATGTACGTATCGGCGATGCTCATGCCGGACTGTATATCTCACCTGGAACGCCACGATCTGGCCGGTCTACCTCCTCGGCTGTAAGGCGCACTACAGAGGACATCCCACTCCCCGGCCGGAGGTGCAGCGGCGAGTCGTGCGGCGCTGCGGCTACGACACACGCAGGCTGTGTATCAGGGGCCTCTTCGGCCACGCTGCCAGCCCTTACGGGCGCCGCGCGCGCCTGGGGCGGCATCCGCGGACTGGCTCGTCCACGCGTTTCAGCTGGTGTGGTTGGCGGCTGTGTGGCGTAGCAGGCGGACGAACTCGGGGGTGTCGGCCGGGGGGTGGTGAGTGTGCAGGAAGTTGCTGGCCAGCATGGCTCGTTCCGATTCGGTGGTGGCGGCTCGGAAGTCGGGCAGGGCGGCGAGCTGTTGCGCCCAGGCTGGGATTGCCTCGCGGATGGCATCGCGTGCCGCTTGCTGCTTGCGCTCGGCGATGATGCCGGCCTGTGTGGCATGGGCTTGTGTGATGGCCTCGCAGATGGCCGGGGAGTCCAGCGGGCAGTCGGTTCCGAGCATGCCGCGGGCGAGGTCTTCGACGCGGGTGTCCCGTTCCGGGGTGGTCTGGGCGGTGAGGAAGTGGTCGTCGTTGATCAGGGTCTGGTACAGCTGCTTCCCCTGTTCCTGGAGGAGTGCGCGCTCTTCAGCGGTTGCGTCGCCCCAGGCGTCGATGCGGTCCTGCAGCTCTTCCAGGCGATCCTCGAGGTGGTCGACCCAGTGGTCGGCCTGGACGGTATACCAGTGCACCGAACTGCCCGATCGGAACGCCGCGGTGAAGCCGGCCAGTTCCTGGTCTTGCTGCTCCGCCTCGGCCAGCAGATCGCGATCTGCTGCGGTCAGGCCCCGATGGTGCAGGTCCTGGCCTTCGAACCGCGCGGCGTAGCCGCCTTGGTGCCGCTCGACACATACGGTGGCCGGCCGTTCGGTGGCAACCGCGGCCAGGAACTGTTCCTTCTCGTCGTACTCGACGATCGAGGCCTGGTCTGCACCGTTGCCGGTAGGGTTTCGCTGCTCGGGGTCCAGGTCCGGGAAGAGGCCGGTGGGAGCGTGGGCATCGGCTGTCGGGGTGGTGGTCACGCGCGGGTTGTGCAGGCCCAGGGCGTGCAGTTCGGCGAGCAGGATCTGGAGTTTTTCTGCGGGTGGCTGCTCGTTGTACCAGAGTCGGTCTTGCCCCCAGTCGGTGACGCCGATCTGCACGTAGAAGCTGTTGCCGCCGCCTTTGAAGTCGGAGGTGGGTACGTATCCGTACGCGTCGAGTTCGTCGGTTGCTACCTGAATGACGCGCGTGTCCTGGTCGGTTCCGGTAGCGGGCCCTACTTCGCGGGGGAGGGAGAATGTCAGAGTCTCCACGTAGTTGGTGTTGCCGGGCCCTCCTTCATCGATCAATTTGATGGAGTAACGCCCGGGGCCGTCCTGGCTGATGTGGGCGTCGAGCGACCCTGGGAAGTCGTCGGGGTCTGCGGGCATGGCTGCTCCTGGGTCTGTTGTCGTGGGGGTGCAGTGGTCCCTGGTTGATCGTAAGAGCGGGCACGGACAAGGGCCGTGGTTCAAGCGAAGAGGGGGCTTCACTACCGTCATCGACTGCGGTCAACGATGGCTGAGAAGCCGGGCCCGCCGGCGGGTGTCGTTTTGCTGCTGTTCCCAAGTCGTTGTGTGGGGGCCGCCGCGTACGCACGGGGTGCCTCACCGCACGGCGGACGAGCTGACGAACCGCGCTGCGGGCAAGCGGTCAGGTGTGGAGGTTGAGGAAGCGGGCGGGTTCGGTGAGGACGTGGGCGGCGTGGTCGAGGTCTGCGAGGCGGGCGGCGAGGGTGGCTTCCGCGAGGCGTTCGGGCAGGGCGGCGCTGAATTTCAGGCCGTTGAGGGCGCGGGGGTCGATTTCGGGGAGGCAGAGGCTGTCGGCGGCGGAGGCGGTGGCGTGCTTCCACATCTGCGGGGTGATGTCGGACCGCAGCCGCACATACAGGTCGTTGCCACGCTGGAGGGGGTCGGCGATGCCGCTGAGGGTGGCGGCCAGCGTGACGTTGGTGCGGTGGCCGGCCCAGGTCCACCACCGCAGGTCCTTGCCCTCACCATCGCGGATGATCAGATTGCCGCCGGGGTGGACGGTTTCCGCGCTCTCCTCGCGGAGCTGCGCCAAGGCGTCTTCTGCGCGCTTGGTGAGCGCGACCGGCGGGTCCTCGCCGAGGAGGACCTCGCGGGCGGCACGGGCGAGCTCGAAGGAGCCGACTGGCAGCCCGCCGCCGTTCCACTTCGCCTTGCCGCCGCCGTCGACGGGCTCGACGAAGCATCGCTTGCGGTTCCAGTCGATGTAGGTGACCTGCCAGCTGCGTCCGGCGAGCAGCAGGCGTCGCGGTCCGGCGCACTCCTCGGTCAGCAGGGTGGGGTCGGTGGTGCCGATCTCGGTGCGCCCGTTGAGGACGGTGAACTCCGGTGCAGCGGTGAAGACGGCCGTGAGGTTCATGAAGTGCCGGTGACCGAAGCGGCGTTCGGCCTCGGGGCCGATGAACAGCATCCCGCCGTCCTGGTCGAGGTAGCCCTCGCGGACCAGGTGGCGCACGATGGGCTCGGCTTGCGGGCCGAAGGGGCCAAGGCCCCCCCACCATTCCTGCCAGAGCCTGTCACCGATCCGGTGTTCCTGCAGGCACAGCGCGAGGATCTGCTGGGCGACGATGTGGCGCGGCTCGGGCGGCGGCACGACGGGTTCGACCCAGCCGCGGGACCACTGCAGCAGCAGCGCGGCGGCGGCGAGCAGGCCGGCTTCGTCGACGGCGAGGAAGAGGCAGTTGCGGGTGGAGCCGGGGCGTCGTCCGGTGCGTCCGATGCGCTGGAGGAAGGAGGCGACGCTGCCGGGGGCGTCGATCTGGATGACACGGTCCAGGTCGCCGACGTCGATGCCCAGTTCGAGGGTGCTGGTGGAGACGATGACGCAGTCCCGGGCGTCGGCGAAGGCTTCCTCGGCGCGACGTCGCTCGTCCACCGACAAGGAGGCGTGGGAGAGGAACGTGGTGACGCCCTTGGCGCGCAGGCTTTCGCCGAGTTCCTCGACCTGGCGTCGTGACTCGCAGAAGACCAGGCGCTTTTCGCCCCGGTGGAGGGCGGCGATGACGGTGGCGGCGTTGGTCAGCGATCCGACGTAGTCGAGTTGCACCTCACCGGGCGGTGGCCCTGCCGGCGTCCCTGACGGCGCGTCGGGCTGGGGGTGCAGGTGCGGGGCGATGACCTGGGCGGGACGTGTGCCGGCGGCCGAGCCCTGGAGCCAGCTCAGGAGTTCCTCAGGGTTGCCGACGGTGGCGGACAGCCCGACGCGCTGCACGGGTCGCCCGACGACGCGCTGCAGACGTTCCAGGACGGCCAGGAGGTGCCAGCCGCGATCGTCGCCGGCGAAGGCGTGGACCTCGTCGATGACGACGGCGCGCAGGCCGCCGAAGAACGCGCGGTGGTCCACGTTCACGCTCACCAGCATCGATTCCAGCGACTCCGGGGTCGTCAGCAGGATGTCGGGGCGCCGGCGCAGGATGGCTTTGCGTTTGGGCTGGGAGACGTCGCCGTGCCACAGTGCGGCGGTGCGCCCCAGCCACGATGCGTAGGTCTCCAGACGCGGCAGCAGGTTGTTCAGCAGCGCCTTGAGCGGGCACACATAGAGCACGGAGGTGCCGGTCCAGTTCTCGGCAGCCATCCTGGACAGCAGGGGGAAGGCGGCGGCTTCCGTCTTGCCGCCCGCGGTGGGGGCGAGCAGCACGGTGTCGGTTCCGGACAGCAGCGGGTCGATGGCCTCCTGCTGGAGCGGGCGCAGCGACTTCCAGCCGAGCGTGTTGACGATGTGGTGCAGCAAGACGGTGTCGAGCCGGTTGATCGGGTCGTCGGATGCGGTGCGGGTCACGTCAGGTCCAGCTCGATGTCGTCGGCACTGGCTGCGGCGGCGTTGCGTTCGACCTCGCTGAGCTCGGCGGAAGACAGGGTGAGGGCGTAGTCCTTGCGCGGGTCGAAGTCCGGAAATTCATCGACGCGGTCGAGGACGTCCGCCACGAGTTTGCGCAGGAAGAGCCGGGGTGCGACGCCGACATTGCCTCCGAGCCCGCCGGTGACCGCGGTGGCGAGCTGGGCGATGTAGGCGTCGTCCACGGCATGGGCGATCCGCTCGGGGTGGCCGGCCTGCCCGGCATACAGGTCGCGGATGGTGCGGCCGAGCTCGCCGAGCCGGGGCAGGTCGAAGCCGGGCAGGCGCAGCTGCACGGCCCGCGGCGAGTCGAAGCGCGGGTCGGTGGAGAAGTCGGTGGCCAGGCGCTGGGCCAGCGGGGGCAGCCGCTGGACGCCTTGCTGCCCGTCGAAGAAGGCGGGGGTTCCGGTGATGACGAGGAACAGGCCGGGGAAGCGGCCTGCGTCGATCTCGTCCAGGAGTTGCCGTAGCGCGTTGAGGGCCTTTTCCCGGACGTCGCTGCGGACCCGCTGCAGTGTCTCGATCTCGTCCAGGACCACCAGCAGTCCTGGCTGGCCGCTGTCCCGCAGGACGGTCAGCAGGCCCTGCAGGAAGCCGAGAGCGGCGAAGTGGTCCAGGTCGCCGCGCACGCCGGCGAAGCGCCGGGCCCCGGCGGCGACGGACTTTTGGCCGCCGAGCCAGGCGATCAGCGCTTCGGCGGTGGGCGCATCGCCTGCGGCGCGGGCCTGGTGGTAGCCGCGCAGGGCTGCGGCGAACGCCGGGGTGGTCCGGGCGACGTCCACCAGGCGTTGCTCCATGAGGGCGTCCACGGCGCGGCCCAGCGCGCCGGCGTCGTCATCGTCTATCTCGCCTGCGTCCAGGACCTCCTCTTCGAGGGTGAAGAACCAGGAGTCGATCACAGCGCGCAGCGCGCTCGGCGGGTGGGTGGCGGTGGTGAGGCGCTCGGTGAGCCGGCGGTAGACGGTCTCCAGCTTGTGCAGAGGCGTCTCGGTCTCCGAGATCTGGATCTCTGCGGTGGCCAGTCCGGCCCGCTTGGCGCGCTCGGCGAGCCAGCGGGCGAAGAAGGTCTTGCCGGAGCCGTATTCGCCGCGGATGGCATGGAAGGCGCCGCCGCCGCGCGCCACGGTGGCCAGGTCGTCGTCCAGGGCCTTGGAGAAGCGGTCCAGGCCGACGGCGAACAGGTCCAGTCCCGACTGCGGCACGGTGCCGCGCCGCAGAGCGTCCACGACCTCGCGGCGGCGGGCCGGGCTGACTGCAGAGACCGCGCTCATCTACGCCTCCACCCCGAACTGGTCCTTCAGCAGTGCGATGTCGAGCTTGACCCGGGTGCCCGCGTCGATGAGGCCGAGGACCGGGTAGCCCTCGACATTGAGTAGCCGCTGCAGTGCCGCGACGAAGAACTCCGCGTTGCGCGGGGCACGCCCGCCCGAGGATGCGGCGGCCGTGCTCACTGCGGCGAGCGAGAGCGTACCGTCCGCCGCGACGAGAGCATCGATGACGGCGGCGACCGCCTTCTTCTCCGGGCCCTTGCGAACGAACTGCTTCTGCGCCGCATACACGCCGGTGTCCACGACCAGGGCGCCAAGGGTCGGGGACGTTGCAGCGTCGCCGGCGCGGGGCGGCTCGGCTTTCTTCCTCGTGACCGGACTGGACCCCGAGCTGGGCTGCGGCGCGGCGGGCACATCCTTGCGGCCCGGCTCGTGCCACCACGGCGGGGTGACGACTTCCGGGGACAGCACCGACCAGCCGGATGGCAGGACCTCGGCCGACGGCAGCAGCACCAGCACCGGCACGGTCATCTCCGCCAGAGCCGCGCCGCCGTGGTAGCCGGCCTTGCGGGGGGTGTAGCGCTGGTCTTCGCGCCACAGCACGGTGACCGTCCCTTCGCCCTCCAGCACGCGCGGCCCGGCCAGCTGGACCTCGTCCTCACCAGGCTGCTCCCCGGGGCTGCCGATCCGCCAGCGCGCCGACTCCACGCCCTGCGCGGGCAGCGGCCCTTCATCGGTGGTGCGGTCCAGGACGTGGCCGTGATCAGCGACCAGCACCACCGGGCGGCCCTGACCGCGGGCCGCGTCCAGCAGCTCGGACAGGTAGCGCACGCTGCCGACCGTCCAGTCGCCCTTGGAGCTCTCCTGACCGTGGTCGAGCGCGTCGTCGATGGTGTTCAGGACCACGCCGACCACGCCGTCGCCTGCGATGGCCGCGACGACGTCCGGCGCGAGCCGGTGCCCGGCCGGGCCGGGCAGGTCGGCCTTGTGGAACAGCATCGCCTCATGCCGACGCTTGCGCCAGAACGCGACGAAGCCGTCCTTCTCCACACTCTGGCCCCCCGCCACCAGGCCGCCGGTCAGGAGCGTGGCGCGGCTGACGGTGGTGATCGACGGGATCGCGGCGACGGCTGCAGCCCGCCGACCGGCCTCGGGTGCGGCCTCGGTCCAGCGCGGCGCGCCCAGTTCCTCACCCAGCTGGGCGGCGACCGCGCTGCTCATGCCGTCGAGGAGCAGGATCAACGGGGGCCGCTTCGCCGCCAGCGGCACCGCGATGTGCCGCAGCACATCCTCCACCAGCAGCGCCCCGTCAGGAGCCGTGCTGGTGGCGTGCTGCGCCCAGGCGGCCAGGGCCTTGGCGAATCCGCGGTCCAGGCGATCGCGGCGGGCCCGGGCGGCGTCGTGGACCACCCGGTACGCCTCGTTGACGTGCGGGTCCGCCGCCCCGTCCCCGGCCCACAGCCGGTTCAGTGCGCGGTCGGCCCAGCCCCAGTCGCCGAGGTGGGAGTGAACTGCGCCGCCCACTGCTCCGGAGCCGGGCGCGAGGGAGGCTTCCGCAGTCGTCAGCCAGCGCTCCAGGCGGACCGCCATCTCGGCAAGGTGCACCTGCTCGGAGAAGAGCAGGTCTGCAAGGCGATGACTCTTCAGCTGGTGGAGGGCGGCTTCGGCTGCCGCAACGGCTGTCGGGTCGGGAGCCGGGGCGAGCGTGGCGGCCAGCGCCCGCAGCCGGGCGCGGAAACCGGAGGGAAGGAATCCGCTGTCGGTGAGGGCCTCGCGCAGACCGGCCCGGTCCGCCAGGCGGTCGGCCTGCTCCAAGACCTCCAGGACGCGGGTGCGCGCCTCGCCGCTGCGCGGTCCACCGGCCGTGGCCTGCGTGATCCACCGGGCGAGGACGCCCTCCACGGCGAGGGTGTAGTGGCGCAGCTCGTCAGGCCGGAAGGGCACGGAACCGAAGAGCGCTCCCACGGCCAGGGCCGCGTCCGCCGTGGCCTTCGGCCCGGTCAGGACGGCGGCGACGATGCCCAGCGCCATCGCGTCCTCGCCGCGTCCGGCCTGCGCCAGGGCGAGCAGCAGCGGCGCAGAGTCGCCGACCGTGCGGTCCAGCCAGGTGGTCAGGCCGGCCCGTTCGTCGGGCTGCAGTTCCGCGAAGCGTGCGGGGCCGCCGGGGGTGCGGGACCAGGCGAGGAGGGCCTCCACGTCGAGCGGCACGGCGTCGGTCGACAGGCCGTCGCCCAGGCCGATCCGGGCGTGCACCAGGGCACGCATGGCAGCGTCCAGGGTCAGCACGGAACCGACGGGACGCCATCCGCCGGGCGGCTCTGCGGCCAGCAGCGCGTCGGCGAGCCAGGGTTCGCGCCGGATGCGCGGGTCGACGTCCACCGCGCCGAAGCGCTGCTTGACGATCTCGACGCGGTCCACGGTGAGCAGGGAGCGGCCGATGGCCTCCCCGCGCAGGTCCAGCGGCATCGGGCGGGTGTCGGGTGCGTCGGTGGTGACGACGAGGATGTCACCGCTCCCGGCACCGCCGGTGTGCCGGGCGAGGTGGCTCTGCCAGGCGTCGATGATGCCGAGCACCGAGGACTGGTGGCTGATACGGACCCGGCGCTGTTCCGGCTCGCCGTCCACCAGCGCATCCGTGACCAGACGCGTGGTGAACTCGCCCGGGGCGCCTTCGCGGTAACGGCCACGGACCAGCACCAGGCGACTGCCCTTGGCATGCGGGAGCGCCGTCCACAGCAGGGCCTCGACAGCACGCTGGTCGATCTCCGGGACGGTGGCCCCGGTATGCGCCTGCGTCATGACGCACCACCTTCCACTTCCTGCCAGCCGATCTCGATGGCAGTGCCGGGCTTGGCAGCCGCGTGGGAGCGGATCTGCTGGGTCAGTTCGGCCAGGACCTGGGCCAGCTCGGGCTCCAGACTGCCAGGGCTGGTCGCGACGATCAGACGGCGGCGCCGGGCGGCGGGAACCGCGGATGCAGGGGACGCAGCAGGTACGGGGGAGAGATCGGGTGACGGCTGCGCCTGAGCGGGCAGCGGGGGCCGGCCGTGCTCGGTCAGGCTCACCTGGTCCGCGCCCCGCGGGTCCGGAACAGACGTTGCGGCGGGTGACGAGGCGGACTCCGGCGCCGGCGCGGCAACAGCGTTCAGCCGCCCGGACTCGCTGATGATGTCCACGGCCCGGCTCTCGGCTCCGTTCAGCACCGAAGCCAGCTCCCGGTCGCTCTCCGCGGCCGCAGCCGCCTCGGCGATCTCCGCGAGCAGCCGCTGCGCCCGGTCTCCGAGACCGTCGCCCCGGCCGGTCAGGCCGCGCACGCTGTCGAGCAGCTGCCACTTGACGCGGTCCAGCGCGTCCAGGGTCGGCTGCGCCGAGGACATGGCCTTCGCCAGGGCATCGTCCGCAGTGGTGTAGGCGAGTGCGGCCAGCTCCCGCACGAGCGCGGTGGCGTCGTGGTGCCTCACCAGGCGGGCGATCAGGTCGGCGGCGTCGCGCACGGAACTCTCGCGGGCGTTCTGCTCGTCGCTCAGGCCGAGGGCCGTCCGGTGGTTGGCCAGGGACCGCCGCAGCCCGTTGACAGACGCCTCCCAGCCCTGCGCCTTTGCCCGGACCTTGGCCGCGAGGTCGTTGACGTTACGGGCGTAACGCACCCGGGGCACGCTCTGACCGAACAGCGCGGCGGCGCGCTCGTGCGCAGCGGTGAACTCCTGCTCGCTCGGCAGCTCCTGCGCCCGCAGCGCCCACCCGGTACCGATACGGTCCAGGTCGGGAGCCGGCTGCGGGGACCCGTTGTAGACCCAGGAGCGGTCCGCGACCAGCGCATACACCGCGATCAGCAGGTTGCTGACCGCCTTGTCCAGACCGGTCCAGCCCAGCTCACCGATCCAGCGGCGAATGTCCTCGACCTCGTAGTCGCCGGTGACACCCTGTGCGGTGGCATGCTGCTCGATGCGGCGCCGCCATTCGGTACCGACGTTCAGCGGACCGTCGTGGACCTCACCCAGCTCCAGAGGGTGCACGATCCGCTTCACCAGGCCCAGCTGCTTGCTGTCCACGACGACGCGACGCGACCCGTCCTCCATGGCACGGGCGATCCACCCGTAGACGGTCTTCAGCTCGCCAGGGGTGACGGGCTTGCGGGTCTCCTGCGGGTCGAAGTCCGGGTGCTTGGGGTACAGCGCGGCGAACAGCCCGTCGGCCAGCTTGGCCAGGTTGTACGTGAACGGCGCACCGCCCTGGAGCTGCGGAGTGTGCCCAGGGTAGAGCGAGTAGACGTGCAGCCCGTCCGGCGTCTCCGCGCCGACGTTGGTCTCGTCCACATGTCCGATCCCGTACAGCTGCCGCAGCACATCCGTGAGCTGACTGGTGAGAGTGTCACGCTGCGCCTCGAGCTGATGCTTGACCCGGATCTGGTCATCGGAGGGCAGATGAGCGGCGTAGCTGGCGAGCCGGTCCCGCTCCAGCAGGTACTGGATCTTCAGCAGGCGGCCGAGCTGCGCGGAGCGCTGCGGGGAGAAGAAGAACGGCAGCCACACGACGGTGGCAGCCTCGAAGCCGTCCTGCCGCAGCCGCTGGATGCGCGCGGTGTCGTCGCTGGGGTGCCCGTCGGACTCGTCGAACGGATAGTCGACGACGAAGCGGACGCGGCCCTCGACGCTGGGCGAGAACTGCGTCGTCGGCATGGTCGCCGGTTCCTTGACGTTCTCGAACACGAACTCGGCGGTGCGCTTGGTACCGCGCCACACCACCTCGTGCTCGCACACGAACGCGCCCGTGTCACGGACCCCCAGCGCCTGCCACAGCTGCTCCTTGACCCAGATGCGGCGCTGCCCGACGTTGTCCTTCTCACCGACCGCATCCAGGATCGGCTCGACGTCGAGGTCGGACAGGTGGAGAGTGAACACCGGGTCGGCGTCGTTGCCGTCGCTGCGCAGCTCTCCGGGGAACTCCGCCTGGAGCTCGCGGAGCCGGCGCACCGCCAGCTCGCCCGGCGTCACGGCGCGAGAACGCAGCGAGCCGTGATTGAGCGCGGCGAGACGTCCGCCGGTGAGGCGGGTCAGCGCGGGGACTTCCGGCGAGAGGAAGCCCAGCAGGAGGGTCTTCACGAAACGGTCGTCCGCGCGGTAGCCCGGGTCCTCGGTGGCGCCGTACTTCTGCAGAAGGAATGCCTGCACCTTGGTGTGGAAGCGGATAGCGGCCTCGGACTGGGCACGCAGGCGGTCGGTGAAGGCTTCGCCCATGCCGTCCGCTAGGACGTCCCACAGGTCGCCCAGGGGTATCAGGTCGCCGAGCTTCATGTCCTCGCGGCGGCGGTAGAGCATCTCCTGGATGAGCTTCAGACCCGTGCGCTCGCGCTGCAGCGCCCCGGACAGGGCGACCAGGGTGTTGAGGAGAACGGGCGAGAGCGGGTACAGCTCCTTGAAGTCCGCCCAGTCCGCACGGGTCGCCCCGGCCGCGTCCAGCAGCACCTCGCGGACGGCTGCGTCGGAGGACTCGACGGAGGTGAAGGCGTTGCTGAGGGCGGCGCGGGCGGCGTCGTCCTTGGGCTGGAGGACGCGTTCCTTGATGATCGCGGGGAGGTTGCGGTCCTCCAGGCTCACGACGTCGAACCGGCCGGCGAGGTAGCCGACCTGCTGCTCGAGGTTCTTCACGTCCGCGCCGACCACGTCGGAGCCGACGAGCTGGGACAGGTCGCGCTGCCGGGAGATGAACGACACGATCGGGACCGGCCGGTCGGTGTCGCCCGACTCGATCAGCTTGACGAGCTTGCTGACCTCGTCGTTGACCATCGCCTTCTCGGTGAGGTGCGCCTGCAACCACAGGATCAGCTCGTCGAGGAACAGGACGAGCCCGTCGTAGCCGAGGCTCTGCGCGTGCTGGCTGATGACGGCAAGACCGTTCTCCAGTGGCAGAAAGGCATTCTTGTCGCCCTGCGCACCGCGGGCGTAGGCCGACATGGGGCCGGAGTCCGAGATCAGCGCGGAGATCAGCGCGTTGCGCAGCTCGTCGCCGGGAGCGGCGGCGAAGGCGGCGTCCAGGCTGGCAGAGGTCCAGCCGGAGGCGGGGGCATCCTTCGCATCCAGATCATCCAGGTCGTCGCCGTCGCTCGCGCTGCCCTCGGTGGCGGCGTCCGGGCCGGAGGGGTCACCGAGCCACTGGATGAACTTCGCGTCATCGGCGAGGAAGTCCCGCTGCCGGCGGGCGTCGGCGAGTGCGGCGTCGGCTCGGTAGACGGGCGGCACGGGTGCGCCCGGGTGCAGCCGCCGGACGGTGGCGACGTAACCACCGAGCAGCGCTGAGTCGAGTGACGCGGCGCCGACCAGGTGGTACGGCACCATCAGGAACCGCTTCTTCGTGCCCTCCTGAACCAGCCAGTCCGCGTGTTCCGCGATGACCGCCTGCAACTTCGGCTTCTCACGGGCGACCGCCGCGCTGTCGTTCAAGATCGCGTGGAGGACGGTGAGGAAGTGGCTCTTACCGGAGCCGAAGGAACCGTGTAGGTAGGCGGCGTGCGAGGTGTTGTCGCGGACCGCAGCCTTGACGATGCCGAGGGACTTGCGGAACGCCTGCTCGAGCTGGTCGGTGACGACGTATTCGCGCACCCGCTGCCCGGACTCGCCGAAGCCGCCCGACAGCTCGACCTTGAAGTCGCCCGCGAGGACGGACTCGGGCAGATTGAGGACGTCCTTCAGGTAGAGGGCGTCGCTGGAGGAACTCATGGGCGGTGGTCTCCCTCTTCCCGCTCAGGCCGTCTGTGTGTCGGCGGCGGAGGTGTCGGTCTTCTTCGGGGTGCGTGAGGCAGCGGCCTTGCGGCCCCGGGTCTTCGGCACGGGACGCCAGGCCGCGAGCTGCTCAGTGGTCAGGCCGCGCTTGGCGCGCTCGGTGTCCAAGAACGTCCCGAACTCATCGGCGGCGTTACCGCCCCACTCGTGGTCCTCGGTGCCGAACCACTGACGAATCCACGGCATCAGCTCGGCCAGTCCCGCGAGGAGCGGCGTGATGCGGTCGTTGTCCCAGCTCAGCTGGGAGGTGCGGTCCTTGACGAGGTTCACCAGTGCCTGGCCCTGGTCGCGGTGGTCCCAGCCGGCCCAGCCGAGCAGCAGGGTGGGGTCGGCATCGGGGTTGGCGTCCGGGTAGGAGACGAATCGCTCCTTGGGGACGTCGAGCTTGCCGCGGTTGGACCAGTAGGAGGTCTTGGCGAAGTCGACGGAGCCGTACTTCGGCGGGACGGGGATGTTCAGTCGCTCGCCGGTTGCGTCCTCCTCGCGCTGGAGGTCCCAGACCTCCTCCCACTGGGCGCGCTTACGCAAGCCAGTGTCTTTGTATCGGAACGCCGCCAGGTAAGGGACATGCTCAGTGCCGAGTGCCTCGGCCAAGACCGCTTCGAGCGGCAAGTCGCGCTTGCCAAGGTGGTCGGCGGCGTAGAGCGCGGCAACGGCGGAGATGGCGGGGTCGAGCTTGGCGAGCTCGTCAGCAAGCTGGCTGACCGTGAGCGTGCGCGGCTGCTCGAAGCTGTCGCGAAGCGTGAACCACAGGCGGCGGTCCTCGGCTCGGTCAAGCAGCCAGGTGCGGAGGGCTTCCCTCTCCTGCTTCTCCCACGGCTCGGACGCCCAGCGGCGCTTGCACTCCGGCCGCTCGATCAACGCGATGTCCCTGCGCTTCTCGATCACGTCGATGCGGTTCTGGACAATGGCACGGTACCAGTCGGGCCAGTGGGTGGGGATCTCGGTTACAGGTGTGGAGTTGTGACGGGTGAACCACTCCGTCTCCACCTCACCAGCAGCAACCTTACGTGCGAGCACGATCTCGAAGGAACGTTCGCCGAGCTTGATGCGAGGGACAACGCCAAGGTCGGGCGCGGTCAGGCGCGGGTAGTTATTCCCTTCCAAGCGCACAAGTCCGTATGCTCCGTAGACCTCCCAGTCCAACTCCTCTTGCAGCGCGATCATCCGCTCACGGATTCCGGTGTGGGCATCGCGGGCAGCGTCCAGCGCCGTGCGGGTGGGTATAACGCCACTCGCACAAATTGCGGAGGGCTCATGGGTCGCAAGCTCCTTTGCGGCAGCATCGAGCGCACGGCCCAGCGCGAGCGGGAGCCGTGCGGGCAGGGGGAATCCCTGGATCTTGGTGCTGTTGAACTGATAGAACCTTTCCCAGTCATCGCTGGTAAACCCACCTCCCTCACCACGGATCCCCTTGTCGTGACAGACCTGCTTCAGCCAGAAGCAGGCCGCCGAGGAGTTGAGCACCCCCAACAACTCCAGATGCTCATCCGCCTGCACCTCCGCCGGCAGCTTGATCACCGGTGCGGTCTGCTTAAACCGCTTGCCGCCCCGATCCAGCACGAAGTGGTTATGAGTTGTCACCTCTGCAAACGCGATTGACAGTGGCGTCGCCAACCGTGCCGGATAATTCTCAAGATGCTCAAACCATTTCCGTCCAGCGTGATCAATCGGACGGCCAAACATCGCCCTATTTCTAAGAATGGTGCGCGACGGCCACATTCCTCGAACGATCAGTCGATCATCTTCGGGGATGACCATCCAATCATCGGCGGCCGAGTATGGATTACGAATAAGCATGGAACCCGAGATTTGATAGTCTCGAACAGATTCCCCGACGACGAACGGTGCAACCTTATGCTCCTCTCCTAGTCGCCTCGCAGTCTGAATGTTAGGCAGAACCCAGGCCTCGTCCTCGCCCGGGTTCGTCGTCCTCCCGATTGACTTGATGCGGTCCCTGAGACGCTGTCCTGCGGACCTATCAATCAAGTCAAATACAGATTCAACCCCGCCTCCCGAAAGCGACCACGGGTGGTTGGCAAACCCTATTCGCCTAGCATCCTGAACCGACACCCAGTCCGATTCGCTCCCCGGCTTGCTGACCTGGTCGAGGATAGCTTTCCACACCTGCCCGCGCGCCGGATCTTCCGGCTGCGAAGGTTCACCCCTCACGCCTAGCACTGCCCGAATCGGCTCTGACTGACGCGGGATGTGGTTACGCCCGACCAGGATCACCGTGGGCGTCCCATGCCCAGGGATGTACGCGCCCGACGTGTCGATGATATGCGTCAGGTGCACGCCCTCTCGCTCACTGACAAAGAACTGCTCGATCAGCTTCTTGCCGAACTCACGCTTCATGAACGAGTTCGCTGTGATCTGCCCGACGTACCCCGCCGCACGGTCCGATCCAGCGGTTCGCATGGCGAGCCGAAACAGACGCTGCGCGAATGGGACCGAGAGTGCATAAGTGCCCGCACAGGCGTCGTACGCCTTACGGTAGTTCCTGTTTTCCTCGGCGTCCTTCACCGTGATGTACGGAGGATTTCCAACCACCACGTGGTAGCTGGAGAAACCCAACAGGTCGCAGCTCTTCGAGTACTTCTCCACGTCCTCGGTTTGGTAGGCGAATACCCCCCCCGGAGACCGACAACAGGTCGTCCTGTTCCCCGGATGCGTCCCGCCCGTGCAGCAGCGAGTCCCCCGTCGCCACGTTGATCGGGAATCCGGGGGCCTGGTCCAACCGCTTCTCGCCACCGGCCTGCAGCGCAGCAATGAGGAGCCGGAAGCGGGCGATAGACACCGCGAAGGGGTTCTTGTCGCAGCCATGCACCGCATCAGCTGCCCGCCGGATCAACACCCAGACATCTGTGCCGGGTTCAGCTTTGCGCCACTTGTCCAGCAGGCGCTTGAAGATCCCCAGCAGGAAGTGCCCGGACCCGCACGCCGGGTCGATCGTCCGCAGTCCGGCAATCATTCGCCTGTCCCGACCGATCTTCGTCTCGGGGGCGAGCCCGAATTCCTTGACCGCCGGCTCCAAAGTCAGGTCGAGGATGAACTCCTCCACGAACTCCGGTGTTTGCAGCAGTGCGTAGGTCTTCCGCGCGTGCTCGCTGAGGTCCTGGTACAGGTCACCCAGGAACCGCGTGCTCAATCCCTCGTGCTCAACAACACCGTCGGCCCCCACCACTGGCTCGTCGGTGAAGTCGTGCACGATCTCGCCGTCCGGCCCGCGCCGCCGCCAGAACTTCAGCAGCGCGCTCGCCGCCTCGTAGGACGGCGCCAGCTCCCACAGCGGGTTGTGCGCGCGGTCGAAAAGCCCGGCCACTGCCGGGTTTGTCGCGGCCAGCGACTCGAAGGCGTGCACCAGCCAGTCGCGGTCGTTCTTTTCCGGCTTCAGCCGGAAGTACTCCCCGTCGCGGTCCTCGGCGTCCTTCAGCCGCTCGCCCGGGCCGGCCAGGAACGGGTCGGCGATCAGCCGGTTGTCCTCGCAGAAGCGTACGAAGACGCAGGCCAGTACCCACGCCGCCGCGACCTGGGTGATCCGCTCGTCCCGCCACGCTTCGTACATCGCTGCCGTGCGCTTGGCTTCCCGCGCGTGCGCGTACTCGGCCTCCAGCTTGGCCTTGTACTCCGCGACGACCTCGCTTCGCTCACGAAGGTCGTCCTCGAGCGTCTTCACCTGCTTGCGCAGGTCTTTGAGCAGCTCCGTCTGGTTCACGCCACGCCCGGACACACGCCCGCCCCTCTTCGTCTCCATTGACTACGACAGCAACACCAGCACCCGCCCACCCCCGGCGCGGCGGTCGCTCAGATGACCAGTGGTTCGACCGCGTCCGCCCTCAAGGTGTCGAGGAACGACCGCTCCAGTACTACCCGTTCGGCTTCCCCTAGTACCTCTACCGTGCGTCGGTCGAGGTGGGAGGCTCCGCGCGGGGACTCCGACGGGCACAGCAGCCATAGCCCGTGCGGGGACGCCCCGCCCCGGCGTGCGGCGTTCTGCAGGTCGACGAGGACCTCGCGCCCGCCGGCCTCCCAGTACCGCGCGAGCAGGCCGGCTGTGTGCACGAACAGCACGTGGCCCTGCCGTTCTCGTGCGGTCTCCGCGATCCGCTCGGCGACCCGGGGCCACACCCGTGCGACGTATGAACGCAAGCCCCCGGGCAGTTCGCCTGAGCGTGTGAAGGTGGTGTCAGCGCCGAGCACCTTTGCCCAGTCCGTCCCGCGCTCACCCGCGAAGGCGCGGAACTCCGCCAGGAACACCTGCGCGAGGTTCACCGGCGCCACCGCGAAGGCCCCGGCCACCACCTCCGCCGCGCCCGCGAGGTACTTCAGGTGCACGTTCAGGGCCACGAACCCGCCGCGTTCGACCGCACTGCGCAGCTTCGCCTCCAGCAGTGCATCGGGGTTGCGTCCGGCCGCTGCTGCTCCCATCGCGGCGCCGGCCGCAGCGGTCACGGTGCCGGTGGACACCCCGCTGCGCAGGTGGGTTCCGTTCACCGAGGGTGCGGGCGGACGGAAGCAGTGCGCGGCGGTGTCGTACTCCAGGGGGAAGTCCGCCTTCTTGAGGGCGTCCTCGACCGTGACGTGGGTGGGCGCGCCGAAGTCCAGCTCCGGGAAGCGGTAGCGGATCTTGGCCAGCAGGTCGTCGACGGTGATGCCCAGTTCGCGTCGGACACCGGCCGGGGCCTGGGAGATGCGCAGTGCCCGGTCCAGTGCGAGGTCGCGCGGATACAGCTCCAGCCTGGGCGATGCTGCGGCCCTGGTCGCCGCCGCCGCTGCCAGGGCGACCAGGCGGGTTTCGGCGAGTGGTGACATGCCCTCGGGCATGGGTACGGCGCGCAGGTCGCGCATGACCGAGGCCCGTCCCGGCAGGGGGTCGAACGCTGCCAGCTCGTCGGCCTTCGCGCCCAGCTTGGCGGCGTAGTCGGCCAGGTCGGGGGCGCTGGGTGCGTCGGATCCCGGCAGCGACTCCAGGGCGACGAGCACCCGCTCGCCGCGGCGGAGTACGGCCAGCCGCGGCTGGTGCTCCTCGTCGCGCCCGTCGGGCAGGGCCTCTGCTTCCACGGCGGCGCGGACGACGGCACGGGCCTTGGCCAGTGTCCGCGCCGGGGTGTCGGGGTCGGCGCCGTGGCGGACGCGAAGTTCGACGGCGAGTTCCTGGGCGGTCATCACACGGCCGCCCGCGTCCAGGATGGCCACGAGCTCGTTGCGTATGTGCTGCAACCACCCTGTCTCCGCCCACTCCTTGATGGCGGCGACATGGTGCCGGGAGACGGTGGGCTGGGCGGTGCCCAGGGCGCCGGCGATGGCGACCTGGGTCGGCCAGGGCGCGAGCTTGGCCTCCCACGGGTCGGCCTCGGGGCCGTCGCCCGGCAGGCCGAGGGTTGCGCGAAGCACCTCGGACTTGTTGGAGTTGGCGCGGGTGGGTCCGGGTGTCAGCAGCGCGGCGAGCTGGTCGACCGAGCCGCGGGCGGTCATCTGATCGACGGCCGCCTTCTCGGTCCCAGAAGATACTGCGGCCGCCTTGACCGACGCGCCGGCGGCCTTGGGGGTCTTTCCGGTCTCCGCTGCCCCGGCTGCGGGCTTGCGGCGCAGCGCCGTCGTCCACTGCTTGTGGCGGCGCTTGAGCTCGTTGCGGATGAGTACGCCCGCGCCTCGCGCCTGGGAGAAGCGGTGGGGTGGCAGGGCCAGCAGTTCGCCGACCGTGCTCGCGCCCAGGTCCCCGGCGACGGAGACGGCACGGGGGGACAGCCCGGCGGCGATCAGCTCCGTCGTCAGCTCGGCTGCCTGCGCGGCGGCGTCGCGGATCTCCTGCAGAGTGGTCGCGTCGGCGGTGATCGTGGCCGGGGTGGTGGCGGGCGGAACCGCGTCGGCGCGGGTGAACAGATCGCGCCAGGCCGCGCTCATCTGCTTGAGGGAGTCGAAACGACGGGCGGTGTCACGGTGCAGGGCGCGGGCGAAGAACGCCGTGAGGCCCTCGCGCAGGCCGGGCTCGAACAGATCCTCGGCGAGCGCCGGGTGCTCGTCGCTGGTCGTGCGGGGGTCGCCGGTGCCGTCGCCCCAGACGGGGCGCTCGCCGCTGGCCATCTCGTGCAGGGTGACGGCTGCGGCGTAGTGCTCTGCGTAGTCGTCGTACTCGCGACGGTGCCCGTGGTCGAGGAACGGGTCCAGATAGCCCCTGGTGCCTGCCTTGAGGTCGCGGTCGGGGACATCGGCCAGGGAGAAGTCGAAGAGCATCAGATGCTCGCGGCCGTCCGCGCCCCGCTGGACACCGAGGTTGTCGGGTTTGATGTCGCGGTGGCGGACGCCCTTGGCGGTGAGCTCCTCCAGAGCCTTGAAGAGGTCCTCGCCGAAGCTCTCCAGGTCGTCGTAGGTGAGACGGCCCTGGCCGCGCAGGCGCTGGGCGAGGGACTGCTCGCCGGCGTACTCCAGCTCCAGGACGGTCCGCCCGCCCAAGGTGCGCGGGCCGTCGAGCAGCCGGACGATGCGGCCGCCGCCGACCTGCTTGAGTGCCGCTGCCTCGGCATGCAGCCGGGCGTCCTTCTCCGCATCCAGGGCGACCTTGAGCACTCGGGGCTGGAGGACTCCTGCTCCGGCCTCGGGGGCGTCCTGCACCAGCAGGGCACGGGCCGTTGCACCGCTGCCCAGTACCCGCACCACCGTCCACTCGGCGTCCAGAGCCTGGCCGGGGGTCGCGGTGAGCGGGTCGGCCTCGGCTGCGGCGGCCTGGGAATTGACGTCCTGCTCAGCCGCGTCGAGCTGCTTGAGGAAGGCATCGACGGACGCCAGCCGGTCGGCCGCGTCGCCGCGCGTAGCCTGGTAGACGAGCTCATCAACGGAAGCAGCGATGCTGTCGCTGACTGCGTACGGGTGCAGGCCGCCGTCGGCACCCAGCCGAGCCATCAGCTCGCTGCGGCGGGCGGCCGGAGCGGTACCGGTGAGGATGAGGTAGGACACCGCACCCAGGCCGAAGACATCGAGTTCGACCGGGTCCGCGTACTCCTCGTCGAAGCCCGGGGCCAGGTACACCTCGGCGGCGTCCTGGATGTGCTCTTCGCCCAGTGGGCTGTTGCCCAGCGACCTCAGCGAGGTGGCTTCGAAGTCGCGCGCGGCGCTCTGCCAGTCGGTGATGCGCAGCACCGGGTACTCGCCGTCGGGCCGCGCGGTGACGTAGATCGACCTGGCGGCCAGCGCACGGTGGTAGAGGCTACGGCGGTGGGCGTAGCGCAGTGCGTCCGCGAGCTGGCGGACCATGTTGCGCCGGGTCTCGTCGGTGAGCCGGGCGCCGTGTGCAGCGAGGTAGTCGTCCAGCCGCAGGTCGTCGTGGCGATGACGGAACAGGATGGCCGGGCCGCCTTGGTGCTCGCGGAAGTCGACGGCCTGGGCAATGCCTGGGTGTGCGATGCCCTGGAGGACCTGGTACTCGCGCAGCGCGGCGCGCTCGGTGGAGCGACGGGCCGTCTCGGTGGCCTGCAGCTCGACCAGGTAGACGCGGACCCGGCCCTCCTCGTGGACCAGGCCCTCGCGCTTGGCGAGGCGGTCCTCCCAGGTACCGCCGGCGTCAAGAGGGCGCGAAGCTAGGCGCCAGTCACCGAAATCGAGGTGCGCGGTGGAGGCCCGGACACCGATCTTGCGCATCAGCTCGTCGAGGTGGCGCGCAAAGTCCGCGGTGATGCGCTGGCCTTCACGCTGCGGGGGCGCGCCGAGCAGGTCCTGCCAGACGCCGGGCAGACCACTGGCGCCGCCGTCCCGCCCATAGACACGGATGCGCTGGACCTCGTCGAGCTGGCTGACCAGCCCAGGATCAGAGAGGAAGACGGCAGGCTCCACCCGCGGGATCCGCAAGCGCGGGTAGAGCTGGCGAGCGGCCCACTCCAGCTGGCCCTTGAGCTCCTTGGACTTCAGGTCGGTCAGGTGTAGGGGATTGGGGATGGTGCGAGTCTTGTCGTCGCCCTGGAAGGACCAGGTGGAGCCGTGGTTGACCAGACGCCCGGGGTGGGCTTTGAGCTCCAGCAGGTAGAGGCCGCGCGGGACGGCAATGAACAGGTCGCACTCGTTGACGCGCCCGGAGGAGGCGGTGAAGGAGAACGTGGCCCAGGCGCGGTAGGGCTCGGTCTGCGGCATGAGCCGCTTGATGTGGTCGAGAGCGTCCTGCTCCCAGGGGAAAGGGGAGGTGCGAGTCTGGTGCCACCGCTGGACTTTGGGCGGTGCGGGCCTTGGTGCTGGCTTCGGATGGGGGGATGCCGACCCGTTGGCTGCCGCCACCGACGTTCACCGCGCCTTTCCATGTCCTGTTTGCTGGGCCCGGCCACAGGGCGCGGATCGTCAGACAGCTGATTGTGAGCTACGCCCGCCTTGCCCAGTTGGCCACCGTATTGTCAGCATGCTTTCCCGGCATGCCCGTTCGGGAGGCTTATGGGGAGGGTAAGAACTCCTGGGCGCCACCATGCACGTCTTCATGGTGCTCGCCTTAGATGTTCTGTCCACAGAGGTTGGTGACGGATCTCTCGGCTGAGGGATCTTGAAATGGGTGAGGGCCTTCTGGCTCGGTGTGGATTGCGACATCTGCACCGG
>NZ_JARAVM010000036.1:0-84493 GCF_033792735.1 Streptomyces sp. PA03-3a
GCTGTGGCCCGATCTGGTCGAGCCGGACGAACTGGAATCGGCCTACGCCGTGGACGCGGGCGCGCAGGAACTGGTCTTCATCGGCAGCCCGCGCACCCGCACCCCCGTGGCGGCGGTCTGGCTGGCGGCGGGCGGCGCGCTGCTCCCGCGCCGCTTCCCGTGGCGGCCGGCGGCGGCAGCCGCGGCGGGCCGCCGCGGACGGGGGCGCGACCGCCTCGTCGCCCGGGGCGGGGTCCGCGGGCAGCCGGAAGCCGGCCCGTGGATCCGGTACCGGTTCGGTGTCGCCCGGACGTGCCGGGCCTGCCGTCGTCTCCTGGACGGCGGCCTGCTCAGAAATGCGCTCCGTGCTCACGCTGGTCGTTCCATCCGGTCGGGTGCGTCACATGCCGGGCACGTGGCGGGGCGGCCGCGTCAGGCGGGTCGTCGGCAGTGCAGGAAGAGCTGCTCCTCCGGCGGCACTTCGGTGGTGTGCGGCGCGTACGCGTACGAATCCTCCTCAAGGACCGTGAATCCCGCTTCGGCGACCACCTGGCGCAATTCGTCCCGTAGATAACCCGATACCCGGATGGTGTTACCAAGGAACGGAATCGCGAAGTCGTCCACGTCGGCTTCCACCATCGAAAGGGTGAACATACCGCCCGGGAGGAGGAGGTCGTGGACGCTTCGGAGGGCCAGCGGGATCTCCACCCGAGGCAGCATCAGCAGCGAGAAGAAGGCCACGACGGCGTCGAAGCGGCCCAGGTCCTCGGGGCCGCCCGGCCCGTAGCGGCCGCCGGTCCGCAGGTCCGCGATGTCGGCCCGGTGGAAGTCCGCCCTCGGCACGTGCCGGCGGGCGAGCGCGAGCATCCCCGCGGAGAGGTCCACACCCGTCACCTTGTGCCCGGCCTCGACCAGCTGACGGCTGGTCGGCAGCCCCGTGCCGCAGCCCAGGTCCAGGACCCGGGAGCCCGCGGGGAGTCGCGTCAGGAGCCGTTCACCCGCGGTGACCTGGCCCTCCTTGTGCGGGAAGGCCTCGTCGTAGCGGTCACCTATGGCGTCGAACCCCTCGGCCTGGCCGGTGCGGTCCAGCCGTATGTCCTCGTAGCCGCCGACTCCCACAGCCCGGGCCTCCCGTATGACCTTGGTGACGTAGCGTCAAACTCTAGTGTGAGCCTGTGTTTTGTGCAGCACTATGGGCCACGATCTTACGATTGGGGCAGGGGTCCCCGGCAAGCCGCTCACGCGGTCACCTTGCCGGACGATCCCAGTCAACCGGAAGGGCCGGTACCGGCCACGCCGGATTCGGACGCCAGTGCTCCCATCCGTCCCGGAAGGGCCGCCCCCAGGCGCCGATCACGTCGACCGCCCGGCGGCCGGCCTCCCGCACCCGCTCGGCCGTCGCGGCCGTCATCAGGCCGGCGGCCTGCGCCTGGGCGAACTCGTCCTCGTCCCGCCACTGCCAGTCCCGGTCGGGGGTGACGTGGATGTCCAGGAAGTGGTCCTCCGAGTCGACCCCGCCCGACCAGCGGCGCAGGGGCTCCTCCAGGTTCACGTACCAGTTCTTGAAGCGCCAGCCCTGCTCCCAGAACAGCCACACCGACCAGGGCTCGTCCGGCCGGGCCAGCTTGAGCACGCCCGCGCCCCACCAGCGGTCGACGCACGTCGTGCGCGGCCTGAGGTAGCGGGTCTCCAGCGGCTCGTGGTGGATCGGCGAGCCGTCCGCGAGGACCGGCTTGACGCACTCGGTGCCCGGCGCCATCCACACCGCGAGCAGTTCCGGGTCGTCGCGGACCACGGTCACCGGACGGCAGATGTGCACCGCGTCGCTGCCGTTGCCGCGGTAACGCCACAGCACCTGCTCGCCGGCGGCCCAGTGGCCCGTGCCACCGTCCCGGCCCGCTCCCTGGGAAAGAAGGATGTCCGCTGTCATGAACGGATCTTACGGACCCCGTGTTACGGAGGCGTCACCCTTGAGCCGAGCGTTCGTCACGCCGGACGTGCGTCACGCCGGACGCGGGACGGCCGGGGCGGCGGCGTGCCGCGCCGTCAGGGCCGGGTCATCCGCAGCACGTCCAGCGCCTCGTCCAGCTGCTCCAGGGTGAGCAGCCCGCGCTCCACGTAGCCGGTCTCCAGCACCACCTCGCGGATGGTCTTCCGCTCGGCCAGCGATCGCTTGGCGACCTTGGCCGCCTCCTCGTAGCCGATGTACTTGTTGAGGGGGGTGACGACCGACGGCGAGGACTCCGCGTACTCGCGGGCCCGCTCCACGTTCGCCGTGATCCCGTCGACCGTGCGGTCCGCCAGCAGCCGGGAGACGTTCGCGAGCAGCCGGACCGACTCCAGGACGTTCCGGGCGATCACCGGGAGCATGACGTTCAGCTCGAAGTTGCCCGCGGCGCCGGCCGTCGTGATCGTCACGTCGTTGCCGATGACCTGCGCGGACACCATCAGCACCGCCTCGGGGATCACCGGGTTCACCTTGCCCGGCATGATCGACGAACCGGGCTGCAGGTCCGGCAGGGCGATCTCGGCGAGACCGGTGCGCGGCCCGGAGCCCATCCAGCGCAGATCGTTGGCGATCTTGGTCAGGCCCACGGCGATCGTGCGCAGTTGCCCGGAGGTCTCCACGACGCCGTCGCGGGCGCCCTGCGCCTCGAAGTGGTCCCGCGCCTCGGTCAGCGGCAGCCCGGTCGTCCGCGCCACCTCGGCGATCACCGCCGCCGAGAAGCCGGGCGGGGTGTTGATCCCCGTGCCGACCGCGGTGCCGCCCAGCGGCAGCTCCGCCAGCCGGGGCAGCGAGGCCCGCAGCCGCTCCACCCCGTACCGGACCTGGGCCGCGTAGCCGCCGAACTCCTGGCCCAGCGTCACCGGCGTGGCGTCCATCAGATGCGTACGGCCGGACTTCACCACGGCACCGAACTCCGAGGCCTTGCGCTCCAGCGAGGCCGCCAGGTGCTCCAGCGCCGGGATCAGGTCGCCGGTCACCGCGGCGGTCGCGGCGATGTGCAGGGAGGAGGGGAAGACGTCGTTGGAGGACTGGCTCGCGTTGACGTGGTCGTTGGGGTGCACCGCGCGGCCGAGCCGCTCGCTCGCCAGGGTCGCGATGACCTCGTTGGTGTTCATGTTGGAGGAGGTGCCCGACCCGGTCTGGAACACGTCGATCGGGAAGTGCCCGTCCCAGTGCCCCTCGGCCACCTCGGCGGCGGCCTCCTGGATCGCCTCCGACACGTCCTTGTCCAGGACGCCCAGCTCCGCGTTGACCTTGGCCGCCGCCGCCTTGATCCGGGCGAGCGCCTCGATGTGGGCGCGCTCCAGCCCCCGTCCGCTGATGGGGAAGTTCTCCACCGCCCGCTGCGTCTGCGCGCGCCACTTGGCGTGGGCCGGGACGCGCACCTCGCCCATCGAGTCGTGCTCGGTGCGGTACTCGTGCTGGTCCCCTGCGTCCTGCTCGGGCATGGCCGGAATTCCTTCCATCGCGGACATCGTCGGGTGTACCGGGCACTTCCCAGTAGAACCCGGATCCCTCGGTAGGACAGCGGCGCGGGAGGTTTCATTCCCCCGGAGCGGGCCCGCGGAGACAGGACGGCCCGGCACCGCGCACGCGGTGCCGGGCCGTCCCGGAAGGGTCACGCCCCCGGGCGCACCGGGATGCTGGTGAACGTCGGCGCGGGTGCCGGATCGGTGAAGAAGTCGTTGCCCTTGTCGTCGACGACGATGAAGGCCGGGAAGTCCTCGACCTCGATCCTCCAGACCGCCTCCATGCCGAGCTCGGCGTACTCGACGACCTCGACCTTCTTGATGCAGTCCTGCGCCAGGCGCGCCGCCGGGCCGCCGATCGAGCCGAGGTAGAAGCCGCCGTGCGCGGCGCACGCGTCGGTGACCTGCTTCGAGCGGTTGCCCTTGGCGAGCATGACCTTGGAGCCGCCCGCGGCCTGGAACTGCTCGACGTAGGAGTCCATGCGGCCGGCGGTGGTGGGGCCGAAGGAGCCGGAGGCGTAGCCCTCGGGAGTCTTGGCCGGGCCCGCGTAGTAGACCGGGTGGTCGCGCAGGTACTGCGGCATCTCCTCGCCCGCGTCCAGCCGCTCCTTGATCTTCGCGTGCGCGATGTCGCGGGCGACGACCAGCGGGCCGGTCAGCGACAGCCGGGTCTTGACCGGGTACTTGGACAGCTCCGCCAGCACCTCGTCCATCGGGCGGTTGAGGTCGACGCGTACGACGTTGTCGTCCGACAGGTGCTCGTCGGTGGTCTCGGGCAGGTACCGGGCGGGGTCGGTCTCCAGCTGCTCCAGGAAGACGCCCTCGGCGGTGATCTTCGCGACGGCCTGGCGGTCGGCGGAGCAGGACACGGCGATGGCGACCGGCAGAGAGGCGCCGTGCCGGGGCAGCCGCACCACACGCACGTCGTGGCAGAAGTACTTGCCGCCGAACTGGGCGCCGATGCCGATCCGCTGCGTCAGCTCGAAGACCTTCTCCTCCAGCTCCTTGTCCCGGAAGCCGTGGCCGGTCGGGGAGCCCTCGCCGGGCAGCTCGTCCAGGTAGTGCGCGGAGGCGTACTTGGCGGTCTTCAGCGCGTACTCGGCGGAGGTGCCGCCGACCACGATCGCCAGGTGGTACGGCGGGCAGGCGGCCGTGCCGAGTGAACGGATCTTCTCCTCCAGGAACTTCATCATGGAGGCCTCGTTCAGGACCGCCTTGGTCTCCTGGTAGAGGAAGGACTTGTTGGCGGAGCCGCCGCCCTTGGCCATGAAGAGGAACTTGTAGGCGCCGCCGTCGGTCGCGTACAGCTCGATCTGCGCGGGCAGGTTGGAGCCGGTGTTCTTCTCCTCCCACATGGTGATCGGGGCCATCTGGGAGTAGCGCAGGTTGAGCTTGGTGTACGCGTCGAAGATGCCGTGCGACAGGGCTGCCTCGTCGCCGCCCTGGGTGAGCACGTTCTGACCGCGCTTGCCCATCACGATCGCGGTGCCGGTGTCCTGGCACATCGGCAGGACGCCGGCCGCGGCGATGTTGGCGTTCTTCAGCAGGTCCAGGGCGACGAAGCGGTCGTTGGGGGACGCCTCGGGGTCGTCGAGGATCCGGCGCAGCTGGGCGAGGTGCGCGGGCCGCAGGTAGTGGGAGATGTCGTGCATCGCCTCGGCGGCGAGCTTGCGCAGCGCCTCCGGCTCCACCTTGAGGAACGTCCGGCCGTCGGCCTCGAAGGTGCTGACGCCCTCGGAGGTGATCAGACGGTACGGAGTGGTGTCCTCACCGAGGGGGAGCAGATCCGTATAGGCGAACTCGGGCATAAGGGACATCCTCACTGGCGCTGCGTCATAGAAGCCCAACAAGCGTAGAACGTTCGCGGGGTGCCGGATGTGTGAGGTGACCCTCACCGGGCCTAGTCGCGATCTATCGCGTTTGTGTACGGTAGTCGGGTGGATGAGTCGTCGCTCCAGAAGCGTGAACAGCACCCCGTGCGCCCCGTGGCCGAAGCCGATCTCCGCGCGTCCGACGCGGACCGCGACCGGGTGGCCGACATCCTTCGCGATGCCCTGGCGGAGGGCCGCCTGACCACCGAGGAGCACTCCGAGCGTCTCGACGGGGTCTACGCGGCCAAGACCGTCGGCGAACTGGAGCCGTACGTCCGAGACCTCCCCGCGGGGCGCACCGCCGGCGCGCCCGCCCCGTCGCCGGGGGCGCACCACTGGGTGCCCGACGGCTCCGGGGAGAACCCCAACCTGATCGGCATCCTCGGCGGCGCCGAGCGCAAGGGCCGCTGGCGGGTCGGTTCGAGGATCAACGCCGTCGCCATCCTTGGCGGTGTCGTCATCGACCTGACCGAGGCCACCTTCACCAGCCCCGAGCTGGTCATCAACTGCACCGCCATCATGGGCGGCGTCGAGATCAAGGTCCCGGAGAACGTCACCCTGCACGGCGGCGGCGTCGTGGGGATCATGGGCGGTTCCGACGTGAAGGCGTACGAGGCGCCCGACCCGAACGCCCCGGTCATCAAGGTGCAGGGCTTCGCCTTCTGGGGCGGCGTCGAGGCCAAGCCGCGCCGCGGCAAGCGCGTGAAGAAGAAGGGGCTCGGCCCCGCCGAACTCGACGGCTGACCGCTCCGCGGGCCAACTCCCGTGCCGCGCAAGGGGATCGGCGGCACACGGCACCGGCCCGGCGGGCGTCGCGCCCGGCGCTGTGCGCATGAACGCGCGTACAGCGGGTAGGGCAAGGGGACACGTCGCTCGCCGCAGCCCTCCTCACGCCGACAGACCCGTGGAGACGCACCGGCACCGCAGCGACGGGCAAGGGTGACACCAAGCCGAGCCGTCGTCAGGAGTATCCCGTGCTTCAACCGATCGAGCCCCCGGCAGCCTCCAGGTCCTCCCTGAGTCACCCCCGGGACCTGGGCGGCCCATGGCACTCGGAGGCGGCGTGCCGCAGTGACGAGGCGGGTCTGTTCTTCGCGCCGTCCAAGGAGCCGACAGCGGCGCGGCTGTCCCGGGAGGAGGCCGCCAAGCGGGTGTGCGCGCGCTGCCCGGTGATGCTGGAGTGCCGCGAACACGCGCTGCTCCAGCCCGAGCCCTACGGCGTGTGGGGCGGGATGACCGCCGCGGAGCGCAGGGTCGTACTGGCCCGGCGCCGCCGCCGGGAGGCGGAACTGCAAAGGCCCGGGACGCGGATCGCCGCGGCGGGCTGAACGGACGCACGAGGACGGGGACCCCGCCGCGCGGCGGGGTCCCCGTCCTCGTGCGCCGGTGCGCGGCGCGGGCCGCGGCGGCTCAGCGCGCGCGGTCGAAGTCGATGGTGCTGTAGGCGCGCAGCTTCGACAGGCGGTGCGTGGAGTCGATCTGGCGGATCGTGCCGGACTTCGAGCGCATGACCAGCGACTGGGTGATGGCGGTCTCGGCGCGGTACCGCACTCCGCGCAGCAGTTCGCCGTCGGTGATGCCGGTGGCGACGAAGAACACGTTGTCGCCCCTGACCAGGTCGTCCGTGTGCAGGATCCGCTCCAGGTCGTGGCCCGCGTCCAGGGCGCGCCGCTTCTCCGCCTCGTCCTTCGGCCACAGCTTGCCCTGGATCGTGCCGCCGAGGCACTTGATGGCGCAGGCCGCGATGATGCCCTCGGGCGTTCCGCCCACGCCCATCAGCATGTCGACACCGGTGCCCTCGCGGACGGCCATGATCGCGCCGGCCACGTCGCCGTCGGAGATGAACTTGATGCGCGCGCCGGTCTCCCGGACCTCCTTGACGATGCCCTCGTGACGGGGACGGTCGAGGATGACGACCGTGACGTCCTCGGGGGCGCTGCCCTTCGCCTTGGCGACCCGGCGGATGTTGACCGAGGGCGGGGCGGTGATGTCGACGTAGTCGGCGGCCTCGGGGCCGGTGACCAGCTTGTCCATGTAGAAGACGGCCGAGGGGTCGTACATCGTGCCGCGGTCGGCGGCGGCGAGCACCGCGATGGCGTTGGGCATGCCCTTGGCGGTCAGGGTGGTGCCGTCGATCGGGTCCACGGCGATGTCGCACTCCGCGCCGTTCCCGTCGCCGATGCGCTCACCGTTGAAGAGCATCGGGGCCTCGTCCTTCTCCCCCTCGCCGATGACGACGACGCCGTTCATCGACACGGTGGAGACGAGGGTGCGCATGGCCTTGACGGCCGCGCCGTCCGCGCCGTTCTTGTCACCGCGCCCGACCCAGCGGCCGGCCGCCATGGCGGCGGCCTCGGTCACCCGGACGAGTTCCAGGGCGAGGTTGCGGTCGGGGGCCTCGGGATTCACCTCGAGCTGCGGCGGCAGACTGTGGTTTTCGTGCTGCTCGGTCATCTCAGCGCACCTTTCTGTACGAGGACGGCCGGGATAAGAGGGTGTTACGACCTTATCCGGACCCCGCCAGGATGAGCAGGGCGCCCGTCACATGAGCGGACTTCCCGCCGGGTGCGACCCCCGGGCGGCCGGACGGCCCGGGGCATGGGGGACCATAGGGGGCGTGGCAAAGAAGCGCGGCACGGAAACACTGCGGGACATGGTGCTCTCGATGGCGGCGATCGGGGTCGTCGCCGGGGGCATCTGGCTCTTCATCCCGCACGATGAGAACCACGACCCCGTCAAGCCCGTCGGCTACCGGGTCGAACTCGACCAGGCACGGCGCGACGCCCCCTACGGGGTGGCGGCTCCGGAGGGGCTCGGCAAGGACTGGCGGGCGACCTCGGTGACGTACGAGTCCACCGACCCGGAGGCCGTGCGGTGGCACCTGGGCTTCGTCGACCCGAAGAACGAGTACGCGGCCGTCGAGCAGAGCAACGAGGCCACGGAGAAGTTCGTCGCGATCAAGAGCCACCAGGCGAAGCGGGTCGGCACCCGCACCGTCGACGGTGAGACCTGGCAGCGCTACGAGGGCGACAAGTACGACGCGCTCGTGCGCGAGAAGGGTGGGGTCACCACGATGGTCACCGGCACGGCCCCGATGGCCCGGCTCGCGGAACTGGCGGCCGCGCTCGACGAGCGGGGCGGCCGGCAGGACTGAAGCGCGTCACCGCCGCCGGCCTCGGGCCGGCGGCGGTGACGGTTTCGGTGACGGCGGCGGGTCCCGTCAGACGGTGGTGACGACCTCGTCGTACGCCAGGCGCGGCCCGCGCTCGCGCCAGGCGTTCTCGCCCGGCTTGCCGATGTTGACCACGGCCAGCACGGAGTGGTCGCCGTCGGGGAAGAACTCCTTGTCGATGGCACCGGCGTCGTAACCGGTCATGGGGCCGGCGGCCAGGCCCGCGGCCCGCACGCCCAGGATGAAGTAGCCGACCTGCAGCGCGGCGTTGAAGCCCGCGGACGCCTCACGCGCCGGGCGCTCGCCGAAGAGCACCTCCTTGGCCTGCGGGAAGGCCGGGAACTGGGCCGGCAGCTCCTCGTGGAACTCGTTGTCGGCGGCCAGGACCGCGACCAGCGGCGCCGCGGCGGTCTTCGCGCGGTTGCCCTCGTTCATGTGGCGCACCAGGCGCTCGCGGGCCTCGGGGGAGCGCACCAGCACGATGCGCAGCGGCTGCTGGTTGTAGGCGGTGGGGGCGTACTTGACCAGGTCGTACACGTCCTGGACCTGCTCCTCGGTCACCGGCTCGTCGGTGAACGCGTTGGCGGTGCGCGCCTCGCGGAAGAGGAGGTTCTGGGCGGCGGGGTCCAGCTGGAGCGTCATGGGGTACCTCGGTGGGGGTGTGGAGCAGCGCCCTGGGGACAGGCGCGTCGGAACTCCCTCTCACTATAGATGAATTTTCAACCAAACTTTCAACTATCGCCCCGTGAAGCGGGTCACGCCGCCCGCGCCCCGCTCACCCGCTCACTCCTCAGCGGCGGCCTCCGGACCCTCCCCGGCCCCGCCGGACTCCTGCGCCAGGGCCGCGTCCAGCCGGGCGCGAGCGCCCTCCAGCCAGTCGCGGCACACCTTGGCGAGCTGCTCCCCCCGCTCCCACAGGGCGAGGGACTCCTCGAGCGTGGAGCCGCCGGCCTCCAGACGGCGAACGACGTCGACGAGCTCGTCGCGGGCCTGCTCGTACCCCAGCGTGTCCTGATCTGCCATGGCACCAGCCTAGGGCCGCCCTCCGACACGGCGGCCGGGCACGCGGCGCCCGGTCAGCGTGTGACGCGGACGGCGAACTCGCCCTCGGCCACCCGGGCGCGCAGCTTCTCCTCCTCGGCAACCTCGTCCGCGGCGCGCACCACCTGCCCGTCCTCGCGCTGCAGCACCGCGTACCCGCGCTGCAGCGTCGCGGCGGGGGAGAGCGCGAGGACGCGGGCCCGGGTGTGCGCCAGCTCGTCGTCCGCCCGCTCCAGCCGGTGCCGCAGATGGCGGCGGGACCGCTCCAGCAGGGCGGCGACCTGCTCCTCGCGCTCGTCCACCATCATGTGCGGCCGCGCCATGCACGGCCGGCTCACCGCGGCGGCCAGCCCCCGCTCCTCCCGGTCCAGCAGCCCGCGCATCACCCGCAGCGACCGCTGCCGCAACTGCTCGACCCGGGCCAGCTCCTCGCCCACGTCCGGCACGACACGCTTGGCGGCGTCGGTCGGCGTCGAGGCGCGCAGATCCGCCACCAGGTCCAGCAGCGGGGTGTCCGGCTCGTGCCCGATCGCCGACACCACGGGCGTACGGCACTCCGCCACCGCCCGCACCAGCCGCTCGTCCGAGAACGGCAGCAGATCCTCCACGCTGCCGCCGCCCCGCGCCACGATGATCACGTCGACCTCGGAGTGGGCGTCCAGGCCGCGCACCGCCTCGATCACCTGCGGCACCGCGTACGCCCCCTGGACGGGCACGTTGCGCACCTCGAAGCGGACCGCGGGCCAGCGCAGCCGGGCGTTCTCCAGCACGTCCCGCTCGGCGGCCGAGGCCCGGCCGCAGACCAGTCCGATCAGCTGCGGCAGGAACGGCAGCGGCCGCTTGCGCTCCAGCGCGAACAGGCCCTCGCCCGCCAGCCGCTTCTTGAGCTGCTCCAGCCGCAGCAGCAGGTCGCCGACGCCTATCGGGCGGATCTCCGCCGCGCGCAGCGACAGCTGGCCGCGCGGCGCGTACCACTCCGGCTTGGCGTTCACCACGACCCGGGCGCCCTCGCCGACCGCCCCGTCGAAGGCGTCGAAGACCGCCCGGCGGCACGTCACGCCGATCGAGATGTCGTGCGACGGATCGCGCAGCGTCAGGAACACCACGCCCGCCCCCGGGCGCCGTGACAACTGGGTGATCTGCCCCTCGACCCACACGGGGCCGAGCCGGTCGATCCAGCCGCCGATCAGCCGGGACACCTCGCCGACCGGGATCGGCGTCTCCGCGGACGTGTTCACAGCCATACGCCGAGACTAGCCCCCGCCACGGACAGTGACGCCCTCCCGTCCGACCCGAATGGCGCGCCCGGCTGTCCTCCCGGCGCGCCGCCGCGCAGGCTGGGCAGGAGTGTCGCCGGTGACGCCCGCGTCGCCGGCAGGTGTCCTGGGAGGTCCCATGCGCCGACCCGGCCGGCACGGCTGCCCGCCGTCCGAACGACCGCCGCGCGTCCACGCAGGGTTCCGCGTCGGCCGCTACGGTCCCGGCTGCGGCTGCTTCGCCTGCCTGCCCCTGGCGGGGGCCGCCCTCGCGGCCGGGTGGGTGCTCGCCGCCCGTCGTGCCGCCCGGGGCCCGCGGGGCTGCCGCTGAGCCCCGCGTCCCGCGCCCCGTCCGGCCCGTCCGGGCGGGTCCGTCGCGTGCGCCCCGGGACGCTCCGGCACCGCCCCCGCACCCCCGGCCGGGGCACCCGGGGCAGCGGTGGCGCCCCGTCCGGGCCCCGTACGATGGGCACATGACCGCTACGACTTCCCGCCGCGTCCTGCTCGCCGCCCCGCGAGGCTACTGCGCGGGTGTGGACCGTGCCGTGATCGCCGTCGAGAAAGCCCTTGAGCAGTACGGGGCCCCGATCTACGTCCGCCACGAGATCGTCCACAACAAGTACGTCGTGCAGACCCTGGAACGGAAGGGCGCGATCTTCGTCGAGCAGACGGAGGAGGTGCCGCCGGGGTCGATCGTCATGTTCTCCGCCCACGGCGTCGCCCCGGTCGTGCACGAGGAGGCCGCCAAGGGCCGGCTCGCCACCATCGACGCGACGTGCCCGCTGGTCACCAAGGTCCACAAGGAGGCCGTGCGGTTCGCGAACGAGGACTACGACATCCTCCTGATCGGCCACGAGGGCCACGAGGAGGTCATCGGCACCTCCGGTGAGGCCCCCGACCACATCACCCTGGTCGACGGCCCCGGCGACGTCGAGAAGGTCGAGGTCCGCGACCCGTCCAAGGTCGTCTGGCTCTCCCAGACCACGCTCTCCGTGGACGAGACCATGGAGACCGTCGACGCGCTCAAGGAGAAGTTCCCGCTGCTGATCTCGCCGCCGAGCGACGACATCTGCTACGCCACGCAGAACCGCCAGCTCGCCGTGAAGCAGATGGGGGCCGAGGCCGACCTGGTCATCGTCGTCGGCTCGCGCAACTCCTCCAACTCCGTGCGCCTGGTCGAGGTCGCCAAGCTGGCCGGCGCCCGCGCCTCGTACCTGGTGGACTTCGCCGACGAGATCGACCCGGCGTGGCTGGACGGCGTCTCCACGGTCGGCGTCACCTCCGGTGCCTCCGTGCCCGAGGTGCTCGTCGAGCAGGTGCTGGAGTGGCTGGCCGCCCGCGGCTTCGAGGACGTGGAGATCGTCAAGGCCGCCGAGGAGTCGATCACCTTCTCGCTGCCCAAGGAGCTCCGCCGGGACCTGCGCGCCGAGGCCGGCGAACTGATGCGGGGAGACACCTCCGAGGGGTGACCGACCGTGCCACGTCGTAGCGTTGGGGCATGAGCGTTTTCGGTGTGGACATCGGCGGATCGGGCATCAAGGGTGCCCCGGTCGACCTCGGGCGTGGTGAACTGGCGGAGGAGCGCTTCAAAGTGCTCACCCCCCATCCCGCGACCCCCGACGCCGTCGCGGAGTGCGTGAAGCAGGTCGTCGACCACTTCGGGTGGACGGGCCCGGTGGGGGCCACGTTCCCCGGAGTGGTGACGCACGGCATGACGCGTACGGCGGCGAACGTCGACAAGGGCTGGATCGACATGGACGCCGCGGGGCTCCTGTCCCAGAAGGTCGGCTGCGCGGTGACCCTGCTCAACGACGCGGACGCCGCGGGCATGGCCGAGATGGAGTACGGGGCGGGCCGCGGCCGCAAGGGCACGGTCATCGTGCTCACCCTCGGCACGGGCATCGGCAGCGCCGTCTTCGTCGACGGCAACCTGCTGCCCAACACGGAACTCGGCCATCTGGAACTGCACGGCCACGACGCCGAGAAGAAGGCCTCCACCAAGGCGAAGGACGACGAGGGCCTCACCTGGGAGCACTGGGCCAAGCGCCTGGACAAGTACCTGGCCCACGTCGAGATGCTCTTCTCGCCCGAGCTGTTCATCCTCGGCGGCGGGGTCAGCCGCAAGGCCGACAAGTTCCTGCCGCTGCTGACCGGCATCAGGGCCGAGATCGTGCCGGCCGCGCTGCAGAACAACGCGGGGATCGTGGGCGCGGGCATGGCGGCGGCCGCGGTCCGCTCCTGACCGCGGCGGCCGGCGGGAGACGGCCGGGGACCGGTGCCCTCTCGGGCGCCCCCCGGCCTCTCCGGGGCCGGGGGGCGGAGGGCGCTCAGCGGCGCCGTTCGCGCATCACATAGGCCACCTTCCGCCCGGCCGCGATCATCGCGGCACCGACCGTGCCCCCGTACAGCCAGCCCGTCAGGGTGGCGAGCCCGGTCAGCAGGCCCATCACATGGCCCGTGAAGCCCCCGCCCTCGCCGTCGGCCGTCACGGCCAGCGCGATGGTGAAGGCGATGGGCGCGCAGACCGGCGCCGCCGACAGGTCGTACGGCCGTACGAAGAGGCCGGCGGCGAGGCAGGCCAGCAGGAAGACGACCCCGAAGAGGGTGCCGGGCTCACCGGTGATCAGGGAGTCCGCGGCGCCTCCGGCGAGGGCGGCCAGCGTGATGAAGACCCCCGTCCCCAGTCCGGTCAGCCGGGGCTCCGTCCGGCGCAGCCGGGCGGCCCGCAGCAGCAGCGGCCCCCGGGGCAGACCGCCCCGGACGGCTGTCGCGCCCTGCGGGCGGCGCTGCGGGCGGGCCGGCCGCGGCAGCGGGGAGGCGGCGGTGGGGGCACCGCTGTTCTTGTGGGGTGTGCGCGCGCTGTGTTGCTCCACGCACCCAACGTAGGCGCCGGAGAGGGGGAAAACGGGGGCAGGACACGACTTTTCACCGCCTGAGGGGGCCGCTCGGGGCGCGGCCCGCCCGAGGGCCGGTGCGTTCCGTAGACTGGTGGATCGGTCCGCCGGTCGCCCCGCCCGGGCGCGGCGGCCCATTCCACCCACCTCTCGCCCTGGGAAGTCGTCACGTGTCGCTCACGATCGGAATCGTCGGCCTGCCGAACGTCGGCAAGTCGACCCTGTTCAACGCCCTGACCAAGAACGACGTGCTGGCGGCCAACTACCCGTTCGCCACGATCGAGCCCAACGTCGGCGTCGTCGGTGTCCCCGACCCCCGCCTGGACAAGCTCGCCGGGATCTTCGACTCGCAGCGCAAGCTCCCGGCGACCGTGGACTTCGTCGACATCGCCGGTATCGTCCGCGGCGCGAGCGAGGGCGCGGGCCTGGGCAACAAGTTCCTCGCGAACATCCGCGAGTCCGATGCCATCTGCCAGGTCATCCGGGCCTTCGTCGACCCGGACGTGGTGCACGTCGACGGCAAGGTGTCCCCCAAGGACGACATCGAGACGATCAACACGGAGCTGATCCTCGCCGACCTGCAGACCATCGAGAAGGTCCTGCCGCGGCTGACCAAGGACGCGCGGCTGCAGAAGGAGAAGGCGGCGGTGCTCGCCGCCGTCCAGGAGGCCCAGCAGATCCTCGAGGACGGCCGCACCCTGTTCTCCGCCGGCATCACCGCCGGCACGGAGAAGGCCGGCCTCCTGCACGAGCTGCACCTGCTGACCACCAAGCCCTTCCTCTACGTCTTCAACGTGGACGAGGACGAGCTGACCGACGAGGCGTTCAAGGCCGAGCAGCGCGCCCTGGTGGCGCCCGCCGAGGCGATCTTCCTCAACGCCAAGATCGAGTCCGAGCTGATCGAGCTGGACGACGAGGAGGCCCTGGAGCTGCTGCAGTCCATGGGGCAGGAGGAGCCGGGTCTGGCCACCCTCGCGCGCGTCGGCTTCGACACCCTCGGCCTGCAGACGTACCTCACTGCCGGGCCCAAGGAGGCCCGCGCCTGGACGATCAAGAAGGGCGCCACCGCGCCCGAGGCCGCCGGTGTCATCCACACCGACTTCCAGAAGGGCTTCATCAAGGCGGAGATCGTCTCCTTCGGCGACCTCGTCGAGTGCGGCTCCATCCCCGAGGCCCGCGCCAAGGGCAAGGCCCGCATGGAGGGCAAGGACTACGTCATGCAGGACGGCGACGTCGTGGAGTTCCGCTTCAACGTCTGATCGACTGACGTACCACCACGTCGCTGATCTGGTGGACACGAGGGTCAGGAAGGGCCCGACTCTTCGGAGTCGGGCCCTTTGCTCCTCCCCTGCCGGGTTGCGTGCCGCGTGGCGCGTCGCGGGCACATGGAAGCTCTCCATCATCGAGGCCGTCCCGCGCGTGCGAACACGTCCCGCCTGAACCGGTCCTCTCCGGATCGCGCGTCGTCCCGGTGGGCGACGAGGAGGCGAGGGCGGCCTCGAAGCTGCTGATGGACACCGGATTGCACCCGCGCTGCGACCGCACCGCCCTGTGGCCATGCCGACCTCCGACGTCGACGACATGGTCGAGTCTTGCGGCGATCGCGTCCGGCTCGTGGCGGTGTGATCTCCCTTGCGCCGCAGCACCGGAGCCCTGCTTCGGTGTGCCGAGATCGCCGGCGCGCCGATCCGCTCCGCCCTCAGCGGGGTGACGGTGCGTTGGGCGTCCTTCCGTAGGTCACAGCACGGCGACGGAAACAGCGCACCGGCGGGGGCCGGGCGTGCCGCGGGCCACCATGGCGGGCATGCGTACTCGCCTCAGCACCGCAGTGCTCCTCGCCGCCGTGCTCCTCGCGGTCCCCGCCTGCAGCTCCGGCACCGGCGACGCCGGCGGCAGGCCCGGGGGCGGCGCCACGCCGTCCACCGGGGCGCCCGGCTCGAAGGTGCCGGACATCAGCGAGGGCATCCCGGAGGAGCCGACCGGGGTCGAGCGCGCGGCGCTCCTCGCCGCGCTCAAGGCCGTCGACCCGGCCCTGGCCGCCGACGCGGACAAGGCCGTCGCCAACGCGCGCCAGCAGTGCGCCACCATCAACGGAGGCGGCAACGCGGTGGCCGCCGCGCAGTCGCGCTTCGGCAGTGCCGACCACCAGGTCACCGAGGAGCAGGCCAAGGCCGTCAACGAGGTGCTGAAGCGGACGCTCTGCACGTCCTGACTCCCCGTTCCGGTCACGGCGACGGGGCGGCGGCCACCGGGTTGACGCAGTCGAAGCAGACCAGCCCCCGGGACCGGGACAGGAAGAAGGAGCCGCTGTAGGCGTCCGCGGTGATCTCCGCGTCGAAGGAGCCGCCGTGCAGCCACCCCGCGTCCGCCGGGAGGAGGGTGGCGAGACGGCCCGGGAGCACGGGCGGGCCGGCAGGGCGGAAGTCCCGCCGGGCGGTGAGCGCGGCGACCCGGCCCTCGGCGAGGGCCGCGATGCCGACCACCCGGATGTCCGACGGACCGGGGACCGACCTGCCGTCGTTGCCCGCGACCAGGTCGTACGCCAGCCAGTGGGCACCGTGGAGCCGCCCCAGCAGCGGGAAGCGCCGCTGCAGCGGGGCGGTGTCCGTCCGCACCGGGCCCTCCGCGGCCTCACGCCGCTCCTGCGGCCTCCGCGAGGCGCATCCGGCCACGAGCAGCGCCGCCCCCGCGGCCACCACCGTCCGTCGAGTCGTCATGCGCCCGCCCCCTGACGGCTCGGGTCGATCGCGCGGCTGCGCGGTGTCGTCCGGAACGTGCCGGCCGCCTCAGGGGGCACAGTGCTTCTCCTTCGGGTGCCGGCGCCCGACCCGGAGAACCCTAGCGGTGGCCGCCGACGGCGCGGGCCCGGGGCCGGGATATATTCGCGCGGCCGTTCGCCACGTTCGCCCGTTCGTGAGGAGCCGTTCCGTGCAGCCTCCGCCGTATCCCCCGTACCCCCACCAGCCCGCGCTGCCGAACGCGTTGCCGCCCGCGCCGCGGCGGGCGCCGCTGAACGGGTTCGCCGTGGCCGCGCTGGTGACCGGGCTGCTGTGCATGGTGCCGGTGGTGGGGGTCGTGCTCGGGGCGATCGCGCTCGTGCAGATCGGGCGGACGGGCGCGCGCGGCAAGGGCATGGCCGTGACCGGGCTGGTGCTCTCGGCCGTCGGCACGCTGCTGTGCACGCTCGTGCTCGTCGGCGGCGTCGGCGCCTTCGTCGAGGGCGTCAAGGAGGGCGCCAGGGAAGGGGCCCGGGACGGCGGCGCCTTCTCGCTGCGCCGGGGCGAGTGCTTCGACACCCCCGGCGGCGGCCTGCAGGCCCCGGCCGCCGGCATGGACACCGTGCCCTGCGCGCGCAGGCACACCGCCGAGGTGGTCGGGACGTTCCGGTTGCCCGGGTCGCAGGCCTACCCGGGCGACGCGGCGCTCCGGGACCGCGTGGAGGAACGCTGCCAGCGGCTGGCCGACGGCTACGCCATGGACGCCTGGGCGGTGCCGGCGGACGTCAAGGTGTACTACTACGCCCCGGACCGGCAGACCTGGAAGCTCGGCGACCGCCAGGTCACCTGCGTGTTCGGCAAGGAGAAGGGCACGCTCGAGGGCTCCCTGCGGCAGGACGCGAGCACGCTCGACGCCCACCAGGTCGCCTATCTGGAGGCCGCCAACGCGCTCAACGAGGCCATGGCCGCCGGGCCGGAGGAGGAGTACGTGGAGGACGACCTGGAGGGCTACCGGAAGTGGGCCGGCGAGGTCACGGTGGCCCTCGCCGTGGAGGCCCGGGCGCTGCGGGCCCACGACTGGCCGGCCGGCGCCGCGGAACCGGTCGCCGCGCTCGCGGCGGAGGCCGGGAAGGCGCGCGCCCACTGGGCCAAGGCCGCCGAGGCGAAGGACGCGGACGCCTACTACGAGCACTACGAGGACGCGGACGCGCACAGCGGCCACGGGGAGGCGGTCAGGGCGCGGGAGGCGCTGGGGCTGGCCACGACGGTCGCTGCGGCGAACCCTTCGGTGTGATCAGCCCGGACTCGTAGGCGTAGACGACCAGTTGGGCGCGGTCGCGGGCACCCAGCTTGGTCATCGCCCGGCTGACGTGGGTCTTGGCGGTCAGCGGGCTGATGACCATCCGCCCGGCGATCTCGTCGTTGGCGAGCCCGCGGGCGACGAGCGCGAGCACCTCGCGCTCCCGGTTGGTCAGCGCCTCCAGGCCCGCCGCGTGCGTGGCGTCGGGCGGCCGCGATACGAACTCGCCGATCAGCCTGCGGGTGATCGCGGGGGAGAGCAGCGCGTCGCCGCGCCGGGCGACGTGGATGGCCTGGACGAGGTCGGCGGGTTCGGTGTCCTTCAGCAGGAAGCCGCTGGCTCCGGCGCGCAGCGCGTCGAAGACGTACTCGTCCAGGCCGTAGTTGGTGAGGATGACCACGTGCACCCCGGCCAGCCGGGGATCGGCGACGATCAGCCGGGTCGCGCCGATCCCGTCGAGCACGGGCATCTGGACGTCGAGGAGCACCACGTCGGGCACGTGCCGCCGGGCGAGTTCGACGCCCTGCTGCCCGTCGCCCGCCTCGGCCACCACCTCGATGCCCTCCTCGGCGTCGAGGAGGGCGCGGAAACCGGCCCTCATCAGCGCCTGGTCGTCCACGATCAGCACGCGGATCACGACACCTCCTCCAGCGACGCCCCGGCGGCCCCGGCCGCCGTCCCGGCGTCGGCCGAGGGCAGGGGGTCCAGGGGGAGTTCGGCCCGTACGGAGAAGCCGCCCCCGGACCGCGGCCCGGCCCGCAGCCGCCCGCCGAGCGCGGTCACCCGCTCCCGCATCCCGGTCAGCCCGACCCCGGGCACCAGGCCGTCGCCGGGGGCCGCCGTGCCGTCGTCGTCGACCTGCACCACCAGCTCCCGGTCGCCGTACTCGATGCGGACGGTGGCCCGGGACTCCGGCCCGGCGTGCCGGGCGACGTTGGTGAGCGCCTCCTGCACGATGCGGTACGCGGCCCGGTCGACCGCGTCGTCCAGCGGCCGTTCGCGTCCGCCGACCGTGACGCCGGTCGGCAGCCCGGCCGTTCGCGAGCGCTCGACCAGGTCCTCGATCCGGTCCAGCCCGTGGCCGCCCCCGGTGCCGCGCAGCACCTCCAGGGTCGCGCGCAGCTCCCGCATCGCCTCCCCGCTCGCCTCCTGGATCGCCAGCAGCGCGTCGGGCACCTCCTCGCCGCGCTTGCGGGCCAGATGGACGGCGACCCCGGCCTGCAGCTTGATGATCGAGATGCTGTGGGTGAGCGAGTCGTGCAGTTCCCGGGCGATCCGCAGCCGTTCCTCGCCGGCCCGGCGCAACGCCGCCTCCTCGCGGGTGCGTTCGGCGTCCAGCGCGCGCCGCTCCAGCTGCTCCAGGTAGGCCCGGCGGTGCCGGCCCACCACGGCCATGGCGACCGAGGCCAGGAACCAGCCGAGCAGCAGCGCGGTGGACTGCGCCGACGTGGGCGCGGGCTGCCCGGAGGCGAGATAGCCGGCGAGGAACGCCAGCGCCGACAACTGCACCGGCAGCCGCTTCCCGCCCGCCCTGACCGCCATGTGGATCGCGACCAGCACGGGGAACGCCGCCGAGGGGCCGGGGTGCACCCGCAGCGCGTAGGCCAGCATGCAGCCGGTGCACAGCAGCAGCGCCGCCGCGGGCCGGCGGCGGCTCCCCGCCACCGCCAGCGCGCCCACCAGGCCCAGCGCGAGGTCGAGGGCGTTCGCGGGGCGCGGCACCCCGGGCAGCAGCAGGACGTCGACGGCGAGGACGACGCCGATCACCGTGTCGAAGGCGACGCCCCGCCACCCCCGCAGCCCGGCCAACCCCTGACGCCCGATCAGCGTGCCACCCATGCCCGCACCCTACGCCGCCGCCCCGGGCGGCACGTCCTCCCCGAAGACGGCTCCGCGGCTACTCCCGGTGGAGTAGTCCCGCCCGCGGCCCCGGTGCCCGGAGCAGTGCCGGACCCCTTCCCCCGGACGACGACCGGACGGCCCCCGGGCGGCCACGATCGACCCGACGCGAACACCACCGTCCACGAGCCGTCCAGCGAGGAGGCCCGGCCATGGCCACGCCCTTCCGTCTCACCACTCCCGCGCCGCCCGGCGACGCCACCGGCCGGACCGCCGAGGTCTACGCCCAACTCGCCGCCGACTTCGGCGTGGGCCACGCCCCGACCTTCGTGGCGCTGTCGGCCGCCCCCGACCTGCTCGCGGCGGCCTGGGCGGTGCTGCGCGAGTCCCTGCTCGCCGGCCGGGTCCCGCGCACCGACAAGGAGTTGGTCGCCCTGGGGGTGTCGGCCGCGAACCGCTGCCCCTTCTGCGTGGACGCGCACACCGTCCTGCTGCACGCCACCGGCGACCACCGCCTCGCCGAGACCGTCGCCCGCGGCGGCACGCCCGACGACCCCCGCCGGGCCGCGCTGGTCGCCTGGGGCAGGGCGACCGCGGCCCCCGGCCGTCCGGCGGCCGCGGAGCGCCCCTTCGGCCCGCGGGACGCGCCGGAGTTCGTCGGCACCGCCCTCGCCTTCCACTTCGTCAACCGGATGGTGTCCGCGCTGCTGACCGAGGACCTGCTGCCCGGCGGGCTGCAGCGGCTGCGGCTGGTGCGCAGCCTCGGCGGCCGGGCCCTGGCCCGCACCGTCCGCAGGCCGCTGCCGCCCGGGGCCAGCCTGCCGCTGCTGCGCGGTCCGGCCGGGCCCGCGCCGCAGTGGGCCGAGGACGCCCCGGTGGGCACCGCCTTCGCCGCGCTGCGGCGGGCCGCCGCCGTGGGAGGGCGACGGCTCGGCGACGCCGCCCGGGAGGCGGTGGTGGCCGCCGTGGACGCCTGGGACGGTACGCCCGAGCCGCTCGGCGGCGACCGGACCGCCGCGGCGCTCGCCGGGGTGCCCGCCGCCGAACGGCCCGGCGCCCGGCTGGCGTTGCTCGCCGCCCTCGCCCCGTACCGGATCACCGAGGCGGACGCGGAGGCCTGGCGGATCGCCGATCCGGACCCCTACGACGCCGATCTGGTGCGGGTGCTGGCCTTCGGCGCCATGGCCGCGGTGCGCCGGATCGAGACCTCGGTCACGAGTCTTTGCGTCGCCCCAGGTTGACAGCCCATTGACAGAGCCACGACGATGCGTGGTGCCACTGGGGCCGATGAGCCCCGTGTGCACTTCGACCACTCGCCCGGTGACGCCTCGGCCTGCTCACATACGGGGAGAGCCGCCGTCAGCCGCGCCCGCCGGGCCACGCAACGCCAAGATTGGGTTCTGCATGTCCATATCGCGACGTGTCACCGTCGGACGGCTGCTGGGCGTGAGCGCCGCGGCCGTCGCCCTCTCCGCCATGGGGGCCACCTCCGCCTGGGCCGGCGACTGCCCTGGCGGCAAGGGCTGGGACAAGGGCGGCCACCACGGGTACCAGCCCGGCCACGGCGGTGGCACCAAGACCTCCACCGACCGCTGCGAGTTCTCGCTCGACGGCACGGCCTGGTACCCGTCGGTCAAGGTCGACGACGTCAACCTCAAGCCCGGCGAGGACGGCAAGGTCCACGTCAAGGTCCGGGTCGCGGACGGCTCCGCGTCCTGCACCGTGTCCCTCGCCTCCTACCGCACCCACGGTCCCACCTTCCAGACCTCGGGCAAGCAGGTGTTCCACGACTGGGACACCGTGAAGATCACCACCGGCACCGACACGCTCGACGTGGCCGTTCCGGACGTCACCTGCTTCGCGCAGGTCGACCTGTACTACGGCAACAAGAAGTACGACGGCGTCCTGGACGCCAACGACGGCTACGAGCACGGCGACCTGCCCGAGGGCCCGAACCACGCGGTCATCGGCGACAAGAAGATCGCCTGGTGGAACGGCGGCACGAAGGACTGCACCACGCAGACCGTCCCGTCCACCCCCGCCACCTCCACCCCGACCACCCCCTCGGGCGACGAGACCACCCCCGCCGGTGACGAGACCACTCCGGCCGGCGGCGAGGAGACCACCCCCGCCGCGACCGAGACCCCCTCGGCCACCGCCCCGGCCTCGGAGTCGGCGCCGGCCTCGGCCGCGCCGTCCGAGTCCGTCGAGGCCGAGACCTCCGAGTCCCCCAACGGCGGCTCGGGCGACCTCGCCGAGACCGGCAGCAGCAACGTGGGCATGCTCTCGGCCGCCGCGGCCGTGCTGCTGGCCGCCGGTGGCGGTGTGGTCCTCGCGACCCGTCGCCGTCAGGCCGCCCGCCGGCACTGACACGCGCCGAGCGCAGGAGGGGTACGGCCGCGTCGGCGGCCGTACCCCTCCGTCGTGCCGGGCCGGACCGCCGCCCGACGCGCTCGAGGCCCCCGTGGTCGAAGTGGCTCCCCCGGCCGCATGCCGGGGGAGCCACTTTGACGACAGGGCCTAGCCCCGGCTCCGTACGGATTGGAACAATCCGAACCTGACCACAGGGACCGATGCGGGGGGCTGCATGACATCTCCGGGGGAGACCGCTGTCGGCGAGCGCTACCCGACCGTGGACGAGGTCGCCGCGGCGGCCAGGGCCCTGGCGCTCCGCCGTCCCGACGTCTGCCGGCTGCGGACGGTGGGCCTGTCCCGTGCCGGGGAGCCGCTGCTGCTGCTCTCGGTCGGGCACGGTTCCCGCAACGTCCTGGTGGTGGCCGGCCCGCACGCCAACGAGATGGTCGGCGGCGCCACCGCGCTGGTGCTGGCCCGGCGGATCACCGCCGACCCCGTGCTGCGCGACGGCACCGACGCCGCCTGGCACTTCCTGCTGTGCGCGGACCCGGACGGCGCCCGGCTCAACGAGGCGGTCCCGGACGCCCGGTTCACCATGCTCGGCCACTACCGGCACTTCTTCCGCCCGCGCGCCGCGGAGCAGCCCGAGTGGCTGCCGGACGACGGCACGCTGGACGGGGCCCTGCCCGAGACCCGGGCGCTGATCGGGGTCATCGACGAGCTGCGGCCCGTGCTGCAGTGCTCGCTGCACGGCATCGACGTCGGCGGCACCTTCATCCAGGTGACCCGGGACATCCCGCGGCTCGCGGAGCGGATCGCCAAGTCCGCGGCCGAGTTCGACATCCCCCTGGAGGCCGGGTCCTCCGACGCCTTCCACTGGCCGAGCCCCGGCCCCGGCGTGTACGTGCTGCCGCCGCCGGGCGGCCCGCGCGAGGACGCCTCCAACTCCACCTGGACGTACGCCCACCGGTACGGCGGTGTCACCGCGATCGCCGAGGTGCCCATGTGGGCGTGCGACCGCGCCGCCGACACCTCGCCGCATCCGAGTGCCGAGCGCGCGCTGCGCACGGCGGGGGAGGCGCTGCGCAGTGCCAGCCTGCTGGTCGGCGGGCTCATCGGGCAGGTGCGGCCGCACCTGCCCGACGACGGCGGGCCGTTGCTGCGCGCCGCGCAGGAGATCGTCGCGGTCGGCCCGGTGCTCGCCGCGGACTGGGACCCGGCGCTGCGCACGGCGGCGGCTCCGCCGCTGCCCGCGATGACCCGGGCCCGGGTCAGCAGTGTCGAGATCTACGCGCAGCGACTGCCGTTGCGCGCCGCCGCGATGCTGCTGCGGGTGGTCCGTGCCGCCGAGCTCCCGCCCGTCCCGCTGGCCGCCGTCCGGGAACTGCTGGAGCGGCTGGTGGCGGAGTGGTGCGAGGCGTACGAGACGGCGCACCGGGCCCGCTGGATCCCGGTGCGTCAGCAGGCGGAGCAGCACGCGAGGGTGGTTCTGGCGGCCTTCGATCTGCTGCCCGGGTGACGCGACACGGGTAAAGCCTTGCGGAAGGCTTGCGGGTGGCAACCCTGAGTTGTCAAGCTGTTGCACACAGTCAACCCGAGGGAGGGGCACGTGCCTTTCGGTGAGCAGCCCGCGTACCTGCGCGTCGCCGAGGATCTCCGCCGGAAGATCCTCGACGGCAGCCTCCCTCCGCACACCCGCCTGCCGTCGCAGGCCCGCATCCGCGCGGAGTACGGGGTGTCGGACACCGTCGCCCTGGAAGCCCGCAAGGTGCTGATGGCCGAGGGCTTCGTCGAGGGCCGGTCCGGCTCCGGCACGTACGTGCGCGAGCGCCCCGACCCGCGGCTGGTCGTGCGCACGGGCTACCGGCCGGGGAGCGGCCAGGCGACGCCGTTCCGGCAGGAGCAGGCCGACGAGGGCTTCAAGGGCACCTGGGAGTCCAACAGCTTCCAGGACACGGCCACCGCGCGCATCGCCGACAGGCTGGGCATCAAGCCCGGCGACCGCGTGATGCGCACGCGCTACCTCTACCGGACGGAGGGCGAGCCGATGATGCTCGCCACCTCCTGGGAGCCGCTGTCGGTGACCGGCCGCTCGCCCGTCCTGCTGCCGGAGGAGGGCCCGTTGGCCGGGCAGGGAGTGGTGGAGCGCATGGCCGCGCTCGACGTCGTGGTCGACAACGTGGCCGAGGACGTCGGTGCCCGGCCCGGGCTCGCGGAGGAGACCGCGGTGCTGGGCGGGGTGCCCGGGCACGTGGTCATCGAGATCCGCCGTACCTACTACGCGTCCGGTCTGCCCGTCGAGACGGCGGACCTCGTCATCCCGGCCGACCGCTACCGGGTGTCGTACCGGATGCCGGTGAAGTGACCCCGCCCGGACGCCGGGCGGTTCCGGCGGGGTGGGGCGGCCTGGTCCGGGCCCGTACCGCGGGCCGCGCCCCTTGTGCGCCCTCGCCGGCAAGCCCGCTGGTGGGCCGGGTGCCGGCGCGGTGCCGGAGGTGCGCGGGCCGTGTGGGGCGGCGCCGGGGCGCACGCCGATGCGCGAACGGCGCGGACAAGAGCCCCTTCTGAGTCAACTCCCAATCGAACATGGCCCGATCGAGTCGAATACTGCCCGAACGTGTCCGGCGCGTCACGTTCGGGCGTAGGCTCCGGCATATGCGCATCGCCGTTTCCTCGGACATGGACGAGCCGGTTGCGCGGCTGCTCGTCGACGAACTGCGCCGCCGCGGCCACACCGTGATCGCCCACGGAGCCCTGCGCGCCGGCGACCGCGAGGACTGGGCCTGGAGCGCGGAGAGCGCCGCCCGGGACCTCGCGGAGGGCCGCGCCGACCAGGCCGTCGTGTGCTGCTGGACGGGCACGGGAGCGTCCATCGCCGCCAACAAGGTGCCCGGCGTCCGCGCCGCCCTCTGCGCCGACGCGTACTCCGCGGACGGCGCCCGCAAGTGGAACGACGCCAACGCCCTCGCCCTGAGCCTGCGTCTGACCAGCGAGCCCCTGCTCAGGGAGATCCTCGACGCCTGGTTCGCCGGCGCCCCGAGCGGCGAGGACGACGACCGGGCCAACGTGGCGCACCTGGAGGAGATCCGATGAGCGAGCTGGTCTGGGTCGTCATACGCCAGGACGACAACGGCAACCGCTACCGGGTCGGCCGCTACGCCACCCGGCAGGAGGCCGAACAGGTCGCCGACACCCTCGACGCGCGCGGCCACAAGCAGCTCTACCTCATCGAGCGCATCGACCGGCGCGCCTCTTAGGCCTTGTCGTCACATGAGCTCCCCCGGCTGACGCAGGTGCGGTGCATCGGAAGGCGGAGGATCGTCCTCGTAGGGGGCTCCTCGGACGATGCGACAACGCAGCGTTGGGGCACTTCCCAGCGGAGCTGGGGGAGTGCCGTGCCAGGCGCCGCTGAGTGGGGGCACCCCGGCCGAAGGCCGGGGGAGGGCATGTGACGACACGACCCAGCCGTCAGCCGCGCAAGCCCCCCCCGGGGCCGCCGGCGACGGCGGCCGCGGAAGCCGCCGGGGACGGCCGCCCCGGATAGGGTGCCGCCCATGACGACGCACGACGTGACGGTGGTGGTCGGCGCGGCCGTGCTCGACCGCGGCAGGCTGCTCGCGGCGCGGCGCAGCGCGCCGCCGGAGCTGGCGGGGCGCTGGGAGCTGCCCGGCGGCAAGCTCGAGGCGGGTGAGACGGCGCCGCAGGCGCTGATCCGGGAATTGCGCGAGGAACTGGGTGTGGAGGCCGAGGCGCTGGAGCGGGTCCCCGGCGAATGGCCGCTCAAGCCCGGTTACGTCCTGCAGGTGTGGACCGCGCGCATCCTCTCCGGGGAGCCCCGGCCCCTGGAGGACCACGACGAGCTGCGATGGCTCACCCCCGACCGCCTCGACGAGGTCGACTGGCTCGACCAGGACCGTCCCGCGGCCGCCTGGGCGGCGGCCCGGGCCGCCGCCCAGGACCCGGCCCGGGGCTGACCGCGGCGCGGACGGCCCGGGACCGCCCCCGCGGCACGCCAGGACGGATATGTGGCGCGGAATATCGGGTATGTGGGGATTGATCCGAAGACGGTCGCCCGGCCCCGAGCCGGCCGGCCCTGCACTGGTCTGGGGTCCCCACACGTGAGCGGGAGCGAGGACGGCACTGCGAAGGGCGAGGACCCGGGGCACCCCGAGTCCCCGGCCGCGCACGAGCGCGCCCACGCCTGGCTCCGGCCCGGATCCGCGGGACCGGCGCCGGGCGCGCCCACCGCCTCCGGCACCCTGATGGACACCCTGCGGCCGGCCGTCGTCGTCCTGGACACCTCGGGCAGGGTCCTGCTCTGGAGCCCCCTCGCGGAGGAGATGCTCGGCTGGTCGGGCGAGCACATCGTGGGCCGCCGGGTCTCCGCCCTGATCGACCCCGCCGAGGACGGCGTACGGGCGGGGCGGCCCGGGAAGGCCGCGCCCGCCGGGCGCCGGACGGCCTCCGCGCAGCGCCCCGGACCCGTCGAGCCGATCCTGGCCGAACTGCTGCGTACCGGACGCTGGGACGGCGTCCTCGGCGTCCGGCACCGCGACGGCCACCGGGTGCGGGTCGAGGCACGGGCCTCGCTCCTCGTGGACGGCGACGGCCGGTCCTTCGTCCTGGTGTCGATCGCCGAGACCAGCCGGATCCGCAGCATGGAGCACGACCTGGCGGCACTGGACTCGCTCTTCGACTCCTCGCCCCTGGGCGTCGCGATCTTCGACACCGAGCTGCGCTACGTCCGTGTCAACGACGCCCTGACGCGGATGAACGAGGTCCCCGCCGCGCAGACCCTCGGCCACCGCGTTGAGGAGATCGTGACCGCCGGAGCCGCCGACGAGCTCACCACCCTCCAGCGGCACGTGCTGGCCACCGGCCGCCCGGTCATCGACGTCGTCGTGCCCGGACCGTCCGGCGGCTGGCGCTCGGTGTCGTACCACCGGCTGGAGGACCGCGCGGGCCGGGTGCTGGGGATCAGCTGCAGCGTGATGGACGTGACGGAGCGCCAGCACAGCGCAGAGAAGATCGAGCGCACCCGGCGCCGGCTGGCACTGCTCAACGACGTCGGCTCGCGCCTGGCGGACCTGCTGGACGTACGGCGCATCGCCGAGCAGCTGGCCGAAACCGTCGTCCCGCGGTTCAGCGACTACAGCGGGGTGATCCTGCACGCGGCCGTGCCGGACGGCGGGGAGCTGCCCGGCGCCCCGTACGGGGAGCGCACGCGGATGCGCCAGCTCGGCATCGGGGCGATCGAGGAGGGCCCCCTGGTCGACCGGATGATCGGCATCGGCAAGGTCATCGAGGTGGACCGGGCGTCGGTCTTCGGCTCCGTGCTGCAGAGCGCGCGGCCCGCCCTGGTGCGCGGCGCGGACGAACTGCGCGACACCGTCGCCACCTTCCCCGGCGACCCCAAGGTGCAGGCCGCCCTGGACCTCGGCATCCACTCGCTGCTGGTCGCCCCGCTGCGCGCCCGCGGCATCGTCCTCGGGCTGCTGGTCGTCAGCCGCGCCGGCGGCCGGGACCCCTTCGACCAGGACGACGTCGAGCTCGCCATGGAACTGTGCGACCGCTCCGCGGCCGCCCTGGACAACGCCCGCCTCTACATCCGCGAACGCGAGGGCGCCCTGATGCTGCAGCGCAGCCTCCTGCCGCGCAGCGTGCCCGAGCCGCCCGGTGTCGACCTCGCCTTCCGCTACGTCCCCGGCAGCAGCGGGGCGGCGGCGGGCGGCGACTGGTTCGACGTCATCCCGCTCGCCGGCGGGCGGGTCGCCCTCGTCGTCGGGGACGTCGTCGGCCACGGGCTGCGCGCCGCCGCCACGATGGGCCGGCTGCGCACCGCCGTGCGGACCCTGGCCGCGCTGGAGATGGCGCCGGAGGAACTGCTGCGCCGCGTCGACGACCTCGGTGACGACCTCGCCGCGGGCACCGCCGAGGGCTGGACGGCCACCTGCGTGTACGCCGTCTACGACCCCTCCACCCGGCGGCTCGCCGTGGCCCGCGCCGGGCATCCGCCACCCGTCCTGGTGGAGCCCGCCATTCGCGGGGGCGGCCGGGCCCGGCTGCTGGAGTCCCCGGCCGGGGTGCCGCTGGGCGTCGGCGGCGTCGACTTCGAGTCCGTCGAGCTCGACGTGCCCGACTCCTCCGTCCTCGTGCTCTACACCGACGGGCTGGTCGAGGCGCGCGGCGAGGACATCGGGGTCGGCATGGACCGCCTGCGGTCGGTGCTCGCCCGCCGGCCGCTGCGCTCCCTGGAGCAGGCCTGCGACGACCTGCTGGCCACCCTCGCCCAGGGACGCGAGCCCGACGACGTGGCCCTGCTCGTGGCCCGCCTCGGCGGCCTCCCGGAGGGCAGCACGGCCCACTGGGTGTTCACGGCCGAGCCGAGCGCCGTACGCCGTGCCCGGCGCAACGTGACGGAGACCCTGGCGCAGTGGGGGCTGCGCGAGCTCACCGACGTCACCGCGCTGCTCGTCAGCGAACTCGTCACCAACTCCGCGCGGTACGCCCGCGGCCCCATCGGAGTGCGCATGGTGCGCGGCACCTCGCTCCTGGTCGAGGTCTCCGACCCGCTGCCCGACCCGCCCCGCCGGCGCGCCGCCGGCGAGGAGGACGAGGGCGGCCGCGGGCTGCACCTGGTCGCCCACACCTCCCGGCGCTGGGGCACCCGGTACGGCGCGCAGGGCAAGACGGTCTGGTTCGAGCTCGCGCTCCCCGCCGCGGCGAACGCCGCGGGCGGCCCCCGCGGATGACCGGTCACGCACGGTTCGGCGGGCCGGAGCAGGGTAGTTGAAGTGGGGCGTCGGCGGAATTCGTACGCCTCGAGATGATGCTGTGATCGACAAGTGCATGTGCGGAACGGGGGTAATGCTGAATACTCGGCACCAGCCGGTCCGTATGTGTGAGCTGGAGGGGTCGGGCGTGAGCGATGAGCCGTCGGGGGTTGTTGGGCCCCGGAACGCTGAGGCCGTGACACAGAGCGCCTGGCAGTCCAGTCCGCCCGGCTCCCTCTACGACTACATCCGGGTGGCCTCGTTCTCCCTCGGCCCCGACGGGCGGATCGAGCAGTGGAGCGAGCGCGCCGAGGAGTTCTTCGGCGTATCCGCGTCCGAGGCGCTCGGCCAGGACCCCATCACCGCCTTCGTCCCCGAGGACCAGCGCACCCGGGCGCACGAGCGGGTCGCGGAGATCCTCGACGGGCGCGAGTGGATCGGCACCGTGCCGTACCGCGACAAGGCCGGCCAGGAAGGCCTGGCCGAGGTCTACGTCATGCCCTCGCGGAGCGAGACGGGCCGGCGCGGGGCACTCTGCATCGCCGTGGACGTCCGCGTGCTGCGCCAGATCGAGACCGATCTCGCCTCCTCGCAGGCGGTGTTCGGCCAGTCGCCGATGGGCTTCATCCTCTTCGACACCAACCTCAAGCTGCTCCGCGTCAACCAGCGCTTCTCCACCGTCTTCGGCCGCAGCCCCGGCGACCACCGCGGCCGCACCCCGCACGACTTCCTCTCCCGCGTCGAGGCCGACCGGCTCACTGCCGCCCTCAAGCAGGTGCTGGACAGCGGCGACCCGGTCCTGGACATGACGATCGTCGGTACCGTCCCCTCGGGGTCCGGGACCAACAACCGCAGGCGCTGGGCGATCTCCCTGTACCGGCTGCACAGCGGCAGCGGACGGCCCATCGGCGTCGCCGGCGTCGCCCAGGACGTCACCGGACGCCAGCGCGCCGAGCGGGAGGCCGCGCACACCCGCCGCAACCTCGCCCTGCTCAACGAGGCCAGCCGGCGCATCGGCAGCTCCCTGGACCTGGAGACCACCGCCCGCGAGCTGCTCGACGTCGCCGTGCCGCACTTCTGCGACCTGGCCTCGGTCGACCTCTACCAGGCGCTCCTGGTCGGCGAGGAGGGCCCGGTCGGCACCGCCGACGGCAGCGGCGAGGTCCGCCGGGTCGCCTTCGCCAGCGCCGTCTCCGACGCGCCCGTCACCCCCCTGGACGGCGGCCACGCGGGCGGCCCGGTCTCGGTGGGCGCCGTCCACCGCTACCCCTTCAACTCGCCCTGGGCGGGCGCCCTGCGCACCGCCCAGACCCAGGTCATAGGCGCCGACGGCGGCGACGGGGAGGTGGAGCTCGGCGAACTCGGCGGTGGCCTGGTGCAGTCCACCCTCGCGGTGCCCGTCGTCGCCCGCGACACCGTGCTGGGCCTGGTCCAGTTCGCCCGCGCCAAGGGCAGTGAGCCCTTCTCCGAGCGCGACCGTATGCTCGCCGAGGAACTCGCCGCGCGCGCCGCCGTCTTCATCGACAACGCCCGGCTGTACCGGCGCGAGCACGAACGCGCCCTCATCCTGCAGCGCAGTCTGCTCCCGCCCGGCAACCCCGAGGCCGCCGGACTCGACATCGCCTGCCGCTATCTGCCCGGCAACATGGAGACCGAGGTCGGCGGCGACTGGTTCGACGTGATCGAACTCCCCGGCCACCGCACCGCGCTCGTCGTCGGCGACGTCATGGGCCGCGGTCTGCGCGCCGCCGTCGCGATGGGCGAACTGCGCACCGCCGTACGCACCCTGGCGCTGCTGGACATCGAACCCGCGGACGTGCTCTCCGCCCTCGACGAGGTCGCCCGCGGGCTCGGCGGCAGCGGCGACGGCCGCAGCAGCCGGCGCGGCAAGGGGGGCGACACCTCGGACCTGTCCGAGGTCTACCTCGCCACCTGCGTCTACGCCGTCTACGACGCCATCACCCGCCGGGTCACCATCGCCAACGCCGGCCACCTGCCGCCGGTCCTCGTCGAACCCGGCGAGCAGGCCATGATGCTGGAGGTGCCCACCGGCATGCCGCTGGGCGTCGGCGGAGAGCCCTTCGAGGAGGTCGAGGTCGACCTGCCGGACGGCGCCCTCCTCGCCCTCTACACCGACGGCCTCGTCGAGTCCCGCAACCACCCGCTCGACGAGGGCCTGCGCGCCTTCCGCGCCGCGCTCGACGAACCCCAGCGCCCGCTGGAGGACGTCTGCGACCACATACTCGCCCGGCTCGACACCGCCCACGGCGAGGACGACATCGCCCTGCTCATGGCCCGCGTCCACGGCCTGCCCGCCGACTCCGTCGGGGACTGGACGCTGGAGCCCAACCCCCGATCCGTGGCCCGCGCCCGCGAGCTCGCCCGCGACTGCCTGGTGTCCTGGGACCTGGGCGCGCTGGTCGACACCACCGAACTGCTCGTCAGCGAACTGGTCACCAACGCGCTGCGGCACGGCCAGGGCGACATCCGGCTGCGCCTGCTGCGCGACCGTACGCTGGTCTGCGAGGTATGGGACGACGCCCTCGCCCAGCCGCGCCGCCGAAGGGCCCGCGCCACCGACGAGGGCGGCCGCGGACTGCAACTGGTCTCCCTGCTCAGCACCCGCTGGGGCTCCCGCCGCACCCACCGCGGCAAGACCGTCTGGTTCGAGCTGGACCTGCCCTCGGACGGCGGGGGCAGCACGGGCGAGGACACGATAGAGGCGCTGCTCAGCCTCTTCTGAGGCCTCTTTCGAGCAGCGCCTCCACCACGCGGGAGAACCGGCGGCTCAGGTCCTGCGGCGGATCTTGTCGCCGAGCCAGACCAGCGGGTCGTACTTGCGGTCCACCGCGCGCTCCTTCAGCGGGATGAGCGCATTGTCGGTGATCTTGATGTGCTCGGGGCAGACCTCGGTACAGCACTTGGTGATGTTGCAGTAGCCGAGCCCGTGCTCGTCCTGGGCCGACCGCTTGCGGTCCAGGCCCCGCTCCTGCGCAGCGTCCAGCGGGTGCATGTCCAGCTCCGCCACCCGCATCAGGAAGCGCGGACCCGCGAACGCCTTCTTGTTCTCCTCGTGGTCACGGACCACATGGCAGGTGTCCTGGCACAGGAAGCACTCGATGCATTTGCGGAACTCCTGCGAGCGCTCCACGTCCTCCTGCAGCATCCGGTACTCACCCGGCGCCACGCCCTCGGGCGGGACGAAGGACGGCACCTCCCGCGCCTTGTCGTAGTTGAAGGACACGTCCGTCACCAGGTCCCGCACCACGGGGAAGGTCCGCATCGGCGTGACCGTGATGGTCTCGTCCCGGCCGAACACCGACATGCGGGTCATGCACATCAGCCGCGGCCTGCCGTTGACCTCCGCGCTGCACGAGCCGCACTTGCCGGCCTTGCAGTTCCAGCGCACCGCCAGGTCGCCCGCCTGGGTGGCCTGCAGTCGGTGGATGATGTCGAGGACCACCTCGCCGTCGTGGACCTCGACCCGGTAGTCCCGCAGCCCGCCGCCGTCCGCGTCGCCGCGCCAGACCCTGAAGTGCGCCGTGTACGTGCTCACCGGTCCAGCTCCTCGTCCGTCAGGTACTTGAGCAACTCGTCCTTCTCGAAAAGCGCGAGCAGGTCGGGCCGGATCGGGTCCATCTCGCGCCGCCCGACCGACACCTCGCCGAACGCGTCGGCCGGATCGGAGAGTTCGCAGACCAGGTTGAGCTTGCGCCAACGGCGGTCCATCTCCGGGTGGTCGTCCCGGGTGTGACCGCCCCGCGACTCCGTGCGCTCCAGCGCCGCCCGGGCCACGCACTCGCTCACCAGCAGCATGTTCCGCAGGTCGATGGCGAGGTGCCAGCCCGGGTTGAACTGCCGGTGCCCCTCGACGCCGGCCCGCCTGGCCCGCACCCGCAGCGCGTCCAGCCGGGTCAGCGCCTCCTCCATCTCGCCCTGCCGGCGGATGATGCCGACCAGGTCGTTCATCGTCTGCTGCAGCTCCTGGTGGAGCGTGTACGGGTTCTCCGGGACGCCGTCCGGCACGGCCCCGGCCTCCGCGCTGAACGGCCGCAGCGCCTCGGCGGCGGCGGCGTCGACCTGCCACTCCACGACGGCCGGACGCGCGCCGGCGAGCCCGGCCGCGTACTCGGCCGCGTGCAGGCCCGCCCGGCGCCCGAAGACCAGCAGGTCGGACAACGAGTTGCCGCCCAGCCGGTTGGAGCCGTGCATGCCGCCGGCCACCTCGCCCGCGGCGAACAGCCCCGGCACCCCGGTCGCCGCCGCCGTGTCCGGGTCGACGTCCACACCGCCCATCACGTAGTGGCAGGTGGGGCCGACCTCCATGGCCTCGGCGGTGATGTCGACGTCCGCCAGCTCCTTGAACTGGTGGTGCATCGACGGCAGTTTGCGCCGGATGACCTCGGCGGACAGCCGGGTCGACACATCCAGGAACACCCCGCCGTGCGGGGAGCCACGCCCGGCCTTGACCTCGGAGTTGATCGCGCGGGCCACCTCGTCCCGGGGGAGCAGCTCGGGCGGCCGGCGGTTGTTGTCCGGGTCCTCGTACCAGCGGTCGCCCTCCTCCTCGCTCTGCGCGTACTTCTCCTTGAAGACGTCCGGGACGTAGTCGAACATGAACCGCTTGCCCTCGGAGTTGCGCAGCACCCCGCCGTCGCCGCGGACCGACTCGGTGACGAGGATGCCCTTCACCGACGGCGGCCAGACCATACCCGTCGGGTGGAACTGCACGAACTCCATGTTGATCAGCGGGGCCCCGGCCAGCAGCGCCAGCGCGTGCCCGTCGCCGGTGTACTCCCAGGAGTTCGACGTCACCTTGAAGGACTTGCCGATGCCGCCGGTCGCCAGCACCACGGCGGGCGCCTCGATGACGAAGAAGCGGCCCGACTCCCGGACGTAGCCGAAGACGCCGGAGACCTTCCCCCCGCGCCCCCCGCCGGGGGACTCCTCCGTCCCGCTTCCCTCGTCCTCCTTGAGCACCCGGGTGACCGTGCACTCCTGGAAGACCTTCAGCCGTGCCTCGTAGTCCCCGTGCTCGCGGTGGTCCTCCTGCTGCAGCGAGACGATCTTCTGCTGGAGGGTGCGGATCAGCTCCAGGCCGGTGCGGTCGCCGACGTGCGCCAGGCGCGGGTACTCGTGGCCGCCGAAGTTGCGCTGGGAGATCCTCCCGTCCTTCGTGCGGTCGAAGAGCGCGCCCCAGGTCTCCAGCTCCCACACCCGGTCCGGCGCCTCACGGGCGTGCAGCTCCGCCATCCGCCACTGGTTGAGGAACTTCCCGCCGCGCATCGTGTCGCGGAAGTGGACCTGCCAGTTGTCGTGCGGATTGACGTTGGCCATGCTCGCGGCGATGCCGCCCTCGGCCATCACGGTGTGCGCCTTGCCGAAGAGCGACTTGCAGATCACGGCGGTACGCATGCCCTGCTCGCGCGCCTCGATGGCGGCGCGCAGCCCCGCCCCGCCCGCGCCGACCACGACGACGTCGTACGCGTGCCGTTCGACTTGTGCCATCAGAAGAACCTCGGATCGTCGAACGCCCCACTGGCGACCAGGTAGACATAGAGATCGGCGAGCGCCACGCTCACCAGCGACAGCCAGGCCAGCAGCATGTGGCGGGAGTTGAGCTTCCCCACCCAGGTCCACATGCGATACCGCACCGGGTGCTTGGAGAAGTGCCGCAGACGGCCGCCGACGATGTGCCGGCAGGAGTGGCACGAGAAGGTGTACGCCCAGATCAGGACGATGTTCACCAGCAGCACCAGGGTGCCCAGGCCCATGTGGCCCCACGCCCCGCGCTCGTCCCGGAAGGCGAGCACGACGTCGTAGGACAGGATCACGGCGACCGGGATGGCGAAGTAAAAGAAGTACCGGTGGATGTTCTGCAGGATCAGCGGGAACCGCGTCTCACCGGTGTACTTCTCGTGCGGCTCGGCCACCGCGCAGGCGGGCGGCGAGGCCCAGAAGCCGCGGTAGTACGCCTTGCGGTAGTAGTAGCAGGTCAGGCGGAAGCCCAGCGGGAAGATCAGCACCAGCAGGGCCGGGGACAGCCCCCACCACTCGCCGAAGAGCGGCCAGCGGGCGCCGAGGGGCATGTCCACGCAGTTCGAGCCCAGGCAGGGCGAGTAGAACGGCGAGACGTACGGCTCGGCGTAGTAGTGCGCGTTCGCGAAGGCCCGCCAGGTCGAGTAGACGACGAAGGCGCTCAGGCCGAGCGCGGTCAGCAGGGGCTGCAGCCACCAGCGGTCGGTGCGCAGATGTCGTGCCGCAATGGCCGCGCGCCCGGCGGAAAGGACGCCGTGGCGCGCGGGTGGAGCGGGTGGAGTCGGTGGAGCGGGGGGTTGTGTGTCGGTGGCCAAGGACTACTCCCTAGGGCGCTCGGCGGTCCGGCGCCCCCAGCCCTTCGTCTTCCGCGCCGGACCAGAGACTGGGGTCGTACGGCGTATCCGGGATCGTCACCATCTCCTGCCGCGGCTTCTGCCCGGCCGGGGTGGTGCCGACGCTGTCGCGCAGCAGCGCGAGATCGTCGCTGAGGTGCTTGGTGTCGGCACGCACACGCCTCATGTCCAGGCTGTCGCCGACGTGCTGCTCCAGCTTGGACACGGCCCGGCCCAGTTCATCCAGCCGGCGCTGTACCGAAGCAAGTTCGTCCTGCAGGGACATGGCTGTCCTCACCTCCGCCACGTTGCGGGTGCACGACGCTGGCGCCAAGCGAGTGTCGCGCGTCACAGTCGCGCTTGGGAAGAGATCTGCAGGGATTCTCCCACCTACGGGTGGCGCGCGCCCGGTGCGAACGCGCCGCGGCGCGCGATTCCCCCGAAGGCCGCGCACCCGTGCGGGGCGCTCTGCGGTGCTCGGGCGCGTGAGCCCGCGAAGGGCGTTGCGCCGGGCGGGTGGGAGGGCGGGGGCACGCGACGTGTCGAGGGCGTGCGGATCGCGAAATGGCTTTCAGTAGGTGCGATAAGCGGCAAATAGACCGCCCGTGATCATGGCCCCTCGCGGAGGTACGCACGCATGGCCCGCAGCGCCACCTTGATCCGCTCCGCGACCGCCGTGGCACTCGCCGCCGTGGTCGCCGCCTCCGCCGGGTGCACGGCCGGCAAGGACGACCCCCTCGCAGGGACCGACCTCGCCTCGGCGCCCCGGGACGGGGTACGCGACGGAGGCACCCTGCGCTGGGCCGTGGACGCGGCCCCCGGCACCCTGAACGCGTTCCAGGCCGGGGCGAACGAGACCACCTCCCTGGTCGCCGGGGCCACCCTGCCGGCCGCCTTCCGGCTGGACGGCCAGGGCCGCCCGCAGCTGGACACCGACCTGCTGCGGTCGGCGAAGGTGGTGCGCACCGAGCCGCAGCAGGTCGTGTCGTACCAACTGAACCCCAAGGCGGTCTGGAGTGACGGCCGCGCGATCGGCGCCGCCGACTTCACCGCCCAGTGGAAGGCGCTGCGCGGCGCCGACGACGCGTACTGGACCGCGCGCAACGCCGGGTACGACCGGATCTCCTCGGTCACGGCCGGCAAGGACGCGCACGAGGTGAAGGTCACCTTCAAGAAGCGGTACGCGGACTGGCAGTCGCTGTTCACCCCGCTCTACCCCAAGACCGTCACCGGCACCGCCAAGGCATTCAACGAGGGGGCGCGCCGCGCGCTGAAGGTGTCCGGCGGCCCCTTCTCCGTGCGCAGCGCGAGCGACAAGTCCGTCACGCTGGTCCGCAACACCAAGTGGTGGGGCGACCGCGCCAAGCTGTCGCAGCTGGTCCTCACCGCCACGCCCGCGCACCGGCGGGCCGCCGACCTGGCCTCCGGCGCGCTGGACGTGGCGGAGGTCGACCGCGACGTGAGCGGCAAGAACGTGGCGGTCTACCGGACGCGCGCCGCCTCCTACACACAGCTCGCGCTCAACGGCTCCACCGGGCCGCTCGCCGACGAGGAGGTGCGGCACGCCGTGGCCCGCGCGGTGGACCGGCGGGCCATCGCCAAGGCGGTGCTGGGGCCGCTCGGTCTGCCCGACGAGCCGCTCGGCAACCATCTGCTGCTGCTCACCCAGTCCGGGTACGCCGACCACAGCTCCGCTCTGGGCACCTCCGACACCAAGGCCGCGCGCGCCATGCTCGCCGCCGCGGGCTGGCAGCGCACCGCCCTGGACCCCGGTTCCGGGGCAGCGGCCGGCAGCGGCGCCGGGGCCGCGGAGCGCAACCAGGCGGCGCCCGCGCACAAGGTCGAGGTCAGTGTCGTCGAACCGGCCAAGACGGTGCTGCGCAAGGACGGCAAGGCGCTGACCCTGCGCTTCGTCCTTCCCAAGTCCTCGGCGACCCTCAATGCGGTCGGCGACCGGATCGCCACCATGCTCTCGGGCATCGGCGTCCGCACCGAGCTGCAGCGGGTCGCCGACGACAGCTTCTTCCGCGACCACGTCGCTGCCGGTGACTTCGACCTCGCCCTCTACGGCTGGCCCGGCACCCCCTTCCCGGCGACCGACACCCGCCCGATCTTCGCCAAGCCCGAGCCCGCGCCGGACGGCTCCCTGGTCGTCGAGCAGAACTACCCCCGGGTCGGCACCGACCTCATCAACCAGCTCTTCGACCAGGCCGCCGGCGAGCTCGACCCGGCCAAGGCCCGCGACTACGCCGCCCGCGCCGACGCCCGCATCTGGTCGGCCGCCGGCTCCATCCCCCTCTACCAGCGCCCCGAGCTGGTGGCGCTGCGCAACGACGTCCTCAACGCGGGCGCCTTCGGCTTCGCGACGCCGCGCTTCCAGGACATCGGCTTCAGGAAGTGAGCGGAGCGCCGTGGGGCGCGGCACAGGGCCGGGGCCGTGACGACGACGTCACGGCCCCGGCCCTGTGCCGCGCCCCACGCCTGTGACCTCCGTCATGGGCGTCATGGCCGGGACCGGCCCGGGACGATCCGTGCGGTGGACGGACGCGGACGCCGTCGAGCGGACGGGCCGACGGCCACTGGCCCTCCACGCCCGGGCGAGGGCCTCACGGACCGTGGCCGGAAGCCGGACGATCATGCCCGGGCAGTCCTTGCCGCGCGGGCCCCGTACCATGGGGTGAGGCCGCGGCTTGACTCGCCCGGCGGGCTAGGTGTGCCGACGAGGGCACGCCGCCCCACCTACCTACCCGGGAGAAGCGCCCCAGTATGCCCACGCGTAACGACATTCGTAATGTCGCCATCGTCGCCCACGTCGACCACGGCAAGACGACGCTGGTGGACGCCATGCTCAAGCAGGCCGGAGCCTTCGCCGCGCACCAGCATCTGGACGACCGGATGATGGACTCCAACGACCTGGAGCGCGAGAAGGGCATCACCATTCTCGCGAAGAACACGGCCGTGAAGTACCACCCCAAGGGTGGCGGCGAACCCATCACGATCAACATCATCGACACCCCCGGCCACGCCGACTTCGGCGGCGAGGTCGAGCGCGGCCTGTCGATGGTCGACGCGGTCGTGCTGCTGGTGGACGCCTCCGAGGGCCCGCTGCCGCAGACCCGCTTCGTGCTGCGCAAGGCGCTGTCCGCGAAGCTGCCCGTCATCCTCTGCATCAACAAGACCGACCGCCCGGACTCCCGGATCGACGAGGTCGTCAACGAGACGTACGACCTGTTCCTGGACCTGGACGCGGACGAGGACCAGATCGAGTTCCCGATCGTCTACGCCTGCGCGCGTGACGGCGTGGCCTCGCTGACCAAGCCGGAGAACGGCACCGTCCCGGCCGACAGCGACAGCCTGGAGCCGTTCTTCTCCACGCTGCTGGAGCACGTCCCGGCCCCGGTGTACGACGAGGCCGCCCCGCTGCAGGCGCACGTCACCAACCTGGACGCCGACAACTTCCTGGGCCGTATCGCGCTGCTCCGCGTCGAGCAGGGCGAGCTCAAGAAGGGCCAGACCGTCGCGTGGATCAAGCGCGACGGCTCGATCGCGAACGTCCGCATCACCGAGCTGATGATGACCGAGGCGCTCACCCGCAAGCCCGCCGAGAAGGCCGGCCCGGGCGACATCTGCGCGGTGGCCGGTATCGCCGACATCACCATCGGCGAGACGCTGGCGGACCCGGAGAACCCGATCGCGCTGCCGCTGATCACGGTGGACGAGCCGGCGATCTCCATGACCATCGGCGCGAACACCTCGCCGCTGGTCGGCCGGGGCCCCGGCGGCAAGGGCGCCGACAAGTCGGCGGTCAAGGACCGCAAGGTCACCGCCCGCCTGGTCAAGGACCGTCTGGAGCGCGAGCTGATCGGTAACGTCAGCCTCCGCGTGCTGCCGACCGAGCGCCCCGACACCTGGGAGGTGCAGGGCCGCGGTGAGCTGGCGCTGGCCATCCTGGTGGAGACCATGCGCCGGGAGGGCTTCGAGCTGACCGTCGGCAAGCCGCAGGTGGTCACCCGCGAGGTCGACGGCAAGGTCCACGAGCCGGTCGAGCGCATCACGATCGACGTGCCCGAGGAGCACATGGGCGCCGTGACGCAGCTCATGGGCACCCGAAAGGGCCGGATGGACAACATGTCCAACCACGGCTCCGGCTGGGTCCGCATGGAGTTCGTCGTGCCCTCCCGCGGTCTGATCGGCTTCCGCACCGAGTTCCTGACCGGCACCCGCGGCACGGGCATCGCCCACTCCATCCACGAGGGCCACGAGCCGTGGTTCGGCCCCCTGGTGACCCGCAACAACGGCTCCCTGGTCGCCGACCGCGCCGGTGCCGTCACCGCCTTCGCGATGACGAACCTGCAGGAGCGCGGCGTGCTCTTCACCGAGCCGGGCACCGAGGTGTACGAGGGCATGATCGTCGGCGAGAACTCCCGCGCCGACGACATGGACGTCAACATCACCAAGGAGAAGAAGCTCACGAACATGCGGTCCTCGTCGGCCGACTCGTTCGAGGCGATCGTCCCGCCGCGCAAGCTCTCCCTGGAGCAGTCGCTGGAGTTCTGCCGCGACGACGAGTGCGTCGAGGTGACCCCGGAGACCGTCCGTATCCGCAAGGTCGTCCTGGACCAGAAGGAGCGCGGCCGCACCGCGTCCCGCGCCAAGCGCTGAGGCGGTCCCGGTCCGCGCCCGGCCGGGCGCGGACCGGGCTCCCGGCGGTGGAGACACCGGCCCGGCCGTCCCCGGTCCCACGGGGGCGGCCGGGCCGCTTCACGGCCGCTCACGGTCAGTGGTGACGGATGTACGACATGGCGGCACATCTGTGGTGATTCCGGAGCGGCCGGAGCGCCGATCTCCGTGAAGCCGGTCACATCGGGGGCCCTTTCCGGGGTCCGATGTGACCGAACTCACCGGCGCGGCGCGCGCTGCGCGAGGCGCGGCCGCCAGGGTGCCGATGTGTCGCGGTTGCGCCAGTGGCGTGGGCGCGACAGCTCGTTCCCTGTCGGCCCGTCAGGCACGTACATTCGCGTGGAATCTACGCGCTTTGAGGGCAACCGGATTTCAGTCCGGCGACGTCCGGATACCGGACGGCGTTCACCGGTACTTGTGTTACAAGTCCGTTTCGTCGGTGTCTGTCTACAATCCAAATGTCCGAATTGCGGGATTGTTTTGGACCGGTTGTGACCAAAACGAGATCGTAAGTGTGTGGTTCGTAGGCCCAACGTGACCGATAGTTGGAGCCGTTGAGCTCGGGTCAATGGGTCCAAGCGCTTATGGGGAGCGCCGACTCACGAGCACAGGTGACCGGAATCACTGTCAGGGGTGTCAGTGAGGCCGGCCCTTTCACGTAAGAACAGTGACTCCTGAGGAGGCAAACCCATGCGCGGTGCCAAGAGCGCCACTTGGGTCGCAGGTGCGATCATCGTCGCTATGGCTGCTACCGCTTGCGGTGGCGGCGGCGGCGACAAGGGCAGCAAGAACGACGCTGGCGGCGTCAACCCCAACGGCAAGTTCTCCGTCGAGGTCGGCGAGCCGCAGAACCCCCTGCAGCCTGCCAACACCATGGAGTCCAACGGCAGCATCGTCGTCCGCTCGCTGTTCTCGCAGCTCGTGGACTACGACCCCCAGGGCAAGATCGTCATGGTGAACGCCCAGTCGGTGGACACCAAGGACAACAAGACCTACACGGTCACCCTGAAGGACGGCTGGACCTTCCACGACGGCACCCCGGTGACCGCGGAGTCCTACGTCAAGGCGTGGAACTGGGCCGCCAACATCAACAACGCCCAGACCAACGCGTCGTGGTTCGCCGACATCAAGGGCTTCTCCGACGTCCACCCGGAGAAGGAGGGTGCGAAGCCGAAGGCCGACACCATGTCCGGCCTGAAGGTCGTCGACGACAAGACCTTCACGATCGAGCTCACCACCCCGATCCCGTACTTCGTGTACAAGCTCGGCTACGAGGTGTTCTCGCCGCTGCCGGAGTCCTTCTACAAGGACCCGAAGGCCGCGGGCGAGAACCCGGTCGGCAACGGCCCGTACCAGTTCGTCAAGTGGGACCACAAGAAGCAGATCGAGGTCAAGCGCTTCGACGGCTACAAGGGCCCGGACAAGGCGAAGAACGGCGGTGTGATCTTCAAGAACTACACCGGCCTCGAGGCTGCGTACGAGGACCTGAAGTCCGGCAACGTCGACGTCCTGCGTCAGATCGCGCCGAAGGACCTCCCGGTCTACCGCGACGACCTCGGCGACCGCGCCGTGGACCAGGCGTACTCCGCCATCCAGTCCATCGTCCCGGCCTTCTACTCCAAGCAGTGGAAGAACGTCGACCCCAAGGTCATCCAGGGTCTGTCGATGGCGATCGACCGCGACACCATCACCAAGACCGTTCTCCAGGGCACCCGTGAGCCCGCCACCGGCTTCGTCGCCAAGGGCGTTCTCGGCTACCAGGACAACGTGGGCGGCGACGTCTTCAAGTACGACCCCGCGAAGGCCAAGGAGCTCATCAAGGCCGGTGGCGGCGTCCCCGGCAACAAGATCTCCATCCAGTACAACGCCGACGGTGGCCACAAGGAGTGGGTGGAGGCCGTCTGCAACAGCATCACCAACGCGACCGGCATCAAGTGCGCCGGCGACTCCAAGGCCGACTTCCAGAGCGACCTGGACGCCCGCGAGGCCCACGAGGTCAAGTCGATCTACCGCAGTGGCTGGGTGCTCGACTACCCCGTGAACGCCAACTTCATCCGTGACCTGTACGGCACCACCTCGGCGGGCAACCAGTCCGGCTTCTCCAACAAGGAGCTGGACGCGCTGATCAAGAAGGCCGACACCGCGCCCTCGCTCGAGGACTCGGTCAAGGACTACCAGGACGCCGAGAAGAAGATGGTCGAGCTCATGCCCGCCATCCCGCTCTGGTACTACAAGGTCAACGCCGGCTACTCGGAGAACGTCTCGAACGTCCAGTACGCCCAGAACGGTGACCCGATCCTGACCGGCGTCGAGGTCAAGAAGTAACCATCGCGTAGTGAGCACGCCGGCGCGGGGCTGACGGAGACGTCGGACGCGCAGGGTGCAGGCAACGGCTGGGGGGCCCTTCTCCCGTCTTCCCGAAGAGGAGGACGGGGGAAGGGCCCATCTCTGCTGCCATAGCGACTGACATGGAGGCACGATGGGGCGTTACGTCGCGCGGCGACTGCTCCAGATGATCCCGGTTTTCATCGGGACGACTCTGCTCATCTTTCTCATGGTCTACGCCCTTCCCGGCGACCCCGTACGGGCGCTCTTCGGTGACAAGGGCGCGGATCCGGCGACCGTGGCGCGGATCCGTCACGACCTTGGGCTCGACCAGCCGATCCTGAAGCAGTACTGGGATTACATGACGGGCATCATCCTGCACTTCGACTTCGGCAACCAGATCGCCAGCGGTCGGCCGGTGCGGGACGTGCTCGGCGAGGCCTTCCCGGTGACGATCCGGCTCGCCTCGCTCGCCTTCGCGATCGAACTGGTCGTGGGCATCGCCCTCGGTGTCTGGGCCGGCATGCGTGCGGGCAAGCTCGCCGACTCGATGGTGCTGATCTTCACCCTGCTGCTGATCTCGGTGCCGGTCTTCGTCCTCGGCTTCATCTTCAAGCTGGTCTTCGCCTTCCAGCTCGGATGGATGACACCGAACGTCCAGGACGACAGCAACTACAGCCAGCTGCTGATGCCGGCCATCGTGCTGGCCGCCCTCTCGCTGGCGTACGTGGCGCGTCTGACCCGTACCTCCATAGCCGAGAACCTGCGTGCCGACTACATGCGGACCGCCGTCGCCAAGGGCCTGCCCCGGCGCCGCGTGATCGGTGTGCACCTGATGCGCAACTCGATGATCCCCGTCGTCACCTTCCTCGGCACCGACATCGGCGCTCTGATGGGCGGCGCGGTCGTCACCGAGGGCCTGTTCAACATCCACGGTGTCGGCGGCACGATCTACGAGTCCATCCTGCGCCGTGAGGGGACGACACTGGTCGGCCTCGTCACCGTCCTCGTGCTGGTGTTCCTCTTCACCAGCCTGCTCGTCGACCTGCTCTACGCGGTCCTGGACCCGAGGATCCGTTATGCCTGACGTCACCAAGACCGCCGTCGAGAACGCGGACCCGATGGCCGCCACGGCCGCGGACGCCGCTGCCGCCACCGGGCCCGCGCCCCAGGCGGAGAAGGCGCGCAGCCTGTGGGGCGACGCCTGGCGGGACCTGCGCCGCAACCCCTACTTCGTGGTCTCCGGCATCCTGATCCTGCTCCTCCTGCTGATCGCGGTCTTCCCGGGCCTGTTCACCAGCGCCTCGCCGACCTACGCCGACCTGCGGAACCACTACCTGGGCAAGCCCGAGTACGGCAAGGTCTTCTCCGAGGGGTGGCTCGGTTACGACGGGCAGGGCCGCAGCGTCTTCGCCCGTGTGATCTACGGGACCCGGGCCTCGATCACGGTCGGCATCAGCGTGACCGTCCTGGTCACCGTGCTGGGCGGCTTTGTCGGCATGATCGCCGGCTACTTCGGCGGCTGGGTCGACACGATCCTGTCCCGGCTCACCGACATCTTCTTCGCGGTCCCCTTCCTGCTCGGCACGCTGGTCGTCCTGAACTCCTTCACGGACCGCACCGTCTGGGTGGTGTCGGGTGCCCTGGCCTTCCTCGGCTGGACGCAGATCGCCCGCGTCATGCGCGGTTCGGTGATCACGATCAAGCAGGCCGACTACGTGCACGCGGCCCAGGCTCTGGGTGCGAGCACGACTCGGATCCTGATGAAGCACATCCTTCCGAACGCCGTCGCCCCGGTGATCGTGGTCGCCACCATCGCTCTCGGCGGCTACATCTCGGCCGAGGCGACCCTGTCCTACCTCGGCCTCGGTCTGCCCACGTCCGTGGTCTCCTGGGGCCAGGACATCTCCGGTGGTGCCGCGCAGATCCGTACGGCTCAGCACATCATGCTGTACCCGTCGATCATGCTGAGCATCACGGTCCTGGCGTTCATCATGCTCGGCGATGCGGTCCGCAACGCCCTCGACCCCAAGCTGCGCTGAGGGAGGCGTACGTGACCATCATCGACAAGAACGCGGACGTGCCCGCGCCCCGTACCGGGGACGCCGCCGCTCCGCTGCTGGAAGTGCGCGACCTGCACGTGGAGTTCCACACGCGGGACGGCGTCGCCAAGGCCGTCAACGGCGTGAACTACACGGTGTCGGCCGGTGAGACCCTGGCGGTGCTGGGTGAGTCCGGCTCCGGCAAGTCCGTCACCGCGCAGGCGATCATGGGCATCCTCGACATGCCGCCCGGGAAGATCCCGCAGGGCGAGATCCTGTTCCAGGGCCGGGACATGCTCAAGATGTCCAACGAGGAGCGCCGGAAGATCCGCGGCCGCAAGATCGCGATGATCTTCCAGGACGCGCTGTCCTCGCTGAACCCGGTGCTCACCGTCGGCTACCAGCTGGGCGAGATGTTCCGGGTCCACCAGGGCCTGTCCAAGAAGGACGCGAAGGCCAAGGCCATCGAGATGATGGACCGGGTCCGCATCCCGGCGGCGAAGGAGCGGGTCAACGACTACCCGCACCAGTTCTCCGGCGGTATGCGCCAGCGCATCATGATCGCGATGGCGCTCGCCCTCGAGCCCGAGCTGATCATCGCCGACGAGCCGACCACCGCGCTCGACGTCACCGTGCAGGCGCAGGTCATGGACCTGCTCGCGGACCTGCAGCGCGAGTACAACATGGGCCTGATCCTCATCACCCACGACCTCGGCGTGGTCGCCGACGTCGCGGACAAGATCGCCGTGATGTACGCGGGCCGGATCGTCGAGACCGCGCCCGTGCACGAGATCTACAAGCGCCCGGCGCACCCGTACACCAAGGGCCTGCTGGAGTCGATCCCGCGCCTGGACCAGAAGGGCCAGGAGCTCTACGCGATCAAGGGCCTGCCCCCGAACCTGCTGCGCATCCCCACCGGCTGCGCCTTCAACCCGCGCTGCGAGATGGCGCAGGACATCTGCCGCACCGAGGTTCCCGCGCTGCACCGGGTGACCGAGCAGGACGGCAGCGAGCTGCCGGGCCGCGGCAGCGCGTGCCACTTCTGGAAGGAGACGATCCATGGCTGACGTCACCAAGAACGACGAGGCCGTCTCCGACGAGGTGGCGGCGGTGGAGGCCGCGATCGCCAAGCCGGTCGAGCGCGGCGAGCCGATCCTCCAGGTGCGCAACCTGGTCAAGCACTTCCCGCTGACCCAGGGCATCCTCTTCAAGAAGCAGATCGGCGCCGTCAAGGCGGTCGACGGGATCTCCTTCGACCTGTACCAGGGCGAGACCCTGGGCATCGTCGGCGAGTCCGGCTGCGGCAAGTCCACCGTCGCCAAGCTGCTGATGAACCTGGAGCGGGCCACCGCGGGCGAGGTCTTCTACAAGGGGCAGGACATCACCAAGCTGTCCCGCCGCGCCCTGAAGGCCGTGCGCCGGAACATCCAGATGGTCTTCCAGGACCCGTACACCTCGCTGAACCCGCGCATGACGGTCGGCGACATCATCGGCGAGACCTACGACATCCACCCCGAGGTGGCCCCGAAGGGCGACCGGCGCCGCAAGGTGCAGGAGCTGCTGGACGTCGTCGGCCTCAACCCGGAGTACATCAACCGGTACCCGCACCAGTTCTCCGGCGGTCAGCGGCAGCGCATCGGCATCGCCCGCGGCCTGGCGCTCAACCCGGAGATCATCATCTGCGACGAGCCGGTCTCGGCGCTGGACGTGTCGGTGCAGGCGCAGGTCATCAACCTGATGGAGAAGCTGCAGGACGAGTTCAACCTGTCCTACATCTTCATCGCGCACGACCTGTCGATCGTCCGCCACATCTCCGACCGCGTCGGCGTGATGTACCTGGGCAAGATGGCCGAGATCGGTACCGACACCGAGATCTACGACCACCCCACCCACCCGTACACCCAGGCGCTGCTGTCGGCCGTGCCGGTGCCGGACCCGGAGGCGCGCGAGCACCGCGAGCGCATCATCCTCACCGGTGACGTCCCGTCGCCGGCCAACCCGCCGTCCGGCTGCCGCTTCCGCACCCGCTGCTGGAAGGCCCAGGACCGGTGCGCCACCGAGGAGCCGCTGCTGGCCATCCCGCAGCGCTTCGCGGGTGACGACACCCCGGCCGCGCACGAGTCGGCGTGCCACTTCGCCGAGGAGAAGGACGTCGTCCACGCGGTGAACTGAGCACCACCCGCACCACCCATGAGGGGCGCCCGCGAGAACACCGCGCGGGCGCCCCTCGGGCGTTCGGCGCCCCTTCGCGGGAACGCGTCCGCCGCGTCACCGGGCGGTGACGGGGCGGACGCGGTGCCGGGAGCCGGTGCGGACTACTTCAGGTAGCCGATGTTCTCGTAGCGCAGGTCCTGGAAGCCGAAGGCGCCGATGTTGACCAGGTTCTCCTTCACCGCGTAGATGTCGGGACGCTGGTACCCGACCAGGACACCGCCGATGGAGCCCAGGACGGTGGCGATCAGCAGCAGGCGGGTGCTCACCCCGACGCGCCGGGCGAACTCGTCGTTGACCTCGCCTCCGGTGACGGTCCGTCCGAGATCCCCGGGGGCCACGCCGTTCGCCCAGCGGGCGAAGCGGACCACGACCGGGGTGTCGGGGTTGAGGTTGTAGTCGTTCAGCGTGGCCGTCCCCGAGGAGGCCGCCACCGGAGGGTTCCGGCCGGCGAAGTTGGCGCGCGGGTTGAGGCTGATCGCAGCGAGGAAGTACGTGAGTGAAGCCGCAATGAGAACCAGCGCCACATGGTTGATCAGTCGGCGCAGCAGGTAACGGCCCACGGCTCACACTCTCAGTCGGTTCGGTCGAACGAATAACAAGATTGAACCTTTTCTTCGCCGGCCGCTTCTGACATGCTCGCGTAGCACGGCCGAAACATTTACACCCGGGCCGTCTGCGCAGGTCGTGCGTGTTCCCGGCCGGGCTTGACGGGTTGATGGGACTTTCGCAACCGAATTATGGCCGCGTCAACGAGCGCCGGTTCGTCGTGATGGATCCTTTATTATTTTGGTCGAAATTTAACCTGACTATCGGGATGGTCCCTATTGACTGCCCGGCGCATGGCGAAAACCCTCTGTCCGTCTCGGGGCGGCCCGCGGGCCGGTGAGCCGCTGTGCAATATGTCAGGGTTTGCGATGTCATGGTGAGCCTCGTGTCCTTCATGGCGTAGAGCTCCCCGAGGAGGCATCCGATGCGACGGAGCGCGGCGAGGTGGGCCGTCGGCGCGGCCGTGGCCGCCCTGGTGGCGACGGGCTGCGGAGGTGGGGACGGCGGCGGTGTGACGGACGGCTCCGGGGTGCTCAGCGCCTCGTGGACCGACCCGCAGAATCCGCTGGAGCCCGCCAACACCAATGAGGTGCAGGGCGGCAAGGTGCTGGACATGATCTTCCGCGGCCTGAAGAAGTACAACCCGAGGACGGCCGCCGCGGAGAACGTCATCGCCGACTCGATCGAGACCACCGACCAGCGGACGTTCAGGATCAGGCTCAAGGACGGCTGGACCTTCGGCAACGGCGAGAAGGTCACCTCCGCCTCGTTCATCGACGCGTGGAACTACGCGGCGCTCGTGACGAACAAGCAGATCAACGCCTCCTTCTTCCGGTACATCGAGGGCTACGACAAGGTCCATCCGGTATCCGGGAAGCCGGTCGCCCGGAAGCTCTCCGGCCTGACCAGACAGGACGACCTGAACTTCACCGTCGAGCTCGACCAGAAGTTCTCCACCTGGCCCGACACCCTCGGCTACGCCGCCTTCATGCCCCTGCCGCGGGTCTTCTTCACCGACCACGCCGCCTGGCTGAGGAAGCCCGTCGGCAACGGGCCGTACCGCGTCGAGTCCTACACCAAGGGCCAGGGCATGCAGTTGCGCGCGTGGGACGGGTACAAGGGCGACGACGCGGCCGTCAACGGCGGCGTGGACCTCAAGGTCTACACGGACAGCAACACCGCCTACACCGACCTGCAGGCCGGCAACCTCGACCTGGTCGACGACGTCCCCGCCGCCCAGTTGAAGAACGTGCGGGCCGATCTCGACGGCCGCTACCTCAACACCCCGGCCGGCATCATCCAGACCCTCGCCTTCCCGCTCTACGACAAGGCCTGGTCGGGCGAGGACTCGGAGAAGCTCCGCCAGGGCATCTCCATGGCGATCAACCGCAAGCAGATCACCCGGAAGATCTTCCAGAACACCCGCATCCCCGCGCGGGACTGGACCTCACCCGTGCTCGGCGCGGAGGGCGGCTTCGACGACACGCTGTGCGGCCGGGTCTGCGAGTACGACCCCGCCCGGGCCAGGCAGCTGGTCAAGGAGGGCGGCGGCCTCCCCGGCGGCACCATGAGGATCACGTACAACGCGGACAGCGGCTCCCACCGGGACTGGGTCGACGCGGTCTGCAACAGCATCAACAACGCGCTGGGCAAGGACGACGCCTGCGTCGGCGACCCCGTCGGCACCTTCGCCGACTTCCGCAACCAGATCGTGGGCCGGCAGATGAGGAACCCGTTCCGGGCCGGCTGGCAGATGGACTACCCGCTGATCCAGAACTTCCTGCAGCCGCTCTACTACACCGGCGCCTCCTCCAACGACGCCCACTTCAGCGACCCCCGCTTCGACCGGCTGATCGACCGGGCGAACGCCGAGAGCGACCGCGCCAAGGCCGTCGACACCTTCAAGGAGGCCGAGCGGATCCTGCCGCAGCAGGTCCCGGCGATCGCCCTGTGGTACCAGAACGGCAGCGCGGGCTGGTCGCAGCGGCTCTCGCGCGTCGCCCTCAACCCCTTCAGCGTCCCCGTCTTCAGCCAGATCAAGGTCGGCTGACGCCCATGGGACGGTACGTCATCCGCCGTCTGCTGCAGATGATCCCGGTCTTCGCCGGCACCACCGTGCTGATCTTCGTCATGGTGTACGCGCTCGGCGACCCGGTCCAGGCCCGCTGCGGGGACCGCGCCTGCGACCCCGCCACGGCCGCGCAGATCCGCCACGACCTCTACCTGGACCACCCGCTGTGGCAGCAGTACCTGCACTACATGGGGCAGATCTTCCGGGGTGACTTCGGGGTCGCCTGGAACGGCCGGCCGGTCACCGAACTGCTGGCCTCCGCGCTGCCCGTCACGCTGCGGCTGACGGTCCTCGCCATCCTCATCGAGATCGTCATCGGCATCACCCTCGGTGTGCTCACCGGGCTGCGCCGCGGCCGTCCCGCGGACACCGCGACACTGCTCGGCACCCTCGTGGTCATCTCCGTGCCGACCTTCGTCACCGGCTACGTGCTGCAGTATCTGCTCGGCGTCAAGTGGAACCTCATCGCGCCCTCGGTCTCCTCCGAGGCCCGGTTCGACGAGCTGATCGTGCCGGCGCTCGTGCTGGCCCTGACCTCGCTCGCCTATGTCACCCGGCTCAGCCGCGCCTCCGTCGTGGAGAACGTCCGCGCCGACTACGTCAGGACCGCCGTCGCCAAGGGGCTGCCGCGCCGCCGGGTGATCACCCGTCACCTGCTGCGCAACTCCCTCATCCCGGTGGTCACCTTCATCGGCACCGACATCGGGGCGCTGATGGGAGGGGCCATCGTCACCGAGCGCATCTTCAACATCCACGGCGTGGGCTACCAGCTCTACCAGGGCATCCTCCGGCTGGACTCGGCCACCGTGGTGGGCTTCGTGACCATCCTGGTCATCGTCTTCCTCCTCGCGAACCTGCTGGTCGACCTCCTCTACGCCGTCCTCGACCCGAGGATCCGCTATGCCTGAGCCGCGCAACCACCCCGACGAGGCCGTGGAGCCGGCGGGCGGGACGGGGGCCGCCATGGGGCTGGGCCAGGACGAGGCGCGCAGCCTGGAGCGGGCGCCCGGCCCCGGCACGGCGCCGGTCGTCCCGGTCGACCGGCCCGGCGCGGACCGGCCGCGCAGCCTGTGGTCGGACGCCTGGCGGGACCTGCGCCGCAACCCGGTCTTCGTGATCGCCGCGCTGGTCATCCTCTTCCTCGTCGTCATCTCCGTCTGGCCGCGGCTCATCGCCCCCGGCAACCCGCTCAGCTGCAACCTGGACAACTCCCAGAAGGGCTCCGCGCCCGGCCACCCCTTCGGCTTCGACACCCAGGGGTGCGACGTGTACACCCGGGTCGTCCACGGGGCGCGCGCCTCGGTGACCGTCGGCGTCTGCGCCACCATCGGCGCCGCCCTGCTCGGCGCGCTGCTCGGCGGCCTCGCCGGCTACCACGGGAGCTGGGCGGACGCGGTGCTCTCACGGGTGAGCGACATCTTCTTCGGCATCCCGATCGTCCTCGGCGGACTGGTCTTCCTGTCCGTCGTCACCGGCACCACGGTCTGGCCGGTGGTGGGCTTCATCGTGCTGCTCGGCTGGCCGCAGATCGGCCGTATCGCGCGCGGCTCGGTGATCACCGCCAAGCAGAACGACTACGTCCAGGCCGCCCGCGCCCTCGGGGCCGGCCACACCCGGGTGCTGCTGCGGCACATCGCGCCCAACGCCGTCGCGCCCGTCATCGTCGTCGCGACCATCGCGCTCGGCACCTACATCTCCCTGGAGGCCACCCTGTCGTACCTCGGCGTCGGGCTGAAACCGCCCACCGTCTCCTGGGGCATCGACATCTCCCAGGCCTCCACCCAGATCCGCAACGCCCCGCACATGCTGCTCTGGCCGGCCGGCGCGCTGAGCCTGACGGTGCTGGCCTTCATCATGCTCGGTGACGCGGTGCGCGACGCCCTCGACCCCAAGCTGCGCTGATGGACGAAGGAGCGACGACCGCCACCGCGGCCCGGGACGAGCCGCCCCTGCTCGACGTACGTGATCTGCACGTGGAGTTCCGCACCCGGGAGGGCATCGCCCGGGCCGTCAACGGGGTCTCCTTCGCGGTGCGCCCCCGCCAGACGCTCGCCGTCCTCGGCGAGTCCGGCTCCGGCAAGTCGGTGACCGCGCAGGCCGTCATGGGCATCCTCGACTCGCCGCCCGGGTTCGTCACCCGCGGCGAGATCCTCTTCCGCGGCCAGGACCTTCTCACCATGGGCGCCGAGGAGCGCCGCAGGGTGCGCGGCGCCAGGATGGCGATGATCTTCCAGGACGCGCTGTCCGCCCTCAACCCGGTGCTGACCGTGGGCGAGCAGCTCGGCGAGATGTTCCGGGTGCACCGGGGGATGTCCCGCAAGGACGCCCGGGCCAGGGCGGTGGAGCTGATGGACCGGGTGCGCATCCCCGCCGCCCGCGATCGCGTCGGGCAGTATCCGCACCAGTTCTCCGGCGGCATGCGCCAGCGCGTCATGATCGCGATGGCGCTCGCCCTGGAGCCCGAGCTGATCATCGCCGACGAGCCGACCACCGCGCTCGACGTCACCGTGCAGGCGCAGGTCATGGAACTGCTCGCGGAGCTGCAGCGCGAGTACGGCATGGGCCTGATCCTCATCACCCACGACCTCGGTGTGGTTGCCGACGTCGCCGACCACATCGCGGTGATGTACGCCGGGCGCATCGTGGAGACCGCGCCCGTGCACGAGATCTACAAGCGCCCGGCGCACCCGTACACCAAGGGCCTGCTGGAGTCGATCCCGCGCCTGGACCGCAAGGGCCGGGAGCTCTACGCGATCAAGGGCCTGCCCCCGAACCTGCTGCGCATCCCCACCGGCTGCGCCTTCCATCCGCGCTGCCCGCTGGCCCGCGACGTGTGCGCCACCGACGAGCCGGAGCTGTACCGGGTCAGCGCCCGGCGGGGCAGCGCCTGCCACTTCTGGAGGGAGTGCCTCGGTGAGCAGCAGCGGTGAGCCCGTGCTCCAGGTGCGCGGGCTGTACAAGCACTTCCCGCTCACCCAGGGGATCCTCTTCAAGCGGCAGGTCGGGGCCGTGAAGGCGGTCGACGGCGTGGACCTCGACCTGTACCGCGGCGAGACCCTGGGCGTCGTCGGCGAGTCCGGCTGCGGCAAGTCCACCGTGGCCCGGCTGCTGGTGCACCTGGAGCGGGCCACCAAGGGGCAGATCCTCTACAAGGGCGAGGACATCACCAGGCTGTCCGGCCGGGCGCTGAAGGCCGTGCGCCGGAACATCCAGATGGTCTTCCAGGATCCGTACACCTCGCTGAACCCGCGGATGACGGTGGGCGACATCGTCGGCGAGCCGTACGAGATCCACCCGGACGTCGCGCCCAAGGGCGACCGGCGCCGCCGGGTCCGCGAACTGCTGGACGTCGTCGGCCTCAACCCCGAGCACCTCAACCGCTATCCGCACCAGTTCTCCGGCGGCCAGCGGCAGCGCATCGGCATCGCCCGCGGCCTGGCCCTGCGCCCCGAGGTCATCGTCGCCGACGAGCCGGTCTCGGCGCTGGACGTCTCGGTGCAGGCACAGGTCGTCAACCTGATGGAGAGGCTGCAGGACGAGTTCGACCTGTCCTATGTCTTCATCGCGCACGACCTGTCCATCGTCCGCCACATCTCCGACCGGGTGGCGGTGATGTACCTCGGGCGGATCGTCGAGACCGGCGACTGCACCCAGATCTACGAGCACCCCACCCACCCGTACACCCAGGCGCTGCTGTCGGCGGTGCCGGTGCCGGACCCGGAGGCGCGCGAGCACCGCGAGCGCATCATCCTCACCGGTGACGTCCCGTCGCCCGCCGATCCGCCCTCCGGCTGCCGCTTCCGCACCCGCTGCTGGAAGGCGCGGGAACGCTGCACCCTGGAGGTGCCGGCACTGGCGGTGCCCGCGGTGTTCCGCGGTGTGGACTCCCCGGCGGCGCACGACAGCGCCTGCCACTTCGCCGAGGAGAAGACGGTGGTGCCGCCCGAGGCCCGGGGCGAGTGAGCCGAAGGGGCCCGGCCGCCGCGCCGGCGCCCGCCGGGGCGCCCCCGAGGCGAACCGGGCCCCGGAAAAGGACCCGGCCCGCGCCCGGTGGTGCAGGGGTGTGGGCGCGGGCCGGGCTCCGAACGGAGACGTCGGTCGGGCCGGGTCAAAGGGTCTTGTCGGCGGGCGTCTCCTCGAGCGCGGCCAGTGCGGGGTCGAGGACGATGTCCTCGCCCCGTGCCGCGGTCGTCGGCTCCTCGGGGAAGTGGCACGCACTCAGGTGTCCCTCCCGGTTCCCCTCCAGGCGGGCCAGGGGCGGCTCCTCGGTCGCGCACTTGTCCTGCGCCTTCCAGCAGCGCGTACGGAAGCGGCAGCCGGACGGCGGCGACACCGGCGAGGGCACGTCGCCGGCGAGGCGGATCCTCTCGGTGGCGTCCCGGTCGTCCGGGTCCGGCTCGGGGGAGGCGGACAGCAGCGCGTGGGTGTACGGGTGGCGGGGCCGCTCGTAGATGTCCCGGCGTTCGCCGACCTCCACGATCCGCCCGAGGTACATCACGGCCACGCGCTGCGAGAAGTGCCGTACCACCGCGAGGTCGTGGGCGATGAAGAGGAACGCGATCCCCAGTTCCCGCTGCAGGCGCTGCAGCAGGTTGACCACCTGGGCCTGGATCGACACGTCCAGTGCCGAGACCGGCTCGTCCGCCACGATGAGCTTGGGCTCCAGCGCCAGCGCCCTGGCCACCCCGATGCGCTGCCGCTGGCCGCCGGAGAACTCGTGCGGGAAGCGGTTGTAGTGCTCGGGGTTGAGGCCCACGGTCTCCAGCAGCTCGCGGACCCGCTTCTCGCGGCCGCCCGGCGGGTTGATCCCGTTGATCTCCAGCGGTGCCGACACGATGTGCCCGACGGTCTGCCGCGGGTTCAGCGAGGCGTACGGGTCCTGGAAGATCATCTGGATCTCGGAGCGGATCGGGGCCATCTCCCTGCGCGAGGAGTGGGTGATGTCCCGGCCGCGGTAGGCGATCCTTCCCGCACTGGGCTCCAGCAGCCTCGTCACCAGCCGCCCGGTGGTGGACTTGCCGCAGCCCGACTCGCCGACCAGCCCGAGGCTCTCGCCCTCGGCGATGGTGAAGTCGATGCCGTCGACCGCCCGTACGTCCGCCACATGGCGCTTGACCAGGAAGCCGCCCCGCACGGGGAAGTACTTGCGCAGTCCGGTCACTTCGAGCAGCGGGCTCATGGTCTCCCTCGGCGCGTGGTCCTGCTGCGGGGCGCTCACCGCGCACCCCCGCTCAGCCGCGGCTGGATCTGCCCGGTGAAGATCTCCCGCTTCCGTTCCCGGCCCAGATGGCAGGCGGAGCCGCGCCGCTCGTCCTCGGGTATGCCGGGCCGCACGGTCGTGCAGCGCCCGCCGCCGACCTCCTCGGTGAAGGCGCAGCGCGGGTGGAAGGGACACCCGGAGGGCGGGTTGAGCAGGCTGGGCGGGGTGCCGGGGATCGGGGACAGGGGCAGGTCCACCGGTGCCGACAGCCGCGGGATGGAGGCCAGCAGGCCCCAGGAGTAGGGGTGTTCGGGCGACTTCAGGATCTCGCGCACGGTGCCGCGCTCCACGCAGCGCCCCGCGTACATCACCATCACGTCGTCCGCCGTGTCGGCGACCACCCCCAGGTCGTGGGTGATGATGACGATCGCCGTGCCGGTCTCCCGCTGCAGGTCCTTCAGCAGGTCGAGGATCTGGGCCTGCACGGTGACGTCCAGGGCCGTCGTCGGCTCGTCCGCGATGACCAGCGCCGGGTCGCAGACCAGCGCCATCGCGATCATCGCGCGCTGCCGCATGCCCCCGGAGAACTGGTGCGGGAAGTCGTCCACCCGCAGCCGGGGCTGCGGGATGCCCACCCGGGCCAGCATCTCGATCGCCCGCTCCCGGGCGGCCTTGCGCGAGGCGCCCATGTGCTTCATGTAGGGCTCGGCGATCTGCCGGCCGACCGTGTAGTACGGGGAGAGCGCGGTGAGCGAGTCCTGGAAGATCATCGCCATCTTCCGGCCGCGCAGCCGCTCCAGGGTCCGCTCGGAGGCGCCCGTCAGCTCCTGCCCGTCCAGCACGATCTCGCCGCGGATGGTGGTGTTGCGCGGGTTGTGCAGACCGAGGACGGCCAGGTTGGTGACCGACTTGCCCGAGCCGGACTCGCCGACGATGCCCAGGGTCCTGCCCCGCTCCAGGTCGAAGGAGAGGCCGTCGACGGCCTTGACCACGCCGTCCTCGGTGGCGAACTGCACGTACAGGTCGCGGACCGACAGGAACGGCCCGGACGGCGCGGGTTCCCCGGGCCCGGGCGGCCCGGCCTCGGTCTTGGTGAGGATGCTCAACGGTGCTTCTCCTCTGCGTGCCGGCAGGCGTCCCGGCTCACGACAGCCTGATCCGCGGGTCGATGAGGGCGTAGGCGGCGTCGACGACGATGTTGCAGACGACGATGATCGTGGCGCCGATCAGCATCACGGCCATCTCCAGCGGCAGGTCGCTGCGGAGCACCGCCTGCACGGAGAGCAGGCCGAGGCCGTGCAGTCCGAAGGTGACCTCGGTGATGATCGCGCCGCCGAGGACGGAGCTCAGGTCGATGCCGAAGATGGTGATGATGGAGGCGGCGGAGCCGCGCAGCGCGTACCGCAGGAACACGTACCGGGAGGACATGCCCTTGGCGCGGGCGGCCCGGATGTGGTCCTCGGACATCTGCTCCACCATCAGCGAGCGTGTCTGGCGGCTGTAGTTGGACCAGAAGATCACCGACATCACCAGGCAGGGCAGGATCAGCCCCTGCACCGAGCCCCATGGATCGTGCGACCAGTCGGGGTCGTGTCCGCGGTCCAGCACGTGCCAGCTGGAGGCGAGCAGGCCGATGGCGATCGGGCCGAGGAAGTAGATCTGCACGGAGTTGCCGACCAGCGAGACGCCGCTGGCGATCCGGTCGAAGGCCCTGCCCTGCTGCCAGGCGGAGACGAGGCCGAGCCCGACGCCGACGCACAGGAAGACGGCGGCTCCGCCGATCGCCAGCGACAGCGTGGTCGGGTAGCGGTCGGCGATGGTGTCCCAGACGAGTTGCTGGTCGGCGAAGGAGTAGCCGAAGCAGGGCGCCGGGCAGTGGCCGATGGGCATGTCCCGGCCGGCGAAGATGCCGACCATGAAGTGCCAGTACTGGGTCCAGATCGGCAGGTCCAGGCCGAGGTTCTTGCGGATCAGGGCCACGTTCTGCGGGCTGCAGTTCTTGCCGCAGGACAGCAGCGCCGGGTCGGACGGCAGGAAGAAGAAGAGGAAGTACGTGATGGCGCTGATCAGCAGCAGGATGACCAGCGCGCCCAGCACACGGCGTACCAGGAAACGCAGCATGGGTCAGGCTCTCCGTCGGTTCCGTCGGGGCGCCGGTCCCGGCCCGGGGAGAGGCCGGGACCGGCGCGGGTGCGCTGTGGCTACTGCTTGACGAAGATCGTGTTCGGGTTGATGGTCCCGTAGACCTCGTTGTAGGTGACGCCGCCGAGGCCCGAGCCGTGGATGTTGAAGTACTTGTCGAAGATGAACGGGATCTGCGACGTGTCGTTCTTCAGCACGTACTCCGACAGGGTCCGCCACTCGTCGTTCTGCTTCTTGATGTCCGTGATCGCCAGGATCCGGTCGATCTCGGAGTTGACGTGCTCGTCGTTGAGGAACGAGTAGTTGTTGGTGCCGTCGGCGAGGTTGCGGCCGTCCATGGTCGGCGGGACCACGGTCGAGGCGCTGGGCCAGTCCGCGCCCCAGCCGGTGCGGTAGAGGTCGTACGGGGTGTCGAGCTTGCCGACGACCGTGTAGTACGAGGTCGGGTCGATGGCCTTGCGCTGGACGTCGAAGCCGGCCTTCTCCAGTGCCTTCTCGATGGTCAGCGACACGTTCTGCCAGCGCGGGGTGTTGGCGTAGGCGTAGGAGAGCTTGACCTTGCCGGTGCCGCCGGCCTCCTTGAGCAGCTCCTTGGCCTTCTCGATGTCACCGGTGGGCTTGTCGAGCTTGCCGAAGGGGTCGTACTTCTTCCAGCCGGCCACCGTCGGGCTGAGCAGGGTGGTGCCGAGCTCGCCCTGCGCGCCGCCGCCGAAGGCCTGCTGGACCTGGGTCATCGGGAAGGCGTACATGATCGCCTGGCGGACCTTCGGGTCGGTGATCCGCTTGGTGTTGATGTTGATGACCTCGACGTACGGCTGGTACTGGTTCACCGTCCGCGACTTGTACTGCGGGTCCGTCGTCAGGGTCTGCATCTTCGACGGGTCGGAGGAACCGGAGAGGTTCACCGCGTACTTGTCGTTGCCGTCCTCGGCCGCGAGCCGGTTGGTCAGGCCGGGCTCGGCGATGCCGAGCTGGAAGTTCCAGCTGTCCGGGTAGGCGTTGCGGATCGGGTCGGTCTTCGGGTCCCAGTTGGCGTTGCGCTCGAAGACCAGCTCCTTGCCCGGCTTGTAGCTGGCGATCTTGTACGGGCCGGTCGCGACCGGGTGGTTGTTGTACTTCTGCTTGTCGTCCTTGGCCTTCGGCACCGGCGAGATGTTCGGCATCGCGGCCGCGTAAGGCGCGTCGGCGTGCGCCTCCAGGAAGTGGAAGACGATGGTCTTGTCGTCCGGCGTGTCGATCTTGTCGGCGGGGATCTCCTTGCCCTCGTAGGGGCCGGTGTACGCCTTGCGGTAGTCGGCGCCGTAGAGCCACTTCTGGATGTACTGCGGGCCCTGCGTCTGGTAGTCGGCGAAGAGCCGCTCGACGCCGTACTTGACGTCCTTGGAGGTGACCGGCGTGCCGTCCTCGAACTTCAGGCCGTCCTTGAGGGTGAAGGTCCAGGTCTTCGCGCCGTCGGAGGACTTGCCGGTGTCGGTGGCGAGGTCGCCGACCAGGATCGTCTTCCCGGTCTTGGCGTCGATCTTGTAGCCGGTGAGCGAGCGGTTGTAGAGCAGCTGTACCGACAGCTGGTCGCTGACGTACTGCTGGCCGGGGTCCAGGTAGTCGAAGCCCGCCTGGTCGAGGTCGTACGCAGTGCCGCCCTTCGCGGCGCCCGGGACCTCCGGGGCGGGGCCCTTGGAGTCGGCGGCCGTGCCGATGCCGAAGTTCTGCACGGTGGCCTGCTTGCCCTCGCCGCCGCCGGTGCCCGTCCCCCCGCCGCCACCGCTGCTGCACGCGGCGGACAGCGTCAGAGCTCCCAACGCCAGGAACGCGGAGGCATGACGCGCCTTGCGAATTCTCATTGATCCCTGCCTGTCAGTGAACCGAACTGCGGATACCGACGTGCCCGGTCTCCCCCCACAGGGGCCCGGCGCGGCGGCTTGGACACCTAGCGCACGGTCTTGGGATCGAGTGCGTCCCGGACCGAGTCCCCGAGCAGGTTGAAGGCGACCACGAAGATCACCATGGCGATGCCGGGGAAGAACATGAACGTGACGTCGGATTCGTAGTACGCCGCGGCCTGCTGGAACATCAGTCCCCAGTCCGGGGTGGGCGGCAGGATTCCGACGCCGAGATAGGAAAGGCCCGCCTCGGCCGTGACGTTCACCGGGAGCAGCAGGGTCGACTGGACGAGGATCGTGGACCAGATGTTGGGCAGCAGTTCCTTGCGGATGATCCGCCCCGACGAGGCGCCGCTGATCCTCGCGGCCTCGATGAACTCGCGTTCGCGCAGGCTCAGCACCTGGGCCCGGACCAGCCGGCCCACGCTCATCCAGCCGAGCACGAACTGGACGATGACCAGTGCCGCGATGCGCACGTAGGTCGGCTCCTCGTCGCGCGGGGAGACGAACAGCGCGACGATCACCGGCGTGAAGGCGATGAAGAAGAGCTGCTGCGGAAAGGACAGCATCAGGTCCGAGAACCGGCCCACGAAGTAGTCGGTGCGCCCGCCGAGATACCCCTGGACGAGCCCGATCAGCACGCCGACGACGACGGAGACCGTGGTCACGGCGAGGGCGATGCCCAGCGAGGTGCGGATCCCGTAGATCAGCAGGGTGAACACGTCCCGGCCGAGCTGGGGTTCGAGCCCGAACCAGAAGTCGCCGTCGATGCCGCCGTTGGGCTTGAGCGGGATCCCGTAGCTGTTCAGCAGCCCGAGGTCCTGGCCGTACAGCTCGTACGGGTTCTTCCCGTACACCTTGGAGATCAGCGGCGCGGCCAGCGCCACGACCAGGTAGAAGATGACGACGCCGGCGCAGGCCATGCCCGTGCGGTCGCGCCGGAAGCGCAGCCAGGCAAGCTGACCGGGGGAGCGCCCGACGAGTTCCGAGGGTTGCTTCCCGGTGCCCTCGACAGGGGCGGGCGCCTCTGCCGGAACGGGTTCCGGCTCCTTCGCGGCCGTGCTCGGACTGGACATGCTCATCTGCCCCCGCACCAAGGAGTTTTGGTGGCGCCTGTGAACGCCCGTGGCTAGCTAGCCGGTATTGGGCAATGGATTTGGCGGCCAGTCAAGGGGGTGAAGCGATCGAGAGACAAGATCGCCGGTATCTTGGGGCAAGGTTTTGGATACTGTCGTGAACGCGTGCTTGACACCTTCCGCATTCCCTCGGCGAATACGGAGGATTCAGGATGAAACTCTTTTACACGCAGGCAACTTGCCCGACGCATCACCGATATACGAACGTGCCACGCTGAGCAGCGTACGGCCGTGCGGGTGCCGTGGGCCGGCCGGGGTGATCACGCATCACCCCGGCCGGCCGCCGTGCGTCCGCGGTGAACGGTCGGGCGGTCCGCTGCGTATCCCCTGCGAAGGCCAAACGACAGTGCTGCCGGAAAGGCCGAGGAGGTGGCCATGCGGCAGGCGTATCGGCTCGGAGGAACGGTCTGCGCCGCCCTGGGGGCCGCCGAGGCGGTCTGGCTGGGCCAGGACCTCGTGCAGTTCCGGGCGGAGGGCGCCGTCAGGGTGTGGGCGGGACTCGCGGTGCCGGTCGGCGGGGCGCCGCTGGTGACCTCCACCGTGGACCTGCTGCTCCTCGGGCTCTACGTGGCCGCAGCGGTCGCGTCCCTCAAACCCGGCGGCGTCGGGGTCCTCGGGGCGGCCGCGGTGGTCACCCTCGCGCTGCGCACCCCCACGGTGTACCTCCTGTCCCCCTCCGCGGGCGGCGGGCCGCCCGGACTGCAGGGGGCGCTGCTGCTGACCGCGGGCGGGCAGATCGCCGGCGCCCTCGTGCTGCTCCTCGTCGTACGGCGCACCGGCGAGGACGCGCCCGCCCCGCCGCGGCCCGCGGCGGGCGTGCTGGCGGGGATGCTGCTGCTGGTGGTCGCGCTCATCGCCGGCGTCCTGGAGTTCTCCCGGCGCTCCGACCCGCAGGCGCCGCTGCCGCCGGGCTTCTTCTGGCGCACCGCCAAGGGCGGCTACCTGGTCGGCTCCCAACTGGGGGCGCCCTACGAGTGGCTGGTCTGGGCGACCGCCGGGCTGGCCGCGGCCGCGGGCCTCGCCGCGTTCGCGCGGGCCCCGTTCGCCCGTCCGCTGGGCATCTCCGTGGCCGCGCTGGCGACCGTGACCGCGGTCCCGGTGATCGGGACCTCCCGGATCGACGCCCCGGGCGCCGACGACTTCGCCGCCGCCTTCGCGGTGGGCGCCGCCCTGGTGGTGACGCTGCTGCTCGCCCCCGGGGACCTGGCCGCGGTGGGCGTGCCCGGCGGCGACCCGTACGCGGAGGCGGAGATCCCGGCGGCCGCCGACAACCTGTCCATGCCGCTGTACGAGCAGACCGCCGTCCTCCCCGTCTTCGGCTCCTACGGGCAGTCGCCGCCGCCCGGCCCCGCCTCCGAGGCACGGGCGGCGTACCTGCAGGACCCGCCTCAGGGCGGGCCCTGACCGGCCCTAACCCCGTGAGACGCCCAGGGCGCGCTTGAGGAAGTCGACCTGGAGCAGGAGCAGGTTCTCGGCGACCTCCTCCTGCGGCGTCATGTGCGTGACCCCGGACAGCGGCAGCACCTCGTGCGGGCGGCCGGCGGCCAGCAGCGCGGAGGACAGCCGCAGGGTGTGGGCGGCCACCACGTTGTCGTCGGCGAGGCCGTGGATGATCATCAACGGCCGGACCTCGTCCGCCGGGTCGCTCAGACCGGCGTCGGTGACCAGGGAGTTGGCGGCGTACGCCGCCGGCTCCTCCTCGGGGTGGCCGAGGTAGCGCTCGGTGTAGTGCGTGTCGTACAGCCGGAAGTCGGTGACCGGGGCGCCCGCCACCGCGGCGTGGAAGACGTCCGGGCGGCGCAGCACCGCGAGCGCCGCCAGGTAGCCGCCGTAGGACCAGCCGCGGATGCCCACCCGGTCGAGGTCCAGGGGGTAGTGGCCGGCCAGCGCGTGCAGCGCGTGGACCTGGTCGTCGAGCGTGACGCCCGCGAAGTCGCCGGCGATCGCCTTCTCCCAGGCGGGGGAGTGCCCGGGGGTGCCCCGGCCGTCCGCGACGACCACCGCGAAGCCCTGGTCGGCCAGCCACTGCGCCTGCAGATAGCCGCGCTGCGCGCTCACCACCATCTGGCCGTGCGGCCCGCCGTACGGGTCCATCAGCACCGGCAGCGGCCCGTCGCCCTCCCGGTGCCCCGAGGGGAGCAGCACCGCCGCCGGGATGCCGCGCTCGCCGGCGCTGACCAGCGCCGGGCGCGCGGTGAGGACCGGGGTCTCGGAGTGGGAGGCGATCTCCGCCACCCGCTCGCCGTCCCGCAGCACCCGCACGGCCGTAGCCGCCGACTCCAGCGACGCGGACGACAGCACCGTGACGGCCCCGGCGCGCACCGCGGAGTGCACGCCCGGTCCATCGCTCAGCCGGACCGGTCCGCCCGGCCCCCCGTCGGCCCGGTACACATGGATCTCGCCGATCTCCGGGTCCTGGGCCCCGTGCCCCGCGGAGGCCGACAGCAGGATGCCGTCGCCATCCCTTCCGAGCATCGCACGTACGTGCAACTCCGGCCCTGTCCAAGGCTGTTCGCCGACGAACAGCGACCGCGAGCCGTTCTCGTCGGAGATCCGGACCAGGCGCTCGCCGGACATCCACGCGGGCACCCCGGCGAAAAGATCAAGCCAGATTCCGTCGCGGTCCCGGTGCACCTCCCGGGTGTCTCCGGTGGCGGTGTCCACCGCCAGGTACAGCTGCTCGCGCTGGTCGCGGGTCTGGACGAGCAGCAGCGGCGGACCCGCCGCCGACCAGTGCACCTGTGCCAGGTACGGGTAGCGCTCGCGGTCCCACTCCACCGCGGTGGCCGTGCCGTCCAGGGTCAGCAGCACCAGCGTGACCTCGGCGTTCGGCGTGCCCGCCGCCGGGTAGGCCACCTCGGCCGGTGCCTGCCCGGGGTTCGCGGGGTCGGCGATCCACCAGCGGCGTACCGGCGACGCGTCCACCCGGGCCGCCAGTACGCGGGTGCCGTCCGGGGACCACCAGTAGCCGCGGCTGCGGGACATCTCCTCGGCGGCGATGAACTCGGCCAGGCCGTAGGTGACGTCCGGTCCCCCCGGCGCGGCCAGCACACGGTCCCCGCCGCCGTCGGCGGCCACCACCCGCAGCGCGCCGTCCGCCACGTAGGCCACCAGGCGGCCGTCCGGCGACGGACGAGGGTCCACCACCGGGCCCGGCACGGCGATCTCCCGGGCGGTGCCCGCCCGCAGCTCCGCCGTGAACAGCCGGCCGGACAAGGCGAACGCGGCCAGTTCCACCGCGTCGTCGGTCGCGTAGCCGACGATCCCGGCCGAGCCCTCCCGGCTGCGCTCCCGGCGCGCCCGCTCCTGCGGCGACAGCTCCTCCGCCGCGCCGGACAGCAGCACCGCGGGGTCCGCCGCGACCCGCTCGGCGCCGGACTCCGGGTCCAGCACCCAGAGCAGGTGCGAGCGGTCGGTACCGGAACGGGAGCGCAGGAAGACGACCCGGTCGCCGTCCGGCGACACGGTGAAGGCGCGCGGGGCGCCGAGCGAGAACCGCTGCGTGCGGGCGTACTGCCGCGGGAACGAGAGCGCTTGCGTCATGGGGGGAGTGTGTCACCCGCCCGCCGGTGAGCCCCGCGCACGCCAACCGCGAGATCCGGCCATGCGCCCCCGTGTGCTCCCGTGCGACGAGCTATGCGGTGCGCCACAAAGTTATGATCCACTGCCGAGAGTGGGTAACAAACGGTTGGCAACTGCTGTCGGACCACGAGGCCCTGGAGGTGAGCCGCTGTGGCACTTTCGATTTCGGCGGTGCTGCTGCTGCTGATCGTCGTCTTCCTGCTGGTCAGGAAGGCCGGTTTGAAGGCGGGGCACGCGGTTGTCTGCGTACTGCTCGGGTTCTACCTCGCGAGTTCCTCCATCGCGCCGACGATCCGGGACCTCACCAGCAATGTCGCGGGCATGATCGGGGACTTCAAGTTCTGAGCCCGTGGCTCACTCCGGGAAAGCCCCAGGGCCTGCCCTAGGCTCTCCTCATGACCGCACTGCCCGCCCGGCGACTGCTGCTCGTCCACGCGCATCCCGACGACGAGTCGATCAACAACGGCGCCACCATGGCCAAGTACGCCGCCGAGGGCGCGCACGTCACCCTGGTGACGTGCACACTCGGTGAGGAGGGCGAGGTCATCCCGCCCGAGCTGGCACACCTGGCGCCCGGTCGCGACGACACCCTCGGCGCGCACCGGACCGGCGAACTCGCCGACGCCATGGTCCAGCTCGGCGTCACCGACCACCGTTTCCTGGGCGGCCCCGGCCGCTTTCGGGACTCCGGGATGATGGGCGTGCCGCAGAACGACCGGCCCGACAGCTTCTGGCAGGCGGACCTCGACCTCGCGGCCTCCTACCTCGTGGAGGTGATCCGCGAGGTCCGTCCGCAGGTCCTGGTCGCCTACGACCCCGACGGCGGCTACGGGCATCCCGACCACATCAAGGCGCACCGGGTCGCCATGCGCGCCGCGGAGCTGGCCGCGGAGCCGGCCTACCGGCGCGACCTCGGCGACCCGCACTCCATCGCCAAGGTCTACTGGAACTGCGTCCCGCGCAGCGTGGTCGAGGAGGGCTTCGCCCGGCTGCACGCGGCCGGCGGGCAGATCCCCTTCGAGGGCATCGCGACCGCCGACGACGTCCCGGGCCTGGTCGACGACGACCAGGTGACGGCCGCCATCGACGTGGAGGCCCGCTACGCCGAGCGCAAGGCCGCGGCGATGAAGGCCCATGTGACCCAGATCGCGGTCGACGGCCCGTTCTTCGCGCTCTCCAACGACCTCGGACAGCCCCTGTTCGGCGCCGAGTTCTACCGCCTGGTCAAGGGCGCCCCCGAGCCGGCCGGGGACCTGGAGGACGACCTGTTCGCGGGGACCGGGGCATGAGGCGCGCCGCCTACCCCGTGCTCGCAATCCTGGGCGCCCTGGTCGGCGTCGCGGGGTCGCTGGTGCAGGCCGCCTGGTTCCCGGGCGGGTTGCTGCTCGCGCTCGCCGGGAGCGCGGCGCTCTTCCACGGCGGTGCCAGGCTCACCGGCACGCGGCTGGGCGCAGTGGTGCCGGCGGCGGTGTGGCTGATCACCGTGATGCTGCTCAGTTCCGCCCGCCCGGAGGGCGATTTCCTGTTCGCCAACGGAATCAGCCCGTACGTCTACCTGTTGGGCGGAGCGATGGCGGGCGTGATGTCGGCCACGCTTGTGCAACCCCGTCCTCCCGCTGGTGGATCACTTGAGGCACCATAGGCGCCACGTTGCGTCCGTTACGGAGCAAACGTCGTCCGTTTTGGCGGCCGACGTCGTATAAACCCCTTTGATCAGGGCGGTCTCCATCCGGCGGGCAGGCGGCTCCGACGCGGTGCCCAGTATGGTGGTGCGCGCCGCCGGGCCGCCCGCGGAAAGGCCGTGACGGGTGGCGAAGCGAACCGGGAGAGCCTGCTTTGAGTCGTGAAACTGATCGTCCGTCCCCCGGCCCCCAGGGCCGGGGCGGAGCCGCGTACCCGTCGGGTACCCCGCCGTACGGAACCCGACCGTTTCCGTCGCTGCATCCGCAGGAGGGCCCGCGCGAGGGTGCTGCGAACGGGGAGCCCGCCGATGCTCCCGCAGCGGAGGAGACCAAGACCGAGACCACACTGACCACCCGGGTGCGCATCAACATCCCCGGGTCCCGGCCGATCCCGCCGGTCGTCGTCCGCACGCCCGTCGAGGGCGGCACGGAGGGCGAGGCGCCCGGCGGGTCCGCACCGGCCGCCCCCGCGGCCGAGGCGGCCCCGCCCGCCGGCTGGAACGCCGGCGGCGGCACCGGGGCCGGTCAGGGCGCCCCGGCGCCCGCGCCCGAGCCCGCCGCGGAGCCGGCTCCCGCGCCGCGGGGCGAGAAGCCGACGAGCGACTGGTTCGCGCCGCGGAAGGCCTCGCCGGCCACCCCCGAGGTGACCCAGGAGTTCTCCGCCCCCGAGCTCACCCAGCCGGTCCAGCGCGGCGACATCCCCGCCCAGCCCGGTCCCCCGGAGCGCGGTCCGGTCCCCGGACCGGGTGCCGCCCCCGGCCTGCCCCGGCGCGGTGGCATCCCGTACCTGAACGACGGCGCGGTCGGCCCGGCCGGCCCCGGCGGTCCCGTGGCGCCGGGCGGTCCTGGTGGTCCTGGTGGTCCCGGCGGTCCGGTGGGTCCCGGCGGTCCGGTGGGTCCCGGTGGCCCCGGCGGTCCCGGCGGTCCGGCCGGACCGGGGCGCCCCGCTCCGCCGCAGCGCCCGTTCCCCGGCGGTCCCGGCGCGGGACCCGCGGGTCCCGGAGCCGGTCTGCCCTTCCCTGGGCAGCAGCAGCAGCCGCCGTCCGGGCCCACCGCGGGCCCGGTCACCGGTGAGATGCGCGTGCCCCCGGCGGGGCCCGCGGCCGGCCGTTCCCCGTACCCGACCCCGTTCCCGCCCTCCGCGTCCGAGCGGCTGTCCGGGGACACCGTCGTCAGCGGCATCCCGGCGGTTCCCCCCGCGGGGCCCTCGGTCAACCGGCCAGCCCCGGCCGGCGGCGAGATGTACCGCTTCGAGCAGGACGAGCCGGCGGCGCCCCCCGCCCGCCAGAGCGCGGCGGAGCCCAAGGCCAAGGGCCGCTCCAAGCTCATACTGGTGGGCGTCGGCGTGCTCGGCGTGCTCGGCATCGCCTACGGCGCCGGACTGCTGATGGACCACTCCGACGTGCCGGCCGGCACGACCGTCTACGGTGTCGGGATCGGCGGCAAGTCCAAGGACCAGGCCGTCGCGCTCCTCGACCAGGCGCTCGGCTCCCGCAAGAACGCGCCGATCACCGTCACCATCGGCGACGAGCGCAAGGCGCTCAAGCCGGCGGCCGCCGGTCTCGTCTTCGACACCGACGCGACCGTCGCCAACGTGGCGCACCGCGACTACAACCCGGTCACCGTCATCGGCTCGCTGTTCGGCGTCTCGCGTGCGGCCGACCCCGTGCTGACCACGGACAACGAGAAGCTCCGCGCCCAGTTGGAGAAGCTCTCCCAGGGGCTGGGCGGCTCCGGCTCCGAGGGCATGGTCAAGTTCGTGAACGGCAAAGCCGTCGCCGTCCCCGGCAAGCCCCACCAGGGCGTGGACGCGGGCGCCTCGGTCGACGTGGTCATCAGCGCGTACTCCACGCAGGTCGCCACCGGCAAGCCGGGCACCGTGAGCCTGAAGGCCACCACCGTCCAGCCCAAGGTGACGCAGGAGGAGCTCGACAAGGCCGTCGACGGCTTCGGGAAGACGGCCATGTCCGGCTTCGTCACCGTCCGCGCGGGCGCCGCGGAGATCCCGTTCAGCCCGCAGAAGTCGCTGTCGCAGATCCTCACGATGGTTCCGGACCAGGACGGCAACCTGACCCCGTACATCGACCGCAAGGTGCTCCAGGGCCTGTACGGCGGTGCCTTCGACGGGGTGCTGGTCGAGCGCGGCGACGGCAGCAAGACCGCCGTCACCCCGGAGGACGTCGCCTCCGCGATGCTGCCCGCGCTGCAGACCTCCGACGCCGCCAAGAAGACCGTGACCATCGAGGGCACCTCCTGACCCTCGGTCGCCCGTTCCACGTGTGACGGCTGTGGCCCCGGTACCCGTACCGGGGCCACACCCATGACATCTGTCACCCGCGGGACAGGACGCCGGGCACTGCCGCCCGGATACCGCCGTCGGCGAGGCTTTCGTCATGACCGCAACAGTGTTCACGCACGTGAGCAAGAGCTTCGGTCAGGTCCGGGCCGTCGACGACCTGAGCCTGACCCTCCACCCCGGTGAGACCGTCGCCCTGCTGGGCCCGAACGGCGCCGGCAAGTCGACCACCCTCGACCTGCTCCTGGGGCTGCGCGTCCCCGACTCCGGCACCGTCGAGGTCTTCGGCACCACCCCGCGCCGGGCGATCGCCGAGGGCCGGGTCGGCGCCGTGCTGCAGAGCGGCGGCCTCATGGAGGAGGTCACCGTGCGCGAGCTCGTACGGCTCGCCTGCGACCTGCACCCGCGCGCCCACCCCGTCGCCGAGGTGATGGCGGCCGCCGGACTGGAGTCCATCGCCGACCGCAAGGTCGACAAGCTCTCCGGCGGCCAGGAGCAGCGCGTGCGCTTCGCCCTGGCCACGGCCGGCGCGAGCGACCTGCTGATCCTCGACGAGCCCACCACCGGCATGGACGTCTCCGCCCGGCAGGCCTTCTGGGAGGCCATGCGCGGCCAGGTGAAGCAGGGCCGCACGGTGCTCTTCGCGACCCACTACCTGGAGGAGGCGGACGCCGTCGCCGACCGGGTGCTCGTCCTGCAGGGCGGCCGGCTGGTGGCCGACGGCACCGCCGCCGAGATCAAGGCGCGGGCCGGGGTCCGGCGTATCGTCTTCGACCTGGACACCCCGCCGCAGGAGTCCTCCCTGCGGGCGCTGCCGCGGGTCACGGACGTGGAGATCACCGGCCGCACGGTGCGCATCCGCTCCACGGACGCCGACGCGACGGTGCACGCCGTCTACGCCGCCGGGCTCTACCCCCGGCATTTGGAGGTCGCCGGGCTCGGCCTGGAGCAGGCCTTCCTGGCCATCACGGAGTCGTCCGAGAAGGAGGTGGCGGCGCGATGAGGACGCTGGCCCGGCTGGAGATCCTGCGCGTCCTGCGCAACCGCAAGTTCATGTTCTTCTCGGTGCTGTACCCGGTGCTGCTCTTCATGATCCTGACGGCCGGCCAGAAGGCCGCGATGGTGCCGTACTACATGGTCGCGATGTGCGCCTTCGGCGCCATGACCGCCGTGCTCATGGGCAACTCCGAGCGGATCGCGCGGGAGCGCGACAAGGGCTGGGTGCGCCAGTTGCGGCTCACCGCCCTTCCCGGGCGGGGCTACGTCCTGGCCAAGGTCGCCGCGGCCGCCACCGTCAGCCTGCCCTCGATCGTGCTCGTGCTGCTCGCCGGCGGCGCCGTGAAGGGCGTGCGGATGGCCGCCTGGCAGTGGGCCGGGGTGCTCCTGACCAGCTGGGCGGGGAGCTTCGTCTTCGCGGCGCTGGGCGTGGCCATCGGCTACGTCGCCTCGGCGGAGACCGCCCGCCCCGTCGCGATGATCGCCTACTTCGGGCTCGCCCTGCTCGGCGGTCTGTGGGTGCCCTTCGACTCCTTCCCCGGCTGGCTGCGCGACATCGCGGAGCTGCTCCCGTCCCGGCCGTACGCGGCGCTCGGCCAGGCCGTCGAGTCCGGCCGCGCCCCGCACGCCGGGGACGTCGCGGTGCTGGTCGTGTACGGGCTGGTGTTCGCTGGGACAGCCGCTTGGATGTACCGCAAGGACACCGCGAAGGCCTGAGAGGAGAAGGACCGTGCCCGCCGGAACGACGCAGCAGCGGGAGTCCGCCGAGCCCCGGGACGCCCCGGCGATCGGCAGGGCCCCGGAGAACCGCCGTCAGGCAGTCGTCAAGCTGGTCTGGGTGGCCATGTGGATGCTCTACCTCGGCGCCCCGGTCAGCGACCTCGCCGAGGGCGGGCACGGCCTGACCGCGACCGTGCTGGGCTGGCTCGGGCTCACCGCCTTCGTCGCCGCCTACCTGGGCATCGTCTTCCTGCGGACGAACGCCGAACACCAGCCGCGCTGGGTGTACGGGCAGCTCCTGCTGCTCGGCGCGCTGGCCCTGCTGATGACGTTCACCCTGGGCGAGGCCTTCCTCGTGCTGTTCGTCTACCTCGCCGTCGGCTGCGGGGCGGTGCTGCCCGGCCGCCAAGCCCGCTGGGCGATCCCGCTGGTCACCGCGGTGCTCGCGGCCGTCGCCGGGCTCACCGGGGCGGCCCGGGACCTGGTGCTCTCGCTGCTCGTGCCGTGCCTGCTCGGCGGCTACGCCATGATGGGCGTGCGCCAGCTGGTGCGGACCACCCGCGAGCTGCGCGAGGCCCGGGCGGCCGTCGCCCAGCTCGCGGCCACGGAGGAGCGGCTGCGGCTCGCCCGCGACCTGCACGACCTGCTCGGCCACTCGCTGTCGCTGATCACCCTCAAGAGCGAACTGGCCGGACGCATGCTCCCCGGCCGCCCCGAGGACGCCGCCGCGCAGGTCGCCGACATCGAGCGGGTCAGCAGGCAGGCCCTGGTGGACGTCCGCGAGGCCGTCAGCGGCTACCGTAGGCGCACCCTCGCCGCCGAGCTCGCCGGCGCCCGAGGCGTCCTGCAGGCCGCCGGCATCCGCGCCCGGCTGCCCGGGACGGTGACCGCCCCGCTCACGCCGGAGGCCGAGGCAGCGCTGGCCTGGGCCCTGCGCGAGGCCGTCACCAACGTCGTACGGCACAGCGGTGCCTCCCGGTGCGCGGTCACGGTCGACGAGGACGAGGGCACGGTACGGCTCACCGTCGCCGACGACGGCCGGGGCCCCGGAGCCGGCGGCACACGCCGCGGCAACGGCCTGACCGGCCTGGGGGAGCGCCTGCTGCTCGCCGGCGGCCGCCTGGAGACCGTCGCGGACGGCGGCTTCACCCTCCGCGCCGTCGTCCCGGCCGACTACGCTCACGGCCATGATCCGGGTGCTGCTGGCGGAGGACCAGTCGATGGTGCGCGAGGCCCTGGCCGCGCTGCTGGGACTTGAGGGGGACATCGAGGTGGTCGCCCAGGTCGCCCGCGGCGAGGACGTCGTCGGCGCGGCCCGCGACGCCGGGGCGCAGGTCGCGCTGCTCGACATCGAGATGCCCGGCGCGATGACCGGCCTCGACGCGGCGGCCGCCGTACGGGCGGCACTGCCGCAGGTGCGGGTGGTCATCGTCACCACGTTCGGCCGGCCCGGGTACCTGCGCCGGGCGATGGAGGCGGGCGCCGACGCGTTCCTGGTCAAGGACGCGCCCGCGGGGCAACTCGCGGAGGCGGTACGCAGGGTGCTGCGGGGGGAGAAGGTGATCGACCCGGTGCTCGCGGCGGCCGCGCTGTCGGAGGGGGCCGACCCCCTCACCCCGCGCGAGCGCGACGTCCTGCGCGCGGCGGCCGACGGTTCCCTCAACGCGGACATCGCCCGCCGCCTCCACCTCTCCGAGGGGACCGTCCGCAACTACCTCTCCACCGCGATCCAGAAGACCGCCGCCCGCAACCGCGCCGAGGCGGTGCGCATCGCCCTGGAACGCGGCTGGCTCTAGGCGGTCAGCGTCTCCCGCCGTCTCGCGCCCTGCGGGCGCAAAGACGCGGGCTGCGGCGGGGGAGAGTGCGGCGGCCCTCCTCGTCGCGGTGCGGCCCGCTTCAGGGCCGGGGTTCGGGTTCCGGGGCGGTTCGCGCTTCCGGTGGTGCCGGTCTCGTTGCCGTCCGCGGGTGCAGATGAGTGGTTGCCACGCCCACCGTTCGTGGGTGGCGCGACCGCCGTAACCAGCGTCTGCGGGTGCTTCCCCGACATCGGGCCCTGTTTCGCCGTCGATGTCAGCGAAGCAGAGCCCGATCTCCCGCCGACGGCTCAACAGCACCTCGAAGCACCCGCAGACGCAGGTCACGGCGGGCGCGCCACCACCCACCGAAGGCGTGGAAGCGGGCATCTGCACCCGCGGACGGCAACGAGACCCCGGCCCACCATCAAGCCCACCCGCTCCGGAGCTTGAACCCCGGCACGAACCGACCTGCTGACCGCCGACCGGCCCCGCCCGCACCCTCCCGTCCGCAGCCCGCCGCTTTGCGTCCGAAGGGCGTGAGACGAACCCGCACCCGTCAACCGCCACTCACCCGACCCGAACCCCGTCAGTTGAGGAGCGCGCGGGCGGCCCGCGCCTGCCGGCGCATGGCCGTCGCGGCGTCCGGTTCCGCCTCCGCGAGCACGTCCGCGTACGCCTCCATCTCCGCCGCGCCCCGCGCGAAGTCCCCCTTGCGTACCAGCAACTGCGCGTGCTCGAAGCGCAACCGCGCCGGATGGTGGGGCAGCAGCAGCGCCAGCTCCACCGCCCACAGCTGCGTGCCCAGGTGCTCGGGCCGCGCCGAGGCCCAGGCGCGAATGTTGTTGAGCACGCGCAGCACGATGTCGAGCGGATCCGCGGGCTCCATCATCGCCGGGGACGGCGCGGTCCCCGTCGCGCCCGCCACCAGCAGCCGCACGTCCTCCTCGCCGAGCCGCCGGCCGCCGTTGAAGGGGTCGGCCGGCACGAAGGCGCCCGCGGGGTCGCCGAAGCCCACGATGAAGTGCCCGGGGAGGGCGACCCCGTGGACCGGTCCGCCGGCCCGCCGGACGACCTCCATCCAGACCACCGACAGCAGGATCGGGAGCCCGCGCCGCCGCCGCAGCACCTCGTGCAGCAGCGAGGACTCCAGCCGCTGGTAGTCGGCGGGGGAGCCGCCGAAACCGCAGCGGCCGCCGAGCAGTTCCGCGGCGGCGTCGGCCCAGTCGGCGGGTGCGGTGAGACCGTACGGCAGGAGCCCGGCGAGGCGGTCGAGTTCCATCTGCGCCGCGTCCGTCCCGGCCTCGTCGAGGGACGGGTCGGCCACGGCCCCGATGAGCAGGCACAGCTCCGCGAGGTCGGGGCGCGGCTCGCGGGCGGCCTCGGTGAAGCGCTGCCTGATGGCGTCGTCCATACCGGGCTTCTCACCCTCCCGCGGGCAGCGGGCCGCGCCGGTAGTGGTAGGCGTGGTGGGTGGTGAAGCCCATCCGGTCGTAGAGGGCGCGTGCGCCCTCGTTGTCGGTCTCGACCTGCAGGTACGCGCCGGAGGCGCCCTCGTCCAGCGCCTTGCGGGCGAGCGCGGCCATCACGGCCCGGGCCAGCCCGCGCCGCCGCTGGTCCGGGGCCACCTCGACGGCACCGAAGGAGGCGAACCGGCCGTCGACGACGCAGCGACCGATCGCCGCCGGCCCGGCGGCGGGGTCGCCCTCCGCCGGCACCGTGGCGAACCACACGGAGGGACCACCGCCCAGCACCTTCAGCGCCGCGTCGCCCAGGTCACCCGTGCGGTGGTAGCGGGCGAGCCAGGCCGCGTCGGCCTCCCGGGACAGGTGCACGGCCTCGGCGCCCGGCAGGTCGGCGATCGGCGCCAGCGCGGCCGTGCGCAGCAGGGCGTGGCCCTCCGCCGTCCAGCCGAGGCCGCCCAGCGCCTCCGCCAGCGTCTCGTCGGAGTCCTCCGCGCCCGTGGTGACCTGCACATACGGCGGCAGTCCGCGGTCGCCGTACCAGCGGGCGATCCGTGCGACGGCCTCCGTCAGGGGTACGCCAGGATCGCCGAGCGGCAGCACGGAGTTGGCGCGCCGGGTGAAGCCGCCGGCCGCGCGGAGCGTCCACGCACCCAGCCGGGCGGTCTCCTGCGCGGGCCAGCAGCGGGAGGCCGATTCCTGCAGTTCCCGGGCCGTCGCGCGGGGCGCCCGGGCCCCGCGGCGCGCCGGTGCGTCGGGCACGATCTTGCCTGCCACCAGGGACGATTCCGCGATGCGGACGGTTTCCCCGTCCCTACGGGTGACGACAAGCACCCCTTCGTCCCACGATGTGAGAATCCCGACGGCGTCGGCGAACACCGGCCGTCCCTCGACGATCTCCGCGACTCTCCGTACCGAGACGCGTTTGCCCACGTCAGAAGGGGTTATGCGCACCTCGAGCCGGCCTCCGGCGGTGAAATCCATGCTCATGACCGCCCCTCCTGTTCGTCTGCTGCCCAAGAACGGAGATACTAGGGGCGGGCATCTACGACGCCGCGCTCCCGCGCGAGACAGCCCTATCGAGGAGGAACGACAGCGTGACCTACGTCATCGCGCAGCCTTGTGTCGACGTCAAGGACAAGGCGTGCATCGAGGAGTGCCCCGTCGACTGCATCTACGAGGGCCAGCGGTCCTTGTACATCCACCCGGACGAATGCGTCGACTGCGGAGCCTGTGAGCCGGTCTGCCCGGTGGAGGCCATCTTCTACGAGGACGACACCCCGGAGGAGTGGAAGGACTACTACAAGGCGAACGTCGAGTTCTTCGACGAGCTCGGCTCGCCCGGTGGTGCCTCCAAGCTCGGGCTGATCGAGCGCGACCACCCCTTCATCGCCGCCCTGCCGCCGCAGGGCGAGTGACCCGACAGTTGCCGGGCGGTCCCGTACGGCACATCGCCGTGCGGGACCGCCGTGTTTGAGGCAGTGGCAGGCCGCGTGCCTGCGAGGAACGGAAAGTGAGCACCACCGTGGCGCAGCCAGTCTCGTCCAGACTCCCCGTCTTCCCGTGGGACCGGCTCGAACCGTACAAGGCCACGGCGGCCGCCCATCCCGGCGGCATCGTCGACCTGTCGGTCGGCACCCCGGTCGACCCCGTCCCGCACATCGTGCAGCGGGCCCTGGCCGGTGCCGCGGACAGCCCCGGGTACCCGACCGTGTGGGGGACGCCCGAGCTGCGCGCCGCCATCACCGGCTGGGCCGGGCGCCGGCTGGGCGCCGCCGGGCTGACCGACGCGCACGTGCTGCCGGTGGTCGGCTCCAAGGAGTTGGTCGCCTGGCTGCCGACCCAACTGGGCCTCGGCGCGGGCGACAAGGTGGCGTACCCGCGGCTCGCCTACCCGACGTACGAGGTCGGGGCGCGGCTGGCGGGCGCCGAGGCGGTCGTCTACGACGAACCGACCGAGCCCGACCCGGCCGGACTGCGGCTCCTGTGGCTCAACAGCCCCTCCAACCCCACCGGTCGGGTGCTGTCCAAGGACGAGCTGACCCGTGCGGTCGCCTGGGCTCGCGAGCACGGCGTGCTGGTGTTCAGCGACGAGTGCTACCTGGAGCTGGGCTGGGACGCCGACCCGGTCTCGGTGCTGCACCCGGACGTCTGCGGCGGCTCCTACGAGGGCATCGTGGCCGTCCACTCCCTGTCCAAGCGCTCCAACCTGGCCGGCTACCGCTCGGCCTTCCTCCTGGGCGACCCGGCCGTGCTGGGCGAGCTGCTGCAGATCCGCAAGCACGGCGGCATGATGACGCCCGCCCCGGTGCAGGCCGCCACGGTCGCCGCGCTCGGGGACGACGCCCATGTGGCCCGGCAGCGCGAGCGCTACGCGCGGCGGCGGGCGGCGCTGCGGGAGGCCTTCGAGACCGCCGGCTTCCGCGTGGAGCACAGCGAGGCGAGCCTGTACCTGTGGGCCACGCGCGACGAGTCCTGCTGGGACACGGTGGCGGACCTGTCCAAGCACGGCATCCTCGTGGCGCCCGGCGACTTCTACGGTGCGGCGGGGGAGCGGTACGTACGGGTCGCCTTCACGGCCACTGACGAGCGGGTCGCGGCGGCGGTGCGCCGGCTGTCCTCCTGAGCCCGCGGCACCACGACGGCGCACACGACGGCGCAAAGGGCCCGGGGAGCACCGCTCCCCGGGCCCTTTCGGTGCGGCTGTGGGGGGTCAGCCGCCGATGGGGAGCCCCTGGAGGGGCAGTTGGCCGGTGGAGGGGAGGCCGCCCGGCAGCCCGCCCTTGGCGGTCTTCCCGAGCTCCTGGGCGGCGCCGCCGACTGTCGTGGCGGCCTGCGTCGCCGTGCCCTTGACGGTCGGCTGTGCGCTCTTGGCCAGGCCGCCGACCGTCTCTGTCGTCGCGGGCAGCGCCTCCTGCACGGTCTTCACGGCACCGGACTTCTTGGCCACACCGTTCACGGTGCCGGTGAGCTCGGGGGCCTTGTCCACGTTGGTCAGCCCACCCAGGTCGCCGACCTGCGGCAGCGCGGCGGCGGACGCGGCACCGGCACCGATGAGGGGAGCCGCGGCCGCGCCGACCAGCAGAGCGGCCCGGGCGATCCGACGCGCGAGGGGGAGAGACATGGTGCTCCTTTGACGGAGAGACGACGGTTTCGACGTGACATGTCCGCGGGGCGGACGTCGTGACTACCGCGTGAAGGGGGCCGAAGGTTGCGGCCGCCAAGAGTAAAGAGTTGGTAATGCGATGGGATTCCCGGGGCGGTAAAGCGGATCAATTCGGGCGGAGCGGTAAGTGTCGCGGAAACGTCACAGCCCTTGATCAGAAGCTTTTTTCGCACCCCCGAACGAGGGGATTCACATCTGATGGTTTTGGCGTATCAATCACCCGCCTGGGGGTGAATGCCCGTACTATTGCGCGACGGTGATCCTGACGTCGCCCTCGGTCGTGTGCGCGGCACCGGAATGCGACTCGGTCCAGCCCCGGTCGGAGGTCTCCGCCGACCACTGGCGGTTCCCGAAGGACACCTTCTCCACCTTCAGTTCATGAGCGTGCGCCACCGCCCACTGGGCCAGCTCCCAGCCCCGCCGGCTCTCGTCGCCGTGCGCCTGGTTCCCCGACGGGGCCGACGGAACGGACACCGTGCGCCGGGCCGGACCCCCGCCCCGCGCACCGTTCTTGGCGTCCTGCGCGGCCTCGTCCCGCGCGGCATCGTCCTCCGGGTCCGCGGGCGTCTCGGTGGTCCGCGGCGCCACATCGGCCCCGAACTCCCGCACCAGCCGCTGCCGCACCTTCGCCGGGTCGCCCCCGGAGACCGTCCTCCCCGCGGCGACCGGGGTGACACAGGTCAGCGCCCCGGCGTGGCGGCCGGTGAGCGCCCCGGCCAGCAGCGCGGCGTCCGCCTCGTGCTTGGCGTACGCCTGCGGGAAGCCGCTCTTCTGCACTTTCTGGGCGGCCACCGTGAGGGGGAGCCGGGAATAGCCGTGGATCTTCACCAGGCCGTCGAAGAATTCGTTGGAGGCGTAGACCGGGTCCATGATCTGCGCCGCCGTGCCCCAGCCCTGCGAAGGGCGCTGCTGGAACAGGCCGACCGAGTCGCGGTCGCCGTGGTCGAGATTGCGCAGCGCCGACTCCTGCATGGAGGTGGCCAGCGCTATCGTCACCGCCCGCTCCGGCAGCCCGCGCGAGGTCGCCACCGCGGCGATCGTCGAGGCGTTCGCCGCCTGCTGGGGCTCCAGGGTGAGGCTGCCCGCCTGCGTGGTGACCGTGCACGCCGGATGGCGCGGACCGCCCCCGACACCGGCCAGGTGGTAGGCGGCGTAGCCCGCGACCCCCAGCAGGACCAGGCCCGCGGTGACCAGACGGGCAGCGCGCCCCCGCCTGCGGGGGGCGCGTGCGGCGGGTGTCGAGGTCGACGGTGGCTTCGGCACGCGCACACCGTACCGAAGCCCGCTGTGCCGGGGCCCCGACCCGCCCCCCCCGGTAGGGTCGGCGGCATGGAACGGCCCGTGCTCGATCTCAGCCAGGACGCCGCCGCCGTGACGGCGCAGCTCGTCGACATCCCCTCCGTCAGCCTCGCCGAGAAACCGCTGGCGGACGCCGTGGAGAGTGCCCTGCGCGCCCTGCCGCACCTGACGGTGGACCGGGACGGGGACGCCGTCGTCGCCCGCACGCGGCTCGGCCGGGCCGAGCGGGTCGTGCTCGCCGGGCACCTGGACACCGTGCCGATCGCCGAGAACGTGCCGTCCCGCCTCGACGAGGACGGCGTCCTGTGGGGCTGCGGCACCTCCGACATGAAGTCCGGGGTCGCCGTCCAGCTGCGGCTCGCCGCCACCCTCACCGCACCCAACCGCGACCTGACCTTCGTCTTCTACGACGCCGAGGAGATCGCGGCGGAGCACAACGGCCTCAAGCGGCTCGCCGAGAACCACCCGGAATGGCTCGCCGGCGACTTCGCCGTCCTCCTCGAGCCCACCGACGCCAAGGTCGAGGGCGGCTGCCAGGGCACCCTGCGGGTGCGCGTGGAGACCACCGGCCGCCGCGCCCACTCCGCGCGCAGCTGGCTGGGCGAGAACGCCATCCACAAGGCCGCGCCCGTGCTGGCCCGGCTCGCCGCCTACGCGCCGCGGCAGGCGGCCGTCGACGGCCTCGTCTACCGCGAGGGGCTCAACGCGGTCATGATCGAGGGCGGTCACGCCGGCAACGTGATCCCCGACTCCTGTGCGGTGATCGTCAACTTCCGCTTCGCCCCCGACCGTTCCGAGGCCGAGGCCTTCGACCACGTCCGTGAGGTCTTCGAGGGCTACGAGGTGCGGCTCACCGACAGCGCCCCCGGTGCCCTGCCGGGCCTGTCCCACCCGGCGGCGGCCGCCTTCGTCGCGGCCATCGGCACCGAGCCCGCGCCCAAGGAGGCCTGGACCGACGTGGCCCGCTTCTCCGCGCTGGGCGTCCCCGCGGTCAACTACGGTCCCGGTGACCCCCGGCTCGCCCACACCCGCGAGGAGCACGTCGCCGTCGCCGCCGTCCTGGAGGCCGAGGAGAAGCTGCGTGCCTGGCTCTCGTAACGGGCAATTCAGCGGCGCGTTCTTGATCCGCCCGCCGGACGCGGTCGTACCCTGACCGGACGGCAGCGAAAGGAGCGCGACATGGACAGTGACGCGGAGGAGGCGTCGGCCGCCGAGACAGCCGCGGCGGAGGGCAGCCCCACGGGGCGCGGCTGGCCCGAGCGCCACACCGGTCCCGTCCTGCGGCGCCGGGGCCAGGTGCAGAAGTCCACGACCGACCAGCGGCTGCTGGACACCCGTGGACCCTCGGACTGGGTCCACGGCGACCCGTGGCGCGTGATGCGCATCCAGTCGGAGTTCGTCGAGGGCTTCGGCGCGCTCGCCGAACTCGGCAGCGCGGTCAGCGTCTTCGGTTCCGCCCGGATGGCCGAGGGCTCGGCCGATTACGAGAACGGCGTCCGCATCGGCCGTGCCCTGGCCGAGGCGGGCTTCGCCGTCATCACCGGCGGCGGCCCCGGCGCCATGGAGGCGGCCAACCGGGGCGCCTGCGAGGCAGGCGGGGTCTCGGTGGGCCTGGGCATCGAGCTCCCCTTCGAGCAGGGGCTCAACCCCTACGTCGACATCGGCGTGAACTTCCGCTACTTCTTCGTCCGCAAGACGATGTTCGTGAAGTACGCCTCCGGGTTCATCGTGCTGCCGGGCGGCTTCGGCACCCTCGACGAGCTCTTCGAGGCCCTCACGCTGGTCCAGACCCGCAAGGTCACGCGGTTCCCCATCGTCCTGTTCGGCTCCGCCTACTGGCGCGGTCTGGTCGACTGGGTCCGCGACACCGTCGTGGACGGCGGCAAGGCGTCCCCCGTCGACCTGGAACTCCTCCACCTCACGGACGACGTCGACGAGGCGGTCGCCCTGGTGACCAAGGGGATCGGCGACTGAACCGCGGGCCCTACGCCAGCCCCCGCCGGGCGACCGCCGGGGGCCGGTGTCCCGCGATCGAGGCCACCATGTCCAGCACCTGGCGCGTCTCGGCGACCTCGTGCACCCGATACACCCGGGCGCCGAGCCACGCCGAGACGGCGGTCGTCGCCAGGGTGCCGATCAGCCGCTCCTTGACGGGGCGGTCCAGGGTCTCGCCCACGAAGTCCTTGTTGGAGAGCGAGACCAGCACCGGCCAGCCGGTGGCCGTCATCTCCGGCAGCCGCCGCGTCGCCTCCAGCGAGTGCCGGGTGTTCTTCCCGAAGTCGTGTCCCGGGTCGATGAGGATGGCGTCGCGCCGCACCCCGAGCGCGGCCGCCCGCTCGGCGAGGCCCACCGTCACCTCCAGGATGTCGGCCATCACGTCCTCGTAGCCCACCCGGTGCGGCCGGGTCCGCGGCCGCGCGCCGCCCGCGTGGGTGCACACCAGGCCGGCGCCGTGCTTCGCGGCGACCTCGGCCAGCCGGGGGTCGACGCCGCCCCAGGCGTCGTTGAGCAGGTCCGCGCCCACCTCGCACACCGCCTCACCGACCTCGTGGCGCCAGGTGTCGACGCTGATCACCACGTCCGGGTGGCGCCGGCGCACCTCGGCGACGAAACCCGCGGTCCTGCGGATCTCCTCCTGCGTCGAGACCTCCTCGCCGGGGCCCGCCTTCACTCCGCCGACGTCGATGATCGCGGCGCCCTCGGCGACCGCGCGCTCGACGCGTTCGAGGGCCGGCGCGTCGGTGAACGTGGCGCCCTGGTCGTAGAACGAGTCCGGCGTCCGGTTCACGATCGCCATGATCACGGGTTCGTGCCCGCCGAATTCCCGTGTGCCCAGCCGCAGCATGTCGCGCCTCCCTCGAAATGTCGTACGCCGATCGAAGATAGTCGCCGACCGCACACCGCAGGCACGGCGCGACGTGGCACGATCGTGGCGTATACGTCGCGCCGACCCCGGGAGAGGTCTTGTTCTGGTTCATTCTCATCGCGCTGGTCGCGGTGGTCGCCGCGGTCGCCCTCGCGGTGCTCGGCGACGGCGGGGTGCTCCGCGACGTGGAGCCGGACCGGGTGGACGACCGGCTGCCGCCGGAGCGCCCGGTGGGCCGCGCGGACGTCGAGCGGCTGCGCCTGCCGGTGACCGTGCGCGGCTACCGCATGCTGGACGTCGACGACGTACTGGAGCGCCTCGGCGCGGAACTGGCCCAGCGCGACGCCCACATCGCCGACCTGGAGGCCGCGCTGGCCGGCGCCCACGCCACCCGGCTCGGCGGCCACTCGCTGGTCAAGGACGCCGAGCAGGCCCCGCTGCCCCCGGAGGACCCGCGTGGGCCCGGGAGCGGGCTGTGAGCGACGGCGGAGCGGTGACCGGGCCGGACGGCCTGGCGCGCTGCCCGTGGGGGCTGTCCACGGACGACTACGTCCTGTACCACGACACCGAGTGGGGCCGCCCGGTGCACGGCGAGGCGGCCCTCTACGAGCGGCTGAGCCTGGAGGCCTTCCAGTCGGGGCTGTCCTGGATCACGATCCTGCGGCGCCGCGAGGGCTTCCGGAAGGCCTTCGCGGACTTCTCCCCGGACGCGGTCGCCGCCTTCACCGACGCCGACCGGGAGCGGCTGCTCGCCGACCCCGGGATCATCCGCAACCGCGCGAAGATCGACGCCGCCGTCGCCAACGCGCACGCCACCCTGGCGCTGCGCGAGGGGTACGAGGGCGGCCTGGACGCCCTCATCTGGTCGTACGCCCCGGACCCCGCCGGACGCCCGGCACCCCGCACGGTCGCGGACGTGCCGGCCGTCACGGCGGAGTCCACCGCGCTGGCCAAGGACCTCAAGAGGCGCGGCTTCCGCTTCGTCGGCCCCACCACCGCCTACGCGCTGATGCAGGCCTGCGGCCTGGTGGACGACCACCTGGCCGACTGCTGCGCCCGTCGCTGAGCGGCCCGGCCGCGCCGGCCGCGCCTTCGAGGCCCCGGCTCAGCGGCCGAGGAAGCGGGGCTTCTCCTTCTTCAGGAAGGCCTCGACGGCGATCCGGTGGTCCTCGGAGGCGCCGGCGGCCGTCTGCAGCTCGTCCTCCTTGGCCAGGGTGTCGGCCAGCGAGTGGCCCTCGGCGTACGCGAGGGAGGCCTTGATCGCCGCGTAGGCGACCGTCGGACCTTCGGCGAGCCGGCGGGCGACCGAGGCGGCCTCCGCGGCCAGCTCGCCGGCCGGCACCAGACGGTTGGCGATTCCCAGCTCGTACGCCTCCTGCGCGCCGATCGTGCGCGGGAAGAGCAGCAGGTCGGCGGCGCGGCTGCGGCCGACCAGCCGGGGCAGCGTCCAGGAGGCCCCGGAGTCGGCGGTCAGAGCGACGCCGACGAAGGACGTGTTGAAGGCGGCCGTGTCGGCGACCACGCGGTAGTCGCAGGCGAAGGCGAAGCCCGCGCCGGCGCCCGCGGCGACCCCGTTGACCCCCGCCACGACCGGCTTGGGCATGGTGGCGATGGCGGTGACGATCGGGTTGTAGTGCTCGCGCACCGTGGACATGGCCGGCCCACCGCCCTCCTCCTGGAGGAACCCGACGTGCTCCTTGAGGTCCTGGCCGACGCAGAAGGCCTTGCCGTTCGCGGTCAGCAGCACGGCCCGCACCGCGGGGTCGGCGCCCGCCGCCTGGAGGGCGTCCCGCAGCGCGACCTTGGTGTCGACGTTCAGCGAGTTCATCACCTCGGGGCGGTTCAGGGTGATGGTGGCGAGCCCGTCGCTCACCTCGTACAGCACGGTGTCGGCCATGTAATCCCCTTCGTCGCGGCTCACGTTCGGGGTCAGCATGCCGGAGATCGCCGGGTGCGGACATGTGACCTCCGTCAAACGCGCCCGAGAGTGCGATCACCGAAATGGACGGTTTTGCGGGACAGGGTTCTCGAACGGATGGGAACCGATGTTGGTCATCGGGTCACCCGATGCGGGATAATGGCTGAGAACCAATGTGTTCGAGTCCGGTGGCGCCTGGGCCACCGTGTGCGAAGAGCTGGTTTCAGGAAGGGGAACGAGCATGGCGGCCATGAAGCCGCGGACGGGTGATGGCCCGCTCGAGGTGACCAAGGAGGGGCGGAGCATCATCATGCGCGTTCCGCTCGAGGGCGGCGGACGGCTTGTCGTCGAGCTGACTCCGGACGAGGCGGATGCACTCGGCGAGGCTTTGAAGAAGGCCATCGCCTGAACCGGCCAATCCAAGCCTTGGGCCCCTGGCGCCATGCGCCGGGGGCCCACTTGTTTGTCCGTTCCGGCGCCGCTCCGGAAACGGGTGCATTCCGGGCGGGGAATTCTCAGCCGCGCCGTACCGCGCAGAGCAGACCGTCGTCGGTCGGCAGCAGGACGGGGGCGAGGGCCGCGTTGTCCCGTACCGTCCGCATCAGCTCGCGCAGCCGGATGACCTCCGGCTCGGAGTGGGCGGCGTCCATGGAGCGGCCCTGCGCGAAGGCCCCCTCGAAGCAGACCAGCCCCCCGGGACGCAGCAGGCGCAACGATTCGCCCAGATAGTCCGGGTACTCCAGCCGGTCCCCGTCGCAGAACACCAGGTCGTAGCCGCCGTCGGCGAGCCGGGGGAGGACGTCCAGCGCCCGCCCGGGGATGAAGCGGGCGCGGTTCCCCGCGAATCCCGCCTCCCGGTAGGCGGTGCGGGCGAGCTGCTGGCGGTCCGGCTCGGTGTCGACGGTGGTCAGCACGCCGTCGGGACGCATGCCGTGCAGCAGGTGGATGCCGGAGACCCCGGCACCGGTGCCGATCTCCACGACCGCCTTGGCGTCCGTGGCGGCGGCCAGCAGCCGCAGTGCCGCGCCGGTGCCGGGGGAGACCGGGCGCACGCCTGCCTCACGGGCCCGCCCGCGGGCTCGTATCAGCGCGTCGTCCTCGGCGACGAAGGCGTCCGCGAACGCCCAGCTCGCCTGCCGGTTGCCGGTAATTGCCCTCTCCTGTCCGCCTGACGGTTGCAGCCCGCCCGGCGACTGTATCCGTTGCGGTCGGGAACCCGCAGATGGGACCGCGCGTTGGTACCTGCGACGGACCTGAACGACAGGAGCCGGGAGCGATGCGCCCGGCATTTATCCGGAGCTAACGGGCGAGGTGGCTATGGTAGGGGCTCTACTGGACACCACCAGAGCCGACAGGGGAGGTGCGGCTGCGGCGGGTCACCGGGGAGTGCTGTCGCGCTTCCGCAGGGCGGCCGGCGAGCCGAAATCCGTGACCGATACAGCTGACGACCGTCCGCGCACCGACGAGTCCGCGACTGTGGCCGCCAACGCGACCTTCGCCACCGACCGGGACAACCAGGCGTGGACTCCCCCTTCCTGGGAGGAGATCGTCAGTACGCACAGCGCCCGGGTCTACCGCCTCGCGTACCGCCTCACCGGTAACCAGCACGACGCCGAGGACCTCACGCAGGAGGTCTTCGTCCGGGTCTTCCGCTCGCTGTCGACGTACACCCCCGGCACCTTCGAGGGCTGGCTGCACCGCATCACCACCAACCTGTTCCTCGACATGGTCCGCCGGCGGCAGCGCATCCGCTTCGACGCCCTCGGCGACGACGCCGCCGAGCGGCTGCCGAGCCGCGAGCCGTCCCCGGCGCAGCACTTCGCCGACACCCACTTCGACGCGGACATCCAGCAGGCGCTGGACACCCTCGCCCCGGAGTTCCGCGCGGCCGTGGTCCTCTGCGACATCGAGGGGCTGTCCTACGAGGAGATCGCCGCGACGCTCGGGGTGAAGCTGGGCACCGTGCGCAGCCGTATCCACCGTGGTCGTTCGCATCTGCGCAAGGCGCTGGAGCACCGTGCGCCGGCCGCCCGTCCCGGCCGCGCGCCCGTCCTGGCCACCGGCCGGCCGGCCCTGGAGGGCGGGAGCACGTGAGCAACGGTGTCAGCCGGCACCTCACGTGTGCCGACCAGCACTTGGGTGACCATCTCGCCGCCTTCGTCGACGGTGAGCTGCACGACGACGCCCGCGACCGGGTGCTGGCCCACCTGGCGACCTGCGCCGACTGCAAGGCCGCGGCCGACGAGCAGCGGCGGATGAAGGACGTGGTGGCCGCCACCGCGCCGCCCGCGATCTCGGCGGGCCTGCTCGCCCGCCTCCAGGAGTTGCCCGGGGGTGACGGCGACGGCGGAAGGGGACCCTTCGGCGACGGCGGACTGATGGAGGCGGCCAGCCTCGGCGGTGAGCGCCTCGGCGGCGGCCTGTTCGGCAAGGCGCGCGAGGAGTTCTCGCTGCCCCTGTCGGCCTCCGCGTCCCGCGGCTTCCGGATCCACGAGAGCGGCAGCTCCGGCGCCGCGGTCGCGCCCGTCGGCCCCTCCCCGTCCGTCACCGCGGTCCGCGGCCGGCGCCGTTTCGCGTTCGCCGCGGCCGGCGCGGTGTCCATGGCGGCCATCGCGCTCGGCGGCGCCCTTCCGCTGGACGCCGCGGTCGACGGAGCCGGCGGCACCCCGCTCTCCCGCAGCGGCGCGGGTGCCCCCGCGACACCGTTCACCGGTGGGACGGCCCGTGCGGCGGCCGACGTGTGGAGCACCGCCACCAGCGACCTGATGCACCCCGGCTCGGGCGGCATGCACCCGTACGGCGTCGGCGCGCCCGACGGCCGCGGGCCCGGCGCCCTCACCCGGCCGCTGGGCCTGTCCGCCGACGAGCGGTCGATCGCCGCACCGGCCGCGTCCGCCGTCCCGGGCGTGACCCCGGCACCCGCTCAGGCCCCGCCGTCGACGGCGGCCTCGTCCGCCTCTCCCGCCGCGACGAGCGGCGCCGCGGCCTCCCCGGCCGCGCCCGTTCCGCTCGACTCGGTCGTCCCCCTGGTCGGCCACTTCCCCGTGACCCGCTGAGCGGTCGGCTGCGGGCGGCGCCGACTCCTGGTTCAATCCAGGGAGGACTGGTCGTCGTAGGGGAGCACCGTGGACGAGGGGAAGGCCGAAGGGCCGAAGTGGTGGAGCCGGCCGGAGACGGTCGCGCCGGTACCCTCTGAGCCGCAGGACCGGCCCGCCCCGGACGCGCCCGAGGCACCCGCCGGGCCCGCCGCCGGAGCGGCCCCCCGGCACGCCCCGGACCCGTACGACACCCCGCCGTACGGCGAGCCCGGCCCCTGGGCGCCCGCGCCGCCCGTCCAGCACCCGGCGGCGACCATACCGCCGTCCACCCATGCCGACGCCGCACCTCCCCTCGGGCCCGCAGCCGAAGCGGGCCCCGGCCTCGGTCCCCTC
>NZ_JARAVM010000037.1:0-80336 GCF_033792735.1 Streptomyces sp. PA03-3a
CAAGCTGGTGGTCGATGTCGAGACCAAGCCCGCGATGCGTCCGCGTGACGCGGTGGCCTCGGCCGGCAAGACCCTGGTCGAGCTGTTCGGTCTCGCCCGTGAGCTGAACGTCGACGCCGAGGGCATCGACATGGGCCCCTCGCCCGTGGACGCCGCCCTCGCCGCCGACATGGCGCTGCCGATCGAGGAGCTCGAGCTCACCGTCCGTTCCTACAACTGCCTCAAGCGCGAGGGCGTCCACTCCGTGGGCGAGCTTCTGACCCGCTCCGAGGCCGACCTGCTCGACATCCGCAACTTCGGTGCGAAGTCGATCGACGAGGTCAAGGCGAAGCTGGCCGGCCTGGGCCTGGCCCTGAAGGACAGCCCGCCCGGATTCGACCCGACCGCCGCCGCCTTCGGTGCGGACGACGGCGCGGGCGCGGGTTTCGTGGAGACCGAGCAGTACTGAGCGTCGCGCAGGGCCGCGGGGGCGCCAGGAGGGCGGAGCACCCGGCGATGAGCACCGGCCGGCCGCACCCGCCCCAGGGTGCGGCCGGGAGCGCCGCCTGACGCGCCGTCCCCGTCGGCATCTGGAGCACGTGACATTCCCCCCGGAGATCATCCGGGGGGAATGTTTCGTAGGGGCCCGTCGTCGCCCGGTTTGCACGGCCGCGTCGTCCGACGGCGCCGTGCGCGTGGGCTCCGGCACGTGGGCGGCAAACCGTCCCGGGGCGTGGAACGGCCCTCAGCGGGTCTCCCACGTACCCGTTCCGGAGGGCGAGTCGGCTGGGGCCGCCGCCTTCCTGCTCTGTCGGCACGCGACGGTCGCGGCTCACCCGCGGGTGAGGACGTGTCGTGGACGAGGAGCGCTCCGTCGAGCGGGAGGAGGCCATGACCGTGCCGTACGTGCGCGCGGCCCGCGGCTGCACGGCCGCCGTCGTTTGCGCCTTCGCCGCACTCGTGGTGTGGTCCAGCTTCCCGGTGACCACCGAATCGCGGTGACAGCCGGACGGCGTAGGAGCACGTTCCGTGAGCACGCGCGGCTGGACCGGTGCTGCCGCACTCCGGCCGGCAAGGCTCTGACCAGCAAAAAAGCCCCTCCATAGGGAGGGGCGCAGTGGGTGCCCCCGGCAGGACTCGAACCTGCGGCCAAGCGCTGAGAAGGCGCTTGGCGCGTCGAGAGCCACACCCCTGCTGGGCCGCCCCTGGGTCGCTGCTGTCCGTGTCGGCACAGGGGGTGCGCTGTCGGCGCAGCGACTGCGCCGACAGCGCACCCCCTCACTTCGAGGTCAGAACAGACCCTTGAATCCGTTCCAGCCGCCGGTGCCGATCAGCACCCGGCCGCCGTATGTGCCGACCCCCGTGGAGGCGTATCGCCACAGCTTCCCGGCGGTGTCCCGCGCCAGCAGATCGGCGCGTCCGTCACCGGACAGGTCACCGACCCCGACGAGAGCGGAGTAGACGCCCCACCCGCCGCCGACCCGCACGCGGGTGGTCACGCCACCGGTGGAGGTCCCGTAGTACCGCCACAGCACACCGGCCGAGTCGACCCCGAGCAGGTCGCCACGGCCGTCCCCGTTCAGGTCCCCGGCCCCGACGATCCGCTTGTACAGCTTCCAGTTCGTCCCAATGCGCAGCCGGGCCTTCAGCCGGTGATCAGCTGTGCCGGCGTAGAAGTACACATCACCGGTGGACGCCTGGCGTGCTATCAGGTCGACAAAGCCGTCCCCGTTCACATCGCCCGGCGACGTCAGCTGGTCGTACTGGGCCCAGCCGGCACCGATCAGCGTGTACGGCGATGAGGCGGTGACGATCTTCCCGCACCCCGGCCGGTAGGCCCGGAGTTGGTCACCCACCCGCACGAGCACATCGGCGCACCGGTCACCGTTCACGTCCCCGACGGGCACAAGCACGGAGTTGGTGGCGAACTTGCTGCCGGACCCGGCGATACGGGACGACAGCGCACCGGTCCCGGTACCCCTGTACAGCGACACGGCCCCGGTCGTGTCCATCGCCAGCAGGTCGCCGAACCCGTCGTCACCGACCATGTCGCGCCACACGGCGGCACCGCCGGTCACCGGTACCGTCCCGGAGACGGAGAGGTCCGCCTGAACGCCGTCGGCCGGCTTCGCGGTCAGGGTCCAGACGTACGCCCCGTTCGGGACGTACTTCCCGGCCGCGTCCTTGCCGTCCCACGACGGCGTGATCAGCCCCCGGGCCTCCCCGCCGGAGAACGTCCGCACGGTCTTCCCGGTCGCCTTGTTCTTCATCGTCAGCGACCATGTCGCCGCCGGCTTCGACAGCCACCAAAGCGGTTTCCACGCACCGGCCTTGCTGTCCATGGCGGGCGTGTCGGCGTCGATGACGGCGATCCGGGAGGCCGGCACGCCCGACGGGACGATCCGCACTCGGCGGTCCTCGCCCGTGTAGGCGACGTGACCGCCGAAGCGGTCGACGGTCCACCCGGACCGGCGCCCGGTCCGGTCTCCGAGCTCGGCGGCGGTGACGACCACCCGCTGGGGCAGGTCCGCTTCCTTGCCGCTGAGCGGGAGGCCGTTGTGCAGGTCGACGAGGGTGAGGCCGGTCGCGTCCGAGCGGTGGACCAGGTAGCCGTCGCCGAGAAGCGTCTCGTCGGCCCCGAGCTTCAGGGAGCGCTTGGCTTGCCGGTCGTAGACACCGGCGCCCTTGAAGTCGTGCCAGTAGTCGCTGCACCGCCAGTACACCCAACGGCCCACGGCCTGCAGGTCACTGGGGACGCAACCCGCGTCGAAGGAGTCGCCGGCGGCACCCGTTGACAGGTTCTTCGCGGCCACCCCGGTCGGCACGCCCGAGCCGGTGTCGTCCCACCGGCCGAGGGAGCTCCACAGGGTGTTGCCCCAGACGGAGGCCGCGACCGGCTCCCGCTTCAGGAGCACGCTCCCGGTGTCGGCGTCCTTGAAATAAAGGATCGCCTGCTGGCCGCCCGACGCCTGGTTCACGACGCCGAACCGGCCGGAGAGGTCGATGAGTTGCGGGCTGTCGAGCCCGGAGGTCACCCTCGGACCCCACGGGGCGGCGCCGTTCCGGTAGAGCATGGTGACGTCCTGCTCGGTCGCGGCCTTGCGGCCGTGATAGCCGTCGCCGCTCGCGAACATGGTCACGCAGTAGGTGCCGTAGGTGGGGCTGCAGGAGTCGTCGTCCCGGCCGGACACGAGGCCGTCGACGGTCGAGTTCAGCTCCTCCGGACGGCCGGAGGTCTTCAGCCAGGTGCTCCGATAGCCGCCGATGTAGGTGCCGGGGCTGTAGTACTGCGAGTCGTCGGCCGTGGTGAGGATGCCGCTGCCCAGCGAGATGCCGGCCGGCTTGGCCTCCCGGTCCTCGATGTCCGCGAGGCGCTTGCGGGTGACGGTGCCGTCCGCGGCGGGGGTGAAGAGGTAGTACCCCCAGTCCAGTGCGCCTTTGGTGGTGTTCTCCTCCGCACCGGCCACCAGGAGCGAGCCGTCGGGAGTGCGGCGGACCGAGGGGGAGGCGACGGCCAGCAGGGACTTCGAGTTCCCCTTGGCGTCGCGCAGGAAGAGCTGGTTGCCCCGATACTCGTTGTCGCCGGGGTTGGGCGGGGTCACGGTGACGAAGCCGTCGCCGAGGGGCCGGACGACGTCGTTGTACGAGGCCACGTCCCGCAGGTCGACGGTGGTCGGCTCCGCGTCCAGGTCGTCGCGGCGGTACACCAGGGCGGCGTCGCCGGACGGGGCGCCGAATTGGAAGACGGTGTCCCGGTCGAAGGAGACGCTCTCGCCGTGCGGGGAGAGCGCCTTCACGCCCCCGGTGGCGAGGTCGACGACCCACCACCCCTGGGACATCGTGGTGTCCTCCCACTTGATGCCGCGGACGGCGACGGACCGGGCGTCGCCCTCGCTGACGGAAAGGTTCCACCCCTCCGGCAGGCCCTCCAGTTTCCGGTCCAGTACCTCGCCGTTCTCCAGGTGCAGGAGGTGCAGGCTCGTGACGGCGTTCTCGGTGCCGGTCCGGGTGATGACGGTGTCGCCGTAGGTCGCGACGTACGTCTGGCCCTCCGGGATCGGGACCGTAGCCGATGGTCCGCCACCGGCCCGCTGCTGGAGCGTCACGTGCGGGGTCGGGGAATCCGCGTAGAGGGCGACGGTGTCGGAGCCGTGGCCGAAGTCCCCCGGGTACTTGGCGAAGCGGAACTCGTCCACGGTGTAGGCGAGCGGCTCGGGCAGCCGGTGCTCGAGGATGGTCGTCGCACCGGTGGCGTAGTCGATCCAGCGGAGGCGGTCGTCACCCTCCTGGGCGGTGAGGAAGCCGGTCTCGCCGGCGTTCAGGACGATGGTGGCGCGGGGCACGAAGCGCGCACCCGGGCTGATGACGACGGGATCGGCGGACGCGCTGGGAACCTCGGCGACAGCCGTCCCCGCGGCGGTGCCGATTCCGGCGGTCGCGGCAAGCGTGACGGTGAGAGCGATACGGCCGAGCGCGCGCTGGCGGCGCCTGGCCCGTCTGTTCAGTCGACGAATCACGAAAGAGTCCTCCCCAGGGCAATCGACGCAAGGGGGGCGCTCATTGAATCGCCGCTCATCCCTGCGCGAGCAGGACGACGGTAGCAGGAGGATCACCGCACGACATCGAGTTTTCGAACGCGTTCAAAGACTGATCGCGGTCCGTGTCACGCCCTACGGGGCGACGGCGACCGTTTGGGCGTTCGTTCTCTTCCTCCGGTCGAGAACTTCGACACGCAGTCGACACAGCCACCCGCGAAAACCCGGTGACGGCCGGACAGCCCCGGAGCGTCCTGGAGTGCGCCCTTGATCACCAAGGGGCATCCGGGACTGGCCTGCGTCGAGTGAAACCGTCCCTGACCAGTAAAAAGCCCTCCCGCTGGGAGGGCTGGGTGTGGGTGCCCCCGGCAGGACTCGAACCTGCGGCCAAGCGCTTAGAAGGCGCCTGCTCTATCCACTGAGCTACGGGGGCCGGACGTTGGCCGCGACCGAACCCGCCCCTTGTGTCGACGGTTCCGTGACCTTGCCGGGGACAAGGATAGGGCGCGGCTGATGTGCGGCCGGTTGCTTCGCCTTCATGACACGTTGTGTAGGTTCGGTGAAGCGGTCTGATAATCGCAGGCAGGTGCGAATGTCGCACCAGTTTTGGCGCCTCAGTCGACGGCTGTTGTGCACTCGTTATGCCGGTGTCTCTTCCGGCCCTTCCGTCCCGTTCCGGCCTTCTTGCGGGCCGAATGATGTGAACCAGGCGGAATACGCTTCAAAAACCCACCAAAATGGGGCATTCTGCCAGGGTGGCGATCTTGGATGTACGGCCCGAACTCCTCGACGCGCTGTCGGCGCTGCGCGACCGCGTCGCGGACGCGCGTTTTCCCCTCCCCCTTCCCGGAACCGAGCGGGCCCGCCGCACACGACAGGAACTGCTGGCGCAGCTCGACGACTATCTGGTGCCCCGGCTGAAGGCGCCCGAAGCGCCGCTGCTCGCCGTGGTGGGCGGTTCGACGGGCGCGGGGAAGTCCACGCTCGTGAACTCGCTGATCGGGCGGCGGGTGAGCGACGCGGGCGTGCTGCGCCCGACGACGCGCACACCGGTGCTGGTGTGCCATCCCCAGGACCGCGCGTGGTTCGCCGATCCGCGGGTGCTGCCGGGCCTGGCCCGCGCCTGGGCGCCGCGGCCCCGCACCGCGGCCGACGCCGACGGGGCGGAGGGCGCGGACGGGAACGACGAGGAGCGCGAGGCGGAGGAGACCAGGCTGTGGCTGCGCCTGGAGACCGACGACACGCTGCCGCGCGGGCTCGCCCTGCTGGACGCGCCCGACATCGACTCCCTCGTCTCCCGCAACCGGGAGCTCGCGGCCGAACTGCTCTGCGCGGCCGACATCTGGATCCTGGTGACCACCGCGTCGCGCTACGCCGACGCCGTGCCGTGGCACCTGCTCCGTACGGCCAAGGAGTACGACGTCACCCTGGCCACCGTCCTGGACCGGGTGCCGCACCAGATCGCCGAGGACGTCTCCCAGCACTACGCGGCCCTGCTGACCCGGGCCGGGCTCGGGGACGTGCCGCGCTTCACCGTCCCGGAACTGCCCGAGTCCGCCGGGTCCGGCGGGCTCCTGCCGCACACCGCGGTCGCCGCGCTCGGCAGCTGGCTCGCGCACTGCGCCGAGGACCCGGCGGCACGGCACCAGGCGGTGCGGCGCACCGCGTCCGGCGTACTCGGCTCGCTGGGGAACCGGCTCCCGGAACTGGCGGGCGCCTCGGCCGCGCAGCACGCCGCGGCGGTGCGCCTGACCCGTCATGTGGACGAGGCCTACGACGAGGCCGAATCGCGTGTACAGGAGGCTGTCGGGGAGGGGGCGTTGCTCGCCGGCGAGGCCCTGGCCAGCTGGCGCGGCTATCCGGACTGCGGCCCGGCGGCCCTGGTGGCCGCCCTGGCCGACAGCCTGGCCGCGCTGCTGCGCACCGAGGTCGCCACCGCGGACGAGCGGACCCTCGACGCCTGGCGCGCCGACCGGGCGGGCGCCGTCCTGGCGGAGGGCACCGAACCGGAGGCGGCGGCGGACGACGCGGCCGAGCGGATCGATGAGGCCGTCGACACCTGGGGGTGCACGGTGAACCGCCTGGCGCACAAGGCGGTGCGCGGGAGCGCCGAGGGCGTCGATCCGCAGCACGCGGCGGCGCTGATCGCCGTCGCCGTGCTCGGCGGCCGCAAGGGGACGGTCGCCGGCGAGCGGCTCGCCTCCCTCGTCGGGGCGCACGCGGCGCTGCGGGCGGGCGACCGCGCGCGCGAGGAACTGGACCGGCTCGTCGGCGACGTGCTCGACGCCGAGCGGGAACTGCGGGTGCTCCCGGTGGAGGCGGTGGATGTGACGGCGGGCCAGCAGGCCGCGCTGATCGCGGAGCTTTCGGTCGTGCAGAAGTCGTACGGATTGCAGGAGAGGTGATCAGGTGCTCACGGAGCGGGTGGACGCGCTGTCGGAACTGCTCGGGCTGTCGCGCACCCGCGTGAGCCACGAGGCGCTCGACGGGGCCGGCGAGCTGCTGGAACGGGTCGGCGACCGGCGCCGGCTCTCCGCCGACCACACGGTGGTGGCGCTGGCCGGGGCGACCGGCAGCGGAAAGTCGTCGCTGTTCAACGCGCTGACCGGACTGGAGCTGTCGAGGATCGGCGTCCGGAGGCCCACGACCTCCGCACCCGTCGCCTGCGCCTGGGATCCCCGGGGCGCCTCCGGGCTGCTGGACCGGCTCGGCATCGCGCCCAAGGCGCGGTTCGCCCGGCACAGCGCCCTGGACGCGGTGGCGGAACGGACGGACGACGGGCCCGCCGGCCTGGTCCTGCTCGACCTGCCGGACCACGACTCGGCGGCGACCGCCCACCGCGACCAGGTGGACCGCGTGCTCAAGCTCGTGGACGTGATCGTGTGGGTGCTCGACCCGGAGAAGTACGCGGACGCCGCGCTCCACGAGCGCTACCTGCGGCCGCTGGCCGGGCACGCCGACGTGACGATCGTCGTCCTCAACCAGATCGACCGGCTCCCGGAGGAGGCCGTGGAGCAGGTCCTGGACGACCTGCGGCGCCTCCTCGACGACGACGGGCTCGCCGTCGGCGAGCACGGCGAGGACGGCGCCATGGTGATGGCCGTCTCGGCGCTGAGCGGCGACGGCGTCCCGGAACTGAGGGCGGCCGTCGGCCAGGTCGTGGCCGAGCGCGCCGCCGCGAGCCGGCGGCTGTCCGCGGACGTGGACGGGCTCGCCGAGCGGCTGCGCCCGCTGTACGTCGCCGAGGGGGTGACGGGGCTCACCGACCGGGCCCGCGAGGACTTCACGGCGAGCCTCGCGCACGCCGTCGGGGCCGCGGCGGCGGGCCGGGCGGCGGAGCGCGCGTGGGCCAGGGCCGCCGACGAGGCGTGCGGCACCCCGTGGCGGCAGCTGCGCCGGGTCCGCGGTACGGGGCGGGGCGAGGACTCCCTCGACGGCCGCCGCCCGGCGCTGTCGGCGTCCCGCGCGTCGGTCGACGAGGCGGTGCGCGCGGTCGCCGCGGAGGCCGTGGCGGGGCTGCCCGCTCCGTGGGCGCAGGCCGTACGGGAGGCCGCGCGCCGCGGTGGGCGCACGCTCCCGGAGGCGCTGGACGCGGCGGTGGAGCGGGCGGCGCCGGACGAGCCGCCGCGTCCCCGGTGGTGGTCGGTGGTCGGCACGGCTCAGTGGCTGCTGGCGCTGCTCGCGACAGCAGCGCTGGTCTCCGGGACCGTGACGGCGGCGGGTGCGCTGCGGCTGCCGTGGTGGCTGCCGCCCGTGCTGCTGGCCGTGGGTGCTCTGGGCGGACCGCTGCTCACCCGGGTGAGCCGGTTCGCGGCCCGGGGCCCGGCCCGGCGGCACGGTCAGGCCGCGGAGCGGCGGATGGCCGACGCGGCGGCCGACTGCGGGCGGGCACGGGTACTGGAACCGCTGGCGGCGGAATTGCTGCGCTACCGGGAAGTGCGGGAGCAGTACGGGGTACTCACCGGGAACCACTTCCGGATGACGGAGTTGTCCACAGCGGGCCAGTAATCCACAGGTTGAATCCGATTCCTCCACGGGGGGCGCGGCGGGCGCACCATGGAGCCATCGCGGGGGCCGGCGGCAGGGGGTCGCCGGCCGGCGACGGCAACGGGGGAGCATCGGCAATGAACGAGACACTGGTCACCGTCGTGGGGAATGTCGCCACCAGGCCGGAATTCCGCAAGACGCCCACGGGCGTCCCGGTCGCCAGGTTCCGCCTGGCGACGACGGCGCGCCGCTGGGACCGCGAGCGCGGCGGCTGGTCGGACGGGCACACCAGCTTCTACACGGTGTGGGCCTGGAGGCAGCTGGGGGAGAACGTGGTGGCCTCGGTCGGGGTCGGCGAACCGCTGCTCGTCCAGGGCCGCCTGAGAGTCCGTGAGGAGGAGCGCGACGGTCAGCGCTGGATCTCGGCCGACGTCGACGCGATCGCCTGCGGCCACGATCTGACGCGGGGCACCTCGGCGTTCCGGCGGCTGTCCGCGGCCCGGCCGGAACTCACGGTTCCGAATTCCACGCCCGGCGCCGGGGAGTCGCCGACCGGTGATCCGCTGGCCGCGCTGTCCGGATAAGCCGGACAGCTGCGCATTCGCCCTGCGGCAAAACGTCGATGATTTATCGACAATTTCACGTTCATGCCTACGCGCGGGTAACGATTTCGATTCGAATTCTCGGGCGGCTGTGAATCCCGGTGGCTTTGGTGCGGTTGGTTCCTAGGATTCAGCGGTACCCCGGCTTTCCGCGGGGATCCACAGCTGACGGCGAGGTGTGCCCCCACGACCAGCCTCGCCCGGAGGGGAAATTCATGTTCACTGTACGGAGGCGGGGAGCTGCCCGTCTTTCCGTTGCGATGGTGGCCTCGGGCCTCCTCGCCGCGGGTTCCATAGCCGTTGCCGGGTCCGCCATCGCGGACGACGCGACCCCCACCGCGCCCGGTGCGACGGCGACGCTCGGCGGCCTGAAGACCGCCGACAACGCCGTCATCAAGGAGGAGGGCAAGGCGGATGAGCACGTCAGCGCCGGCCTCTTCGAGATGTCCGTCGACGGCGGCGGCACGATCCAGACGTACTGCATCGACATCAAGAACCCCACGCAGACCGAGGCGAAGTACAAGGAAGTCTCCTGGGACCAGTCGAGCCTGCACGACAACGGCGATGCGGGGAAGATCAACTGGATCCTGCAGAACTCGTACCCCCAGGTCGACGACCTCTCCGCCCTGCAGAAGACGGCTGAGATCAAGGACGGCGCGCTGACCCCGGAGCTCGCCGCCGCCGGTACCCAGGTGGCCATCTGGCGCTTCTCCGACAAGGCCGACGTGACCGCGGTCAACCCGGTCGCCGAGCAGCTCGCGGACTGGCTGGAGGGGAACGCCAAGGACCTCAAGGAGCCCGCGGCGTCGCTGACCCTCGACCCGCCCGCGGTCTCCGGCAAGGCCGGTGACCTGCTCGGTCCGATCAAGGTCAACACCAACGCCTCCACCGTCCAGGTGAGCCCCGCGCCCAGCAACCCCTCCGGCGTCAAGGTCACCGACAAGAACGGCACTGCGGTCACCTCCGCCAAGAACGGCGACGAGCTCTACTTCGACGTCGAGGCCGGCACCCCCGACGGCACGACGTCGCTGACGGCCACCGCCAACACCAAGCTGCCGGTCGGCCGCGCCTTCACGGGCGTCGACAGCACCACGCAGGTCCAGATCCTCGCCGGCTCCAGCGACAGCTCCGTCTCCGCGACCGCGACGGGCACCTGGGCCGCCAAGGGCCCGATCCCCGCGGTCTCCGCCGAGGTCAACTGCGCCAAGAACGGCCTGGACGTGACGGCCGCCAACGAGGGCGACCAGCCGTTCACCTTCAAGCTGGCCGACAAGGACTACACGGTCGAGGCCGGCAAGTCCGAGACCATCACCGTGCCGGTGGCCGAGGACCAGCACTACAAGGTCACCATCTCCGGCCCCGAGGGCTTCGAGAAGACCTTCGAGGGCGTCCTCGACTGCGAGACCGCCGGCAACGGCGGCGACACCCCGTCCTCCTCGCCGAGCCCGGCCACGGCCGGCGGCTCCTCCGAGGGCACGGGTGACACCGGCTCCACCACCGGCGGCGACCTCGCCGAGACCGGTTCGAGCAGCGCCACCCCGGTGATCGCCGGCATCGCGATCGCCCTGGTCGTCGTCGGTGGCGGCGCGGTCTTCTTCCTCCGGAAGAAGAAGGCGGCCCCCTCCGCCGAGTGAACTGACCCCGCAGGCCGCTCCTGAGTGAAGGGGGCGGAGGTCGACAGACCTCCGCCCCCTTCGCAGTTCCCGGCGCGTCTGCCGGGCCCGGGCGGCGCCAACAAGCCCTGTCCCCCTGCCCGGTAGGGCAGTCTCGAACGTCTGTACCAGTTGCCTGGGGATCCGGAACGCCTGCGAGTGATCAGGCTGTATCTACAGATGCAGCTCGACGCCGTGGACGCCAAGTTCCGTAAGGCTGAGGCGGCCACCGGCCCGCAAAGCCGCGCCACGGGCCAGGCGGAGGCGGCTGGGCCGCCCCGGGGCCGTCCGAGGATGGCCCGCGTCGACGGACAGCGACAGGCGACGACAGGTACGAGGCGGCCGGTGCCCAGGTCGCAGGCGTGAGCGACGTCGCCCGGGTACTCGTTTCCGCCCGGGGGTGGACGGCTGGCAAGATGGGGTGTATCTGCCCACACATCGAATGCCGGACGGTTTCTCTTGGCTGAGTTCATCTACACCATGCGCAAGACGCGCAAGGCGCACGGCGACAAGGTGATCCTCGACGACGTCACCCTGAACTTCCTGCCCGGCGCGAAGATCGGTGTCGTGGGACCCAACGGTGCCGGTAAGTCCACGGTGCTCAAGATCATGGCGGGTCTGGAGCAGCCGTCCAACGGCGACGCGTACATCTCGCCCGGATACTCGGTCGGCATCCTGCTGCAGGAGCCCCCGCTGGACGAGTCCAAGACCGTGCTGGAGAACGTCCAGGACGGTGTGGGCCCGGTCAAGGCCAAGCTGGACCGGTTCAACGAGATCGCCGAGCTGATGGCGACCGACTACTCCGACGCGCTGCTCGACGAGATGGGCAAGCTGCAGGAGGAGCTGGACCACGCCAACGCCTGGGACCTGGACGCCCAGCTGGAGCAGGCGATGGACGCCCTCGGCTGCCCGCCCGGCGACTGGCCCGTGGTCAACCTCTCCGGTGGTGAGAAGCGCCGCGTCGCGCTGTGCAAGCTGCTGCTGGAGGCCCCCGACCTGCTGCTCCTCGACGAGCCCACCAACCACCTGGACGCCGAGTCCGTGCAGTGGCTGGAGCAGCACCTGGCCAAGTACGCGGGCACCGTCGTGGCGATCACCCACGACCGGTACTTCCTGGACAACGTCGCCGAGTGGATCCTCGAGCTCGACCGCGGCCGCGCCTACCCGTACCAGGGCAACTACTCCACGTACCTGGAGACCAAGCAGTCGCGTCTGAAGGTCGAGGGCCAGAAGGACGCCAAGCGCGCCAAGCGGCTCAAGGACGAGCTGGAGTGGGTCCGCTCCAACGCCAAGGGCCGCCAGGCCAAGTCCAAGGCCCGCCTCGCCCGTTACGAGGAGATGGCCGCCGAAGCCGAGAAGATGCGCAAGCTCGACTTCGAGGAGATCCAGATCCCGCCGGGCCCGCGTCTGGGCAACATCGTGGTCGAGGTGAACAACCTCTCCAAGGCGTTCGGCGAGAAGGTCCTCATCGACGACCTGTCGTTCACGCTGCCGCGCAACGGCATCGTGGGCGTCATCGGCCCCAACGGCGCCGGCAAGACCACGCTCTTCAAGATGATCCAGGGCCTGGAGGACCCGGACTCCGGGACGATCAAGGTCGGCGACACGGTCAAGATCTCGTACGTCGACCAGACCCGCGCCAACATCGACCCCAAGAAGACCCTCTGGGCGGTCGTGTCGGACGAGCTGGACTACATCAACGTGGGCCAGGTCGAGATGCCGTCCCGCGCGTACGTCAGCGCCTTCGGCTTCAAGGGCCCGGACCAGCAGAAGCCGGCCGGCATCCTGTCCGGCGGCGAGCGCAACCGCCTCAACCTGGCGCTCACCCTCAAGCAGGGCGGCAACCTGCTGCTCCTCGACGAGCCGACGAACGACCTCGACGTCGAGACCCTGTCCTCGCTGGAGAACGCGCTGCTGGACTTCCCCGGCTGCGCCGTGGTCGTCTCCCACGACCGCTGGTTCCTGGACCGGGTGGCCACCCACATCCTCGCCTACGAGGGCGAGTCCAAGTGGTTCTGGTTCGAGGGCAACTTCGAGTCCTACGAGAAGAACAAGATCGAGCGGCTCGGCGCCGACGCGGCCCGGCCGCACCGCGCCACCTACAAGAAGCTCACCCGGGGCTGATCGGCGGATGGCGCGTCACATCTACCGCTGCCCGATGCGCTGGTCGGACATGGACGCCTTCGGGCACGTCAACAACGTAGTCTTCCTCCGCTATCTGGAGGAGGCCCGGATCGACTTCATGTTCCGGCTGGCGCCCGGGGAGGGCAGCGAGTCGTTCACCGGCGGGTCGGTCGTCGCCCGCCACGAGATCGACTATCTGCGCCCGCTGGTGCACCGGCACGAGCCGGTCACCGTCGAGACGTGGGTGACCAAGGTGACCGCCGCCTCCCTGACCGTCGCGTACGAGGTCAAGGACGCGGAGACGGTCTATGTGCGCGCCGCCACGGTCGTGGTGCCGTACAACCTCGAGAAGGGCCGGCCGCGCCGGATCACGGCGGAGGAGCGGTCCTTCCTCGAGGGATACTTCGACGACAGCGCGAGCGACTCCGGCGCCGCCGGCGAGGGGGCAGTCGCCGCATGACGGCACCCCTGCGACTCGTCGACGCCAGGGAGGCGGACGGTTTCGCCGCCTTCCTGGCCCGGCTGCTCCGCTGGGACAAGGCCGCCGTCGTCCGGCTGCGCGCCTCGGGCACGGTGCTCGCCGTGTTCGGGCAGCCGCCGTTCGGCGGCGGGGTCCTGGCCGTCCGTACCGCCGAACTGGACGGGGACGCCGGCGACCTGGACTCGACGGTCTCCGCCGGGCAGTTGCTCGACGGCATCGACGACGTGACGGGCACGGTCGCCGTGCCCCCGGCCGTCACCGGTCCGGCCTGGGCCGGGCTGCTCCCGCCGCGCGGCGGCTGGGAGCAGGTACCGGGACTGCCGTCCGCGGAGGACGTACGCGCCGTGGCCGCGGCCGCGGTGAGCGAGTTCCGCGACCGCAGCGAGGCGCTGCGGCCCGAGAGCCGCACCCGCGCCGAGCTCGACGCCATCGCCGACGACATCTGGTCCCGGCGGCTCGGTGCCACCGGACTGCCGCTGCGGGTGGTGCACGCCGCCCACGCGCTGGGCTTCCTCCGCCCGGTGCGCACGGCCGTCCCCGCACCGCGCACCGCCGAGCAGCCCGCGGTGCTGCTGCTCGCCGCGGGACCGTGGCTGCGGCTGCGCACGCCGTACGGCTCGGTCGCCGTACGGCGCGGCCTGCCGGGGCTGTCGGTCAGCCCGGTCCGCTGACTCCGGAACGCGGTTGCCGAGCGCGGAGTGATCGTCACCCGTCCCCCTGATCACCCGTCGAGGGCGCACAAGAACGCTCAGGGGGACACGCCCGTGCGGGTGCAGTCCCGGATGGTGACACATCCGGGCGACGGAATCAGCCCGCGGTGTTCACCATCGACGCCGCCGCGTACACCAGGTAGTCCCACAGCTGCCGCTCGAGGTCGGGCTCCAGGCCGAGCTCGTCGACCGCGGCGCGCATGTGCAGCAGCCACGCGTCGTGCGCGGCCTGGTCGACGCGGAAGGGTGCGTGGCGCATCCGCAGCCGGGGGTGGCCGCGGTTCTCGCTGTACGTGCGGGGGCCGCCCCAGTACTGCATGAGGAACAGCCGCATGCGGTCCTCCGCGGGGCCGAGGTCCTCCTCCGGGTACATGGGGCGCAGGAGCGGGTCCTGGGCGACGCCCTCGTAGAAGCGGCGGACGAGCCGCCGGAAGGTCGGCTCGCCGCCGACCGCCTCGAAGAACGTCTGCTGCTCCACGGTGCCCTGCGGGATCTCGTTCACGCCCCCCATGTTCTCAGACGGCCCGCGTTGTCCGGAGGGGGTCACCGTCGCAGAGTGGTCATATGACGGATGGCGACCGGTACGCGGCGGCCGCGGTTCCGCTGCGGGCCCGGCTGGTGCGCCGGATCGCGGCGGCCGGCGGGCCGGCGGACCCGCGGTGGCGGGCGGCGTTCGAGGAGGTCCCGAGGCATCTGTTCGTGCCCGTCTACCACCGGCCCCGCTCGGACGGAGGGTTCACGCGGCTGTCGGCCGACGACCCCGACCCGCGCGGCCGGTCCCGCTGGCTGTCCGGGGCCTACGCCGATGTGCCGCTGATCACCCTGGTCCGGGGCGGGGAGCCGGTCTCCTCCAGCAGCCAGCCCTCGCTGATGGCCGCCATGCTGGAGGCGCTGGGGGTGGAGGACGGGCAGCGGGTGCTGGAGATCGGCGCCGGGACCGGGTACAACGCGGCCCTGCTGGCGCACCGCCTGGGCGCCGGCGCGGTGACCACGGTGGACCTCGACGCGGAGATCACCGAGGCCGCACGCGCGCACCTGGTCGCGGCCGGGCGTCCGGTGACCGTGGTCACCGGGGACGGGGCGCTGGGCTGCCCGGAGCGCGCGCCGTACGACCGGATCGTCGCCACCTGCGAGCTGCCGTCGGTGCCGCAGGCGTGGCCGCGGCAGTGCCGGCCCGGCGGGCTGATCCTCGCGCCCTTCGCGGCCGGGCTGATCGCGTTGCGCGTGACGGGCCCGGCGCGGGCCGAGGGGCGCTTCCTGCACACCCCCGCCTACTTCGTCTCGCTGCGGGGCGCAGGCGCGGCCCCGCGCCGGGAGACCGCCGGCGCCTGCTTCGCCGGCGGGCGCAGCCGTGCCGGCGACACCCCGCCGAGGGTTCTGGAGAACGAGCTGTTCCGCTTCCTGCTCGGCCTGTACGCCGGGGACGCCGAGGTCCACTGGACCGCCGGCGGCCCCACGGTCACCGCCGCCGACGGCTCCGTCGCGCACGCCGCCCGGGACGGCACCGTCCGGCTCTCCGGGCCGCGCGACCTGTGGGCGTCCGTCGAGGAGGCGTACGGCCTGTGGTGCGACGAGGGCCGGCCGCCCCGGGACCGCTTCGGCATGAGCGTGGCGGACGGCCGCCAGTGGACCTGGCTGGACCGCCCGGACGGGCCGCATCGCTGGGAGCTGCCGCCCGTGCCGGGAACGGCCGCGGTCAGTCGCGGACGATCGTGATCGTCGTCCAGGCGCCGACGTGGACGCGGTCGCCGTCCGTCAGCGGGACGGGCACGAAGGGGTCGATGGGGTCCTCGCCGCCGTTGACCGTGGTGCCGTTGGTCGAGCCCTGGTCCACCACCGACCAGCTGCCGTCGGGCTGCTCCACCAGCACGGCGTGCTTGTGGGAGACCCCCGGGTCCTCCGGCGCCCGGGACAGGTCGATGTCGGGGGCCACGCCCGTGCTGTGCCGGCGGCGGCCGACGGTGACCTGCGGGCCCGCCAGCGGCATCCGCTGCTCGGGGGAGTACGACGGGAAGTACAGCCCGCGCGCCTCCGGGCCGCTGCGGGCCATCATCCCGGTGAAGTACTCCCGGTCGGCGGCGATCACGGCGGTCCAGGTGCGCGGGCCCGCCTGCCCGGCGCCGGGATCCGGCAGGCTCGGCGGGGTGAGCAGGAAGTCGCCCGAGCCGGAGGTCACCGACTCCGGGGCCAGCGGCTCCGCCGGGCGGTTGATCTGCGACGGGCGGGACAGCTGCGACTCGTAGCGCTGGTACGGCGGCCCGTCCGGCGGGTAACCGGGGGAGGAGGGCCGCGCCGGCGGGACGAAGGTCGTCCCGGCCTGGGTGACGAAGTCGTAGCGGCACTCCTCGCAGAACTGGGCGTAGCCCTCGCGCGGAGTACCGCAGTCGGGGCAGGGCTCCGCGGCCGCGGTGGCCTCCGGGTCGTAGCCGAAGCCGCCCTGACCACGGCCGTAGCCGGGGTCGTAGGCCGGGTCGTAGGCGGACTCGTAACCGGGTGGGTAGCCGCCGGAGTAGGGCGGCGGGGGCGGCGGCGGACCCGGCGCGGCGTACGTGGACGGTGGCGACGGCGAGGCGGGGACGGAGGGGGACGGTGGCGCGGACATGCGCATTCCGCACACCTCGCACCAGTCGTCCGTCGCGGACTGGTGACCGTTCGGGCAAGTCGACATGTCGCTCTCTCCCCCTCTGCCCCGCTGTGTCCCGCTGCTCTATTTCTTCACACGGACGGTCTTCGTCGAACGTGTCTCGAGGGTCATCTCGTCGGCGTCGGCCACCCGGGCCTTCAGCCGCACAGTACCCGTCGCCGCGTCGACCACGTCCACGACCTTGGCGAGCAGCTTGGCGGTGTCGTCGTTGCCGGACGCGCTGGCCAGCTGAACCGCCCGGCCGAGCTTGGCGGTCGCGGAGTCGAGGTCGCCCTGCTTGCGGGCCTCCAGCCCCTGCTGGATGACCTGGGCCAGCTCCGCCTGCCCGGTGTAGTGGGCGACCTGCGGGTTGATCCGCGTCGAGGCCGCCATGTCGTCCGTCCACAGCGCCCGCACCAGCCCCTGGCCCAGCACGCGCGGCGTGCCGTCAGGCTGCGGCAGGACGAGGGAGATCCGGGCCGCGAGCATCTCCTGGCCGACACCGGCCGCCGGTACGACCACGTTGACGTGGTAGTCGCGCGACTCGTCGCCCCAGGAGCCCGTCGGGTAGTCGCCGGCGCGCGGACCGGCCTCGGTGCGGCGGGCGGTGAGGTCCTCGACGGTCGGCGCGACCTGCTTGACGTACTGGATCTCCGCGCCCTGCGGGGTCCACACGCGCAGGGCCACGTCGGCGACCTCCTTGCCCATCGCGGTCTCCATCATCCGCCGGAAGTCCGCCTCCAGGCCCGAGGGGTCGGCGACGATGTCCACCGTGCCGAGCAGCGCGGAGGCGATCCCGGTCAGCTCCTTGACCTCCCAGTCGGTGCCGACGCCGCGCGCGTCGCAGGTGAAGCGGCCCGCGCAGGACTCCAGCGCGGCGCGCAACTGCTCCGGCTTCTCGTGCTCGTTGCGGCCGTCGGTGAGCAGGATGCCGTGCCGTATGGACACCTCGGCCGTGGACAGCAGCCGGTCGGCCAGCCGCAGCCAGGTACCGATCGCGGTCCCGCCGCCCGAACTGAGCCTGCGCAGCGCCTCCTTGGCCTGGTGCCGGGTGGCCGGGCCGGCGACGGCGACCGCGCCGTTCCCCGGGTAGACCTCCTTGGCCACGTGGGTGCCGGCGACCACGGCGAAGGCGACGCCGTCGCGGATGGTGTCGATGGCGGCGGCGGTCGCCTCGCGGGCGCTGCGCATCTTGGTCGGCGGGTAGTCCATGGAGCCCGAGCAGTCCACCATGATCACCACGGCGGCCCCGGCCGCGGAGCCCGCCCCGGAGCCCGGCACGTCTCCGGGCCCGTGCGTGGCCAGCGGCAGTCCGCCGGTGGTGCCTCCGCCGGTCGAGGTCACGGTGACGATGGCGTTGACCTCGCGCCCGCCCTCCGGCAGGAACTCGTTCTGGTAGATGTCGACGGAGAACTGCGGCACGTTCGACTTCGAGATGTTGGCCATCGGGTGCGCTCCTTGCGCTTGTTCAACCTTCGGAAGAGAGCATCAGGGAGAGGTCACGCGGCCGGGAACGGCAGCACGGCGACGGTGATGTTGTCGTGGCCGCCGCCGTCGATGGCGACCCCGACCAGGGTGCGGGCGCAGTGCAGGGGCCGGGTGCGGGCGTCCTTGGGCACCACGGAGGCCAGCTCCGCCGCCGACTCCGCGTAGTTCCACAGTCCGTCGGTGCACACCACCACTACACCCGGTTCGTCCGGTTCGAAGGAAGCGGTGTGCGGGTCCAGTTCCACGGCGTCCGCGCCGAGCCAGCCGGTGATGGCGTGGGCCCGCTCGTCCGCGTACGCCTCGGCCTGCGTCATCAGGCCCATCGACACCATGCGTTCGGCCCACGAGTCGTCCTCGGTCAGCCGGGAGGCGGGCGCGGAGCGGTCGTCGGGGATCCAGTAGGCGCGGCTGTCCCCGATCCAGCCCACGGTGAAGGTCTTTCCGGAGGTGATCGCGCTGACGCAGGTGCACGCGGGCGCGTTGTGGTGGCGCCGGGCCTCCTCCTCGGGGGTCTCGGCCGCCAGGTCCGTCACCGCCTGGGCCGCCACGAGCAGCGCGTCGCGCATCGCCTCCTCGGGGCGGGCGCCGCGGGCCAGGGACCGTACGAGGGAGCCGCTCGCGGTGCCCGCCGCCGCCTCAGAGGCGTCGTCGGGACGGTATGCGGAGGACACCCCGTCGCACACCACGGCGACGACTGCGGGCGTGCCGTCGGGCAGCGCGGTCGTGGCCAGCGCGAAGGCGTCCTCGTTGCGGTGGTGCCGCAGGCCCCGGTCGGTCACGGCGGCCACCCCGTCGAGCTCTTGCTCCTGGTGGTCGCGCGGCCGGGGCTGCGCGTGCCCGCAGTGCTCGCAGTAGCCGTCCGGGTCGACGTCGCCCATCCCGCAGGCGACGCACCGCGGCGAGGACGCCGACGCCCCGCCCGCGGACGGGTCCAGCCGGGGATCGGTGATTCGCGTCCGGGGCAGGTCGGCGGTGCCCAGGCCGAAGGGGAGGGTGTCGGTGTCCCTGCCCGGCGGGGCCAGCTCGTACGACTCCGGCTCACCGCCCGGCGGTTCGGGCACGGCGGCGGGGTCGGGCGGCGCCAGTTCGTACGCGTCCGGTTGCCGGGGCGCGGACAGGTCGGCGCCGCAGACGCCGCAGAACTTGTCGTCGGGTTCCAGAGGCTCGCTGCACTCCGGGCAAACGGTCTGGTGCGGCATGGCGGTTACACCCACGTCCGGGGGCGGAGGCGGTTGGCGCGCTCCACCAGTTCGATCCTTGTGCGGCCCTGGTCGGCGAGCCGGGCCAGTACCCGGTACGAGTGTTCCAGGCCGAAGCGCAGCCCCCGTTCGTCCAGGTCCCGGCCCAGGAGCCCGGGCGTGGCGGATTGCGCGGTCGGGACCCCGGCCGCGCCCTGCTGTCCGGCCAGCACCCAGTCCAGCGCGCTGCCCAGCACCTCGGTGCAGAGCTGCTCGCGCAGCCGTGTGTCGAGGCCCAGCCGCTGCAGGTCCTCGACCTGCCGGGCCGCGGCCCGCAGGTCGTCCAGGAGCGGCTCCTGCGGGGCGCGTCCGCGCAGCCGGGCGCGAACGGCAGCCACCCGCGCGGCCGTGTAGTGGATCGAGGACTCGGGGACCGACTCCAGGGCGGCCACCGACCCCGCCCGGTCGCCGGCGGCGAGCAGCACGCGGGCCAGGCCGAAGGCCGCGCTCACGTAGCTCTGGTCGGTGGTCCACACGAGCCGGTAGTACTCGGCGGCGTTGTCCAGCTGACCCAGCACCTCGGCGCAGACGCCCAGCGCCAGCTTGGGGGCGGGTTCGCCGGGGAAGGCGTCGTAGACCGCGTCGAAGGACAGCGCGGCGGTCCCGTCGTCGCGGGTGACCAGCGCGGTCAGGCCGCGGTGCCACACCACGCGCCAGTCGTCGGGATGCTCCTCCTGGAGTCTCCGCAGCTCCTCGACGGCCGAGGGCGCGTCGTCGCTGTCGAGCCGGGCGCGCACCCTGCGCAGCCGCAGCTCGGGGGACTGCACCGGCGCCGCCTGGAGGGCGGCCACCAGCTCCGACGGGGCGGCGGCCGCGAGACCGGCCAGGAAACCGGCGTTGGGGTCGGCGGGGTCGACGTGCGGCACGGGCAGCGAGAGCGCCGCCGCCCGCACGTCGAGGGTCGAGACGGCCGGCCCGGCCGCCGGGTTCGCGGGGATCGCCGGGGCGGTCCGCTGGGCGGGCACGGTGAACGGCGAGCCCGGCACGACGGCGCCGTACCCGCCGGGGCCGGGCACCGCCGGCGACGACGGGGGCAGCACGGGCCCGGCCGGGCGCGCGGCGGGCGGGAGCGGCACGGCGCCCCTGCGCCCGCCGTTCGCGCCGCGGTCGCCCAGGGCGGAGGCGTCCCGGGCGGGCGCCATCAACTGGGTGTCGACCACCCGCAGTTCCGGGCCGAACAGGGTGGACAGCGCGGGCCGCGGCTTGCCCGAGCCGAGCGCCACGACCTCGCGCAGCACGCCCAGCAACTGCTCGCTCATCTCCTCCGCGGAGGCGAAGCGCCGGCCCGGGTCGGGGTCGGTGGCACGGACCAGCAGCCGGTAGAAGGACTCGTAACGGGAGAGGACCTCGACGCCGTCCGGGTCCGGCAGGCTGTCCACGAACACGTTGGTGTAGCCCTGGAAGTCGAAGGTGAGCACCGCCAGCGTCCGCGCCACCGTGTACAGGTCCGAGGCGACCGACGGGCCGACCTCGGGCACCTCGGGCGCCTGGTAGCCGACCGTCCCGTAGATCGGGCTGTCCTGGTCGTCCGTCCTGCGGACGGCGCCCATGTCGATGAGCTCCAGCCGGTCCTCGGTCTGGATGGCGTTGTCGACCTTGAAGTCGCAGTAGAGCAGGTTGCGGCTGTGCAGGTGACCGAGGGCGTCCAGGGCCTCGATGGCGTAGGCGATGGCCTGGTCGACGGGGAGCGGCTCGCGTCTGCCGTCGGGGCCCCGGCGCTCGTTGGCGATCTCCTTGAGGGACTTCCCGCCGACGTACTCCATGACGATGTAGCCGTCGAGGGTGCCGCCCCGCGGGTCGAGGTGCTCGACGAAGTTGTAGATCCGCACGATGTTGGGGTGCTCGATCTCCGCGAGGAAGCGGCGCTCGGAGACCGCCGCGGCCAGCGCGTCCTCGTCGCCGGTGTCGAGCAGGCCCTTGAGCACCACCCAGCGGTCGCTGACCGCGCGGTCCACGGCCAGGTAGATCCAGCCCAGGCCGCCGTGCGCCAGGCAGCCCACCACCTCGTACTGCCCGTGCACCACGTCGCCCGCCCGCAGCTTGGGGGTGAACGAGTAGGGGTGGCCGCACTTGGTGCAGAAGCCCTCGGTGCGCCCGGGGTGGTCGCCGCGGCCGCGCCCGACCGGGGCGCCGCATTCGCCCCTGCTGCAGAACCGCTTCCGCTCGGGGACCTGCGGGTCCCGCAGCACGGCGGCGGCCGGGTCGGGCCGGGGGATGGGCGGTACGTTCACCAGGCCGGCGCCCAGCTTGCCGCGGGTCGGGCCGCTGGAGCCGGAGCGCGAACTGCGCACGGACACGGAGGCGGTGCTCGTGCCGCCGCTCACCGAACGCGACAGCCGTCCGGACACCGAACGGCGCGAGGAGCGGGACGAGCCCGAGGTCCGCGAGGAGCGCGAGGAGGCGGCGGAGCCCGGTCCGGTCCCGGTGGCACGTGACGGCTGCGACGAGCCCCCACCGCCCCGGCCGACAGCCGTCCCCGCGCCGAGCGGCGCCAGGCCGCACGTGTCGCAGAACAGCTCACCCCCGCCGACGTCCTCGATCGTCCCGTCGCACCCCGGACGCTGGCAGTTCATCGTGCATCCCCCCTGTGGTCGGCAGGTTCCGCCTGCCCCGGCACCAGCGATTCGGCGACGGCCCGCTGGTAGCGCAGCACCGCGTTCTCCGCGGCGCGCAGGTCGCACGGCGCGCTCCACAGCAGACGCCGCGCGTGGTCGTACCGCTCCATCAGGAGCGGGTCCTCGGCCATGCCGTGCCGCGCCACCTTCGCCCGGTAGGCGTCCAGCCGGCCGCGCAGTTCGGCGCGGACGGCCAGCGGCGCGGTGACCGCGGTCAGCGACTCGCGGGCGCGCAGCAGTTCCTCGTCGGCACGCTGTTCCAGGCCGTCCAGTAGCGGCGAGAGCCGGTGCCACTGGCCGGTCCTGCGGAAGTCGACGGCGGCGGAGAGCTGTTCGTGCAGCGCGACCGGCGCCCCGCTGACCGCGGGCACCTCCGAGGCCGCGATCTTGGCGAGCACCTCCACCCGGGCGCTGCGCGCCTCGGTGAGGGTGCGGTCGGCGCGCGACAGGACGTCCCGCAGCCGCATCAGCCGGTGGTCGGCGTCGTCGCGGACGTGCAGCACGGCCTCGACCTCTCGCCGTATCTCCTCCAGGGTCCGCCCGGCCCGGTCGTAGCGCCCGGTGTCGGGCCGGCCGCCGGACCAGAAGGCGAGCGGGTCGGAGACCACCTCGGCGCGCAGCGCCGCCAGCGAGTCCAGCATCCCCGCGAGGTCGTCGCCCGACGGATGGGTGCCGGGACGCACACCCACGGACTCGGCGAGCGAACGCACCCGCTGCGCCTCCGCGACCAGCAGGTCGATACGGGCCGGCAGCGCCGACCACACCGCGTCGGCGGCGGACACCACGTCCATCACCTGCGCGTACCACTCGTTCATCCGCGCCAGCAGCTGCTCCAGGCTGATCCGCTCGCTCAGCCGGGCCGGACCCGTCAGGCCCCGCGCCGCCTCCGGCACGGCGCCGCCGGAGACGGTGACGCCGGAGCCACGCAACAGCTCGGTCAGCTCCCGCAGTTCGCTCTGGGTGGGCCAGCGGCGGCGGCCGCGCAGGCCCCGGGCGGTGGTCAGGGCCTCGGTGTAGGTGTCGAAGTGCGCCCACAGCAGGGAGATCGCCTGCTCGGCGGCCGTCCAGCGCTCCTTGGTGGCACCGCTCAGCTCCGCGCCCTCCAGCAGCCTGCGGCCGGAGTGGTCCTGCAGCGCGAGCAGGGACGCCTCGATCGCGTCCCGCTCGTCACCGAGCCGTGCCAGGGCACGGTCGACGTCCTCACGGCTCAGCGCCGGTCCGGATGGTCCCGCGACCGCCATCGCACCTTCCTTCTCTCCCCGCCGGTCCCCGTGCTGCCGTCAGTCCTTGTAGAGCGGTTCCGGCGGCCCTTCGACGCCGGGAAGGTCCGCCTCCAGCCAGGTACGGTACGCCTGCATCCATCGGCTGTCCGGGCCACCGCTGCGGTAGTCCTCCAGCACCTTGTTGACCCGGCGCACCAGGTCGGTGTCCTGCTCGTTCATCGCCACGCCGTAGTACTCGGTGGTGACCGGCCTGCCCACCAGCCGCACCGCCGGGTCCTGGGCGGCCTGGCCGGCGGCGAGCGCGTTGTCGGTGAAGACGGCGTCGGCCTCGCCGAGTTGCAGCATCACCAGGCAGTCCAGCTGGTTCGCCACCTGAAGGACGCGGGGCCGCAGCCGCTCCTTCTCCTTGTCCAGCTCGGCCTGAGCGGTGCTCCCCTCGGCGACGCAGATCCGTTTCCCCTTCACGGAGGAGTCGAACCCCTTGATCGCCGAACCCTGGCGGGGGACCAGCAGTTGCTGCCCCGCCTTGAAGTAGGCGGTGGAGAAGGCGATGTGCTTCTCCTTGATCCGTTCGCAGGTGATGCTCACGGTGCGCACCAGCAGGTCCACGTCGCGGTGGTTGACGGCCTCGAAGCGCTTGGCGGTCGGCACGGTCTTGTAGAGGATGGCGTCCTCACTGCCGAGGATGTCCTTGGCGATGGCCTTGGCCAGGTCGATGTCGAAGCCCACGATCTTCCGGGAGACCGGGTCGCGGTAGCTCCAGCGGTAGCCGTTCTGGTCCACCCCGATGACCAGTTTGCCGCGCTTCTTGATGCGCTCGACCGCCGGACCGCTCGCGGAGGACGGCCGTAGGCTCGCCTCCGGGTGCCCGCCGCAGTCGTCGTCCGCCGAGGCCCTCCCCGGCGCGGCGGCCGGGGCCGCGTTGTCCGTCGCCCGGGCCCGCGGCCCGCCGTCCCCGCCGTCCTGCAGCGGCAGCACGGCGCCGGCCGCCGCGGCCGCGACCAGCCCTGCCGCCGAGACCACGGTCGCCCAGCCCCGCACGCGCCACCCACGCTCCTCGCGTCCCATCAGCGGCCTCCCCCCGCTCACCGGTACTCCGACAGTCGTCGCCCGATGCCGAGCACCGCGCCCGCGGCGCCGAGCACCGCCAGAGCCGCGGCTCCCGGCACCAGCCCGCCCAGCGCGCCGCGCCCGTCGGCGGCGGCCTGTTCGAACTCCCGCTGCTCGTGGTCGACGGCATCCGCGAGGTGGTTGTCGACCTGGTCGAAGCAGAAGCCGGTGTACTGCTCGGGCCGCTTGCCGTTCTCGTACGTGCCGCCGATCGTCTGGGCAACGGCGTCCAGGTAGTTGCCCTCGTCGTCCTTCTCGCGGGCCTCGCCGTGCAGTCCCCACCAGGCCTTCGCGGCCTCCATCGCGGACGTGATGCTCGTGCGGCCCCGGTCGTCGTCGGCGAGGCCGAGCGCCTGCGCCAGCAGGCCCGTCCTCCCGTCGGCGTCCGTGCCCGCCAGGCCCTGCAGTTGCTTGTCGTAGGCCGCGCTGTAGGTGTCCCCGCCGCCGCGGGCCACGAGCGTCAGGTTCTCGTTGCCCCGGGCCTGCAGGGTCTGGATCCGGGCCTCGTTGAGGACCTGCAGCGACTGCGCGCCGTGCGCAGAGGAGTCGTCCAGCTTCGCGCGGGCGACGCCGTGCCCGGCGACCAGCCACAGCAGCACCACCGCGGTGGCCACCGTGCCCGCCACCATGCCCGGGTTGAACACCCGGTGGGTGCGCCGGTACGAGCGCCGCTGCGCCCACACCAGCGCGCCCAGCGCCACGACGCCGAGCGCCCAGGCGGCCAGCGGCAGGGCCTTGGCGTCCTTGTAGTCCTCGCCCAGCCGCGCGGTCTCGATCGTCCACAACTGCTTGGCGTCCGGGAGGATCTCCTCGTTCATCATCCTGTTCGCGCGCCGCAGGTACGCCCCGCCGACCGGGAAGCCCTGGCGGTTGTTGGCGCGGGCCCGCTCGACCAGGCCGGTGTAGACCGACAACCGCTGGTTCAGCCGCTCCAGGCGGGCCCGCGCCTGGGCGGAGTCCTCGGAACTGGCCGCCGCTTCGGCGATGTTGCGCGAGGCGATCTCGATGTCCTTCGCGTACCGCTCGCGGTCCCGTTCCGGGTCGTCGCCGCCGGCGAGGAAGCCGCCGGCGGCGGTGGCGTCCGCGTCGGCGAGCGAGCGGTAGATGTCCGCGGCGCGGGCGCTCAGCGGCTCGCTGTGGTGGATCACGTCGTCGGCCGCGGCAGAGCGCTCGGTGATCTGCCACGCCGTCACCGCGCCGAAGGCGACGACGAGCAGGGCCAGCAGCGCACCCATGACGCGCAGCCTGCCCGGTTCGGTGGTGGCCGCGGCCCGCCACGCGCGTGGTTGCTCCACCCACGCCCGTGGCCGTCTGCCGCCGGGTGCGGGCGTGTCCCCCCGCACCGTCGGCGACTCCGTCTCCATCGGCGTCCGTGTCACCTGCCGGCCCTCCCCCCGACCCGTTCGCCCGCGCGTACGCGCGACGAGCCCATGACCAGCAGTATGACCGTCGTCACAGACATCCACCCACGAATTGCGTGGATCTTGCCGTCCGACACGGTCCGACCGCCGCCCGTGGGGCCTTCCCCCGCGTGCCGCCCCCTCGCAGGTCACCACGCACGGGGGAGCGTGTTCGGTTCCCCCGGCGTGCGCGCCGGTCACGACACGGAGCCCACCGATTCGTAGTGCGCCCGCAGCCGCGCGTGCGCCTCGGCCGCCGCTCCGGTGCGGTCCAGGCCCAGCAGGGCGGCGCCCAGCACCGGCGGCGAGGTGACCACCTTGGGGACGGCCTTCGGCGCCGCCGCGGCCAGCAGGGCGGTCACGGAGTCCATCAGCAGGGGGTGACGGGCGGCCAGCACACCGCCTCCCAGGACGACGTCGGTCTCCTCGTCGAGGAGGCCGAGCCGGCGCAGCGCGACCGTGGCCATGACCACGATCTCCTCGGCCTGCCGCTCCACGATCGCCCGGGCGACCGGGTCGCCGTCCTGCGCGGTGGCGAAGAGGACCGGCGTCAGCTCGTGCTTGCGGGAGACCGCGATGCGGCCCAGGTGCACCGCCTCGATCAGCGCGTACATCGAGGTGAGCCCGAAGTGCGCGGGCAGCGCGGCGGCCAGCGCCGTGGCGCCGCCGCGGCCGTCCTCGGCGCGCGCCGCCCACCACAGGGCCTCGTCGGCCAGACCCGCCCCGCCGCCCCAGTCGCCGGAGAGGTGGCCGATGGCCGGAAAGCGGGCCGTGCGGCCGTCCGGGAGCATGCCCGCGCAGTTGATGCCCGCGCCGCACACCACGGCGACCCCGCGCGGCCCGTCGACGCCCGCGCGCAGCAGCGCGAAGGTGTCGTTGGCGACACGGGTGCCCTCGCCCCAGCCGCGGGCGTGGACGGCGAGTTCGAGCTCCTGCTCCTCTACGGGCAGGTCGGCGTTGGCCAGACACGCGGAGACGTGCCGCACCAGCGGCTCGCCGGGCCGCGGGGACAGGCCCGCGGCGTCCGCGGCCCGCTCCACGATGCGCGCGATCACCTCGACCGCCGCCTCGGTGCCGACGATCTGCGGCTGGAAACCGCCGCCGCGGGCGGTGCCGAGCACCGTCCCGTCGGCGGCGACCAGGGCCACGTCGGTCTTGCTGTTGCCGGCGTCGACGGCGAGCACGCCGTCGGCGACGAGAGGGTTCAGGCCCACGCGAGGTGCTCCCGGTTATGAGCGATCAGACGGTCGGTCAGGGCCTCGGCGTACTCGTACTGGCCGACGAGGGGGTGCGACAGCAGGGCCTTGAAGACCCGGTCGCGGCCGCCGTGCACGGCGGCGGTCAGCGCCAGGTCCTCGTAGGCGGTGACGTTCGCGACCAGACCGCCGAACAGCGGGTCCAGGGGCGCGACGGGCAGCGGGTGCGTCCCGTTCGCGTCCACGGTGGCCGGCACCTCGATGACGGCGTCGTCCGGGAGGAAGGGGAGGGTGCCGTTGTTGAGGGTGTTGACGACCTGGACGTCGCCGGTGTCCCGCAGCAGCGAGGAGGCGAGTGCCACGGCGGCCTCGGAGTAGAAGGCCCCGCCGCGCCGGGAGAGCAGCTCCGGCTTCTCGTCGAGGGTCTCGTCCCCGTACATCCGCAGCAGTTCGGCCTCGATGGCCGCCACCTCGGCGGCCCTGGAGGGCTTGGTCCGCATCTCCCGCACGACCTCGTCGTGGGCGTAGTAGTAGCGCAGGTAGTACGAGGGCACCACGCCCAGCCGGTCCAGCACCGCGCGGGGCAGGTGGAGGTCGCCGGCGATGCCGTCGGCGTGCTCGGCGAGCAGCTTCGGCAGGACGTCCTCGCCCTCCGGACCGCCGATCCGGACGCCGCGTTCCCAGGTGAGGTGGTTGAGGCCGACATGGTCCAGGTGGACCTGCTCGGGCGTCACGCCGAGCAGCCCGGCGAACCTGCGCTGGAAGCCGATCGCGACGTTGCACAGCCCGACGGCCCGGTGGCCGGCCTGCAGCAGCGCGCGCGTCACGATGCCGACCGGGTTGGTGAAGTCGATGATCCAGGCGTCGGGGGCGGCCCGGCGGACCCGCTCGGCGATGTCCAGCACCACCGGCACCGTGCGCAGCGCCTTGGCGAGGCCGCCCGCGCCGGTGGTCTCCTGGCCGACGCAGCCGCACTCCAGCGGCCAGGCCTCGTCCTGCGCCCGGGCGGCCTGGCCGCCGACGCGCAGTTGCAGCAGCACGGCGTCGGCCCCGGCCACGCCCGCGTCCAGGTCGGAGGTGGTGGTCACGGTGCCGGGGTGGCCCTGCCGGGCGAAGATCCGCCGGGCGAGCCCGCCGACCAGCCGCAGCCGGTCCTCGGCCGGGTCCACCAGCACCAGCTCCTCGACCGGCAGCGTCTGCCGCAACCGGGCGAACCCGTCGATGAGTTCCGGGGTGTACGTGGACCCGCCGCCCACGACCGCCAGCTTCATCCTTTGACTCCCGTCAACGTCACGCCTTCGATGAAGGCCTTTTGCGCGAAGAAGAAGACGACGATCACGGGTGCCATGACCAGCACCGTCGCGGCCATCGTCAGGTTCCAGTTGGTGTGGTGGGCGCCCTTGAACGACTCCAGGCCGTAGCTGAGGGTCCAGGCCGCCGGGTTCTCGCTCGCGTAGATCTGCGGGCCGAAGTAGTCGTTCCAGCAGTAGAAGAACTGGAACAGCGCCACCGCCGCGATGGCCGGCTTCGCCATCGGCAGCACGACGCGCAGCATCGTGCGCAGTTCGCCGCAGCCGTCGACCCTCGCCGCGTCCGTGTACTCCTTGGGGATGGTCAGCAGGAACTGCCGCAGCAGGAAGATGCTGAAGGCGTCGCCGAAGGCCATCGGGATGATCAGCGGCCACAGCGTGCCCGACAGGTGCAGCTGCTTCGCCCAGAACAGGTACATGGGCACGATGACGACCTGCGGGGGCAGCATCATCGTGGAGACCACGAGCATCATCGACAGGTTGCGGCCGCGGAAGCGGAACTTGGCCAGCGCGTAGGCGACCGGCGTGCTGGAGACGACGGTCAGCACCGTGCCGAGGCCCGCGTACAGCAGGGTGTTGCGCCACCAGGTGAGGAATCCGGGGGTGTCCCAGACGGTGCCGAAGTTGCCCCACTCCCAGGTCCGCGGCCACAGGTCGCGGGTGAGGGCCTGGCTGTCGCTCATCACCGCGGTGAGGAAGACGAAGACGAAGGGCAGGACGAAGAAGAGCGCGGCGGCGATGCCGAGGGCGTGCACCGCGATCCAGTGCAGCGCCGCCTTGCGGGCCGCGGCGCGCCGCGCACCGGAGGGGAGACCGGTGGCGGGCGCCGTGGCGGAGGGGGCGAGGGTGGCGTGGGTGGTCATGGGCGTCAGTCCTCCGCCGTCAGGAAGCCGCTGCGGCGGCGCATGAGGAGCGCGGTGAAGGCCATGGCGAGCGCGAAGAGCACGAGGGCGATCACACAAGCCGAGCCGGTGTCGAAGCGCTGGAAGCCGAGGTTGTAGACCAGCTGCGGCAGGGTCAGCGTGGACTTCTCGGGGTAGCCCGGCTCGAACTGCTGGCCGGAGCCGCCGATGACGCCGCTGGCGACCTTCCCCGCGACCAGGGGCTGTGTGTAGTACTGCATCGTCTGGATTACGCCGGTCACGACGGCGAACATCAGGATGGGGGAGATGTTCGGCAGCGTGACGTAGCGGAACCTCGCCCAGGGGCCGGCGCCGTCCAGCTCGGCGGCCTCGTACTGCTCCTTGGGCACGTCGAGCAGCGCGGCCATGAAGATGACCATGAGGTCGCCGATGCCCCACAGCGCCAGCAGCGTGAGGGCGGGCTTGGACCACGCCGGGTCGTTGAACCAGCCGGGCGTCGGCAGCCCGACGCTGCCCAGCAGGTGGTTGACCGGCCCGGTGCCGGGGTTGAGGAGGAAGGCGAAGGCCATCGTCGCGGCCACCGGCGGGGCCAGGTAGGGCAGGTAGAACGCGGTGCGGAAGAGCCCCGCACCGGTCTTGATCTTCGTGATCAGCAGTCCGATGCCCAGACCGAACACGACCCGCAGGCTGACCATGACCACGACCAGCCACAGGGTGTTGCGCAGCGCGGGCCAGAAGAACGGGTAGTCGTTGAAGACGTACGACCAGTTCCTGACGCCGTTCCAGGTCGGGGCGGCGAACCCGTCGTACTTCATGAAGGAGAAGTAGACGGTCGAGACCAGCGGGTAGGCGAAGAAGACGCCGAAGCCGATGATCCAGGGCGACATGAAGGCGAGGATGCGAAGCGCCTCACGGCGGCGCTTCGCCCTCAGCATCGGGTGGACGGCGCTCATCAACGGGCCTGCGCGATGTCCTTGTCGACCTGCTCGTCGACGCCCTTGAGACCCGCGGCCAGGTCGCTCTGCTTGCCGGCCTCGTAGGCGTAGCCGAAGTCCTGGAGGGTCAGCTGGTAGGTGCCGCCGTTGACGCTGGCGGGAGTGGTGGTGCTGTTCGGGTTCTGCGCGATCTCCACGAAGGTGCGGAAGAGCGGATCGGCGTCCAGATCCGGGGACTTGAGTGCGGCGAGCGTGGACGGCACGTTGTGGATGGCGTTGGCGAAGCTCACCACCGCGTCGGTGTCGGTGGCCATGTACTTCACCAGTTCCCAGGCGGCGTTCTTCTTGGCGCTGGTGTTGGCGACGCCGATGATCGTGCCGGACAGGTAGCCCTTGCCGTAGGTGTCCGCCTGGTCGTCCGGTACGGGGAAGGGCGCGACGCCGACCTCGAACTTCGTGCCCGCCTCCTTCGCCATGCCGGCCCGCCACTCGCCGTCGATGGCCATGGCCACCTGGCCGGTGTGGAAGGGGTTCTTGGCGCCCCACTCGTCACCGAAGCCCGACCGGTACTTCTCCAGCTTCCTGAAGCCGCCGAGCGCCTTCACCATCTCCTGCTGCCAGGTGAACATGGCTGTGAAACCGGGGTCCTTGGCGACGTTCGACCTGCCGTCGGCGTCGAAGTACTTCGCGCCCCACTGCGCGGCCAGGTGCGTGGTGGTGGACTCGTAGCCGTGGAAGTTCGGCATGAAGCCGAGCTGGGAGTAGGAGTCGCCCTTGCTCTTGGTGAGCTTGACCGCGTCGGCCTTGAACTCCGAGAGCGTCTTGGGCGGGGAGGCGATCCCGGCGGCCTTGAAGGCGTCCTTGTTGTAGTAGAGGCCGTAGGCGTCGCCGAGCAGCGGCAGGGTGCAGCGCTTCCCCTCGAACTGGGTGTACTCCAGCATCGGCTTGGGGAACGTGGCGGCCGGGTCGATGCCGGCCTTCTTCAGGAACGGGTCCAGGTCGGCGAAGGCGTTGGACGAGCAGAACTTGCCGACGTTGTCGGTGGTGAAGGAGGAGACGACGTCCGGGGCGTTGGGGCCGCCGGCCCGCAGCGCCTGGTTGATCTTGTCGTCGGTGATGTTGCCCTGCACCTTGACGTGGATGTTGGGGTGGGCCTTCTCGAAGGCCTTGACGTTGGCGTCGATCGCCTTCACCTCGCTCGGCGCGGACCAGCCGTGCCAGAAGGTGATGGTCACGTCCTTGGTGGGGTCGTCGCCTGCGGTGTTGTTGGCGGAGCCCGTGCACGCGCTCGTCAGCAGGGTTATCGCGGCGGCGGCCGCGACGGCGGCCGCGGCCGTCTTGGTGGAACCGGACACTTCGCTTCCTCCGGGGGACTTCGGGCGGTTCGAGGGTGTGCGAGACCGGCGGAGCGGCCCGGGTGGGTCCGTCCGCTGTGTGTGCGGGTGGGTGGGATGGGTGGGCTGTCGGGTTCAGCGGGAGGTGTCGAACACCTCGTCGCGGGTGGTGGCGAGGGCGCTCTGCAGCGCGCCGGACAGGACGGGGTCGTCCGGTACGCCGCCGAGCACCAGTCGGGGCCGGGGCACGGCCAGTTCGGCCAGCTCGGACTGGACCAGGGAGCGCAGCGGCTCCCCGCCCGCGGCGATCACCCCGCCGGCCAGGACGATCAGTTCGGGGTCGAGGACGGTCACCAGCGAGGCCAGCCCGACGGCGAGCCCGGTGGCGAAGCGCCTCAGCAGTTCCGCGTGTGCGCCCTCGCCGGTCTCCGCCGCCGCGGCGAGCAGCGCCGAGGCGCCCTCGGCCTGCGTGCCCCGCGGTACGGTCAGCCCCAGTTCCCGGGCGACGCGCAGCACCGCGTTGCAGCCCGCCAGTTCCTGGAAGCCGCCGGCGTTGGCCTTGGCGACGTGCCGGACCAGGGGGGTCCCCGGCACCGGCATGAAGCCGACCTCGCCGGCGCCGCCGGTCCAGCCGCGGTGCAGCCGGCCGCCGATCACGATGGCCGCGCCGATGCCCTCCTCGTTCCACAGCAGGACGAAGTCGTCGTGGTCCCGGGCCGCGCCGAGCCGCTGCTCGGCGACGGCTGCGAGGTTCACGTCGTTGTCGTACTCCAGGGGGACGGGCAGGGCGGCGGCCAGCTCGTCCAGCAGGGTGGGGGAGTGCCAGCCGGGGAGATGGCTGGCGTAGCGCAGCCGGCCGGTGCTGGGGTCGAAGGCGCCAGGGGTGCCGACGACGATCCGGTGCAGGTCGGTGCGGTGGAGTCCGGCCGCCTTGACCGCGCCGTCGACGGCCTGGACGACCAGTTCGACGGCGCCGCCCTGCCCGCGCCGGCCGCGGCCGGGGGTGGCGAGCTCGAACCAGCCGGCCACCCGGCCGGTGATGTCGGCGACGGCGGCACGGATGCGCTCGGTCGTCACGTCGAGGCCGGCGACGTACGCGGCGGCGGGGTTGACCGCGTACAGCTGTGCGTTGGGGCCCGGGCGGCCGTCGGTCGTTCCGGTGGCCAGGACCAGCCCGGCCGCCTCGAGGCGGGCGAGCAGCTGGGAGGCGGTGGGCTTCGACAGGCCGGTGAGCTTGCCGATCCGGGTCCGGGAGAGCGGGCCGTGTTCGATGAGCAGGTCGAGCGCGGCCCGGTCGTTCATCGCCCGCAGTACGCGCGGTGTGCCGGGGGTGCCAGGTGTGCCTGGGCTTCCTGGGGTACCGGCCACGGTCTCGTCCTCCCTCGTCGTGACGGCTCGCGCCGCAGGCTACGGCACGGGGCTGGTGGGCTGGGTGGGGTCAGGGGGGCGGGTGTGCCCCCTGTTGGTAGTTAGGAAACTTTCCTGTTGGTGAAAGGCAAGGTAGGCGCCCGGGGCCGGAGCGTCAAGGGCGGTTCGCGAGGTCGGCGCCAAAGCGTTACCGGCCGCGCCGGGACACGGAAAAGGGGCGCCGGGCGGTGCCCGGCGCCCCTGGTGGGCGGCGTTCGCTACTTGAGCGTGCTCGGCTGGGAGGACGCCTGCGCGGGGGTCAGCGGCTGGGCCGCCAGGGCCTGCGGGGAGGCGGGGTTGGCGAGTGCCGACGGCGGGGCGACGGCGGCCGAGGGGTCGGCCGCCTCGTCCTCCTCCACCACCTGCGGGGTGCCGCCGACGATCGCGATCCCGGCCGCGTCGAAGGCCCGCTTGATGCGCCAGCGCAGCTCCCGCGCGACCGCCGCCGACTTGCCCGGCATGGTCTTGACCTGCGCCTGGATCAGGACCGAGTCCGCGGCCACCGACTCCAGGCCCAGCACCTGGACCGGCTCCCAGAGCACCTCGTCCCACGGCTGGTCCTTGGCCATCGCCGCCGCGGCCTCCTCGATCACCGCGCGGGCCCGGTCCAGGTCCTCCCCGTAGCCGACCTGGACGTCCACCACCGCCGTAGCCCAGCCCTGGCTGAGGTTGCCGATCCGCTTGACCTCGCCGTTGCGGATGTACCAGATCTCGCCGTTGTCGCCGCGCAGCTTGGTCACGCGCAGTCCGACCTCGACCACGGTGCCGCTGGCGACGCCCGCGTCGATGACGTCCCCGACGCCGTACTGGTCCTCCAGGATCATGAAGACGCCGGAGAGGAAGTCGGTCACCAGGTTCCGCGCGCCGAAGCCGATGGCCACACCGGCCACACCCGCGCTGGCCAGCAGCGGAGCCAGGTTGATCTTCAGCACGGACAGCACGGTCAGAGCCGCCGTCCCCATGATCACGAACGAGGCCACGCTGCGCAGCACCGAGCCGATCGCCTCGCTGCGCTGCCGCCGGCGCTCGGCGTTGACCAGCAGTCCGCCCAGCGCGCTCGTCGCCGCGACCTCGGCGCCGCGGTTCATGCGTTCGATGAACTTGGTGATCATGCGACGGACCACCGACCGCAGTACCAGCGCGATCACCAGGATCAGCAGGATGCGCAGCCCGGCGGACAGCCAGTCCGCCCAGTTCTGGCTGATGTAGTCGGCGGCGTCGGTCGCGCTCTTCTGGGCGTCGTCGATCGTCGTGGCGGTGGACGGCGATGGGGACACGGGCGGAAACCTCCGGGTTGGGCAGGCTTCCCACACTAACGGGGGAGGCGATGTGTCCCGTTGCGTTGTTCGAGCGCGACGTGCGGCGATTCAGGGCATGTAAAGGGGGTGTGGTTGAAAACACCCTCGCTCCGTTACCCGGTCATGGTGGCGCCGTGACCGGGCTTCCGGAGAGACTGTGGGCAGATCGTCCCGGCGCGAGCCACGCGCCGCCGGCGTAAAAGGAGGCACCCGTGCCGCATGTCCTGGTCCTCAACGCGTCGTACGAGCCGCTCGGCGTCGTACCGCTCCGCCGCGCGCTCATCCTCGTGCTGAACAAGAAGGCCGTGTGCCTCGAGGAATCCGGCGCCTATATGCACAGCGCGACCTGCTCTGTCCCCGCCCCGAGTGTCGTCAAGCTCACCAAATTCGTCCGAGTCCCCTTTCGCGGCCCCGTGCCCCTGACCCGGCGGGCGCTGTTCGCCCGGGACGGCGGCCGGTGCGCGTACTGCGGAGCCGTCGCAACCAGCGTCGACCACGTGATCCCGCGCAGCCGCGGAGGCCAGCACACGTGGGACAACGTGGTCGCGGCATGCCGCCGGTGCAATCACCTCAAGGCCGACCGCCACGTCGCCGAGCTCGGCTGGCGGATGCGCCACCAACCCGCCCCGCCGTCGGGCCTGGCCTGGCGGATCATCGGGACGGGGCATAGGGACCCGCGCTGGCTGCCATACCTGCAGCCATTCGGCGCGGATGACGCCATGGCCCGGATCGACGGCATATCCGCCTGAGACCGGGCCTTCATGTTGTCCTGAACCGTCCCGGACCGGGCTCAGGGCCCCGGACCGCACCCCCGTGCCGGTCCGGGGTCCCGCCGCGCCCGCGGCGTCCGCCTACTCGTAGCGCAACTGCGCGGGCTGTACGGTGCGGCGCAGCAGCGGCAGGGACACGGCTGTGGCCAGCAGGGACGCGGCCAGCAGGCCGCCCGTGAGCAGCGCCGGCTCCAGCAGCGGGAGGGCGCGCCGCTGGCCGATGGCGACGACGGGGGCCACGATCGTCAGCCCGCAGCACCCGCCGAGCAGGATCGCCGGGGTGAGAGGCAGCGCCGTCTCCAGCAGCGTCGCGCGCCACAGCACCTTCCGTGGCGTGCCCGCCGCGGCCAGCGCCGCCAGCGTCCGGCGACGGGTCATCAGCGACTCGACGACGCCGACGGCCAGGCCGCTGACCACGACCGCGACGCCGATCAGCAGCGCGAGCCCGGCCAGGTCGTAGCCGCCGACGTAGAACGAGACGTCACCGGCGGAGTAGTTCGTGTCGTTCCGCAGCATCTCGACCGTCACCCGTCGCATGGCCACCCAGCCGACCCCCACCAGCGAGGCGAGCATCACCACGGTGTGCGAGCGGGCCGCCGCCCACGGGTCGGCCCGCAGCCGCTCACCCGCGATGAGCAGGGCCGGGCGGCCCGAGCGGGCCGCGAGCCGTCCGGTGAGCAGCGCAAGCCCCGCGCTGGTGTACACCAGCCCGAGGGCGCACAGGGCGAGGATCGCCACCAGGATCGGCAGGACCGGTACCTGATCCAGGTCCACCGCCCGCCCCAGCAGTACGAGCCCGATCCCCAGGAGCAGGGCCACGGGGCCCAGCAGCCACATGCCGGGGCCGGTGCGGTGCCGGCGCGGTCGGCGCGCCGCCGCGCCCAGCGGGTCGACGGCCGCCCGGCGCAGCGCGAACCGCGCCTCCAGGGTGGCCAGCACCGGCACCGCCAGGACGATCAGGGCGGCAGGAAGCCACGGCACCGGCACGTCGGTGGGCCAGGTCAGTGCCTCGCGGTCATCCTGCACGGCCGCGACCACGGCCCGCAGCGTGAGGAAGCCCGCCAGCCCGGCCACCGCGCCCAGGCAGCCGGCGGCACCCGCCTCCAGGGCGGCGATCCGCGTGACCTGCCGCGGGGTGGCCCCGGACAGGCGGAGCGCGGCGAGCCGGTGCTCACGGCGCAGGGCGCCGATCCGGGTGCACTGGCCGATGAAGGCCAGCACCGGCACGATGAGCAGCAACAGCGCGGCCACCACACCCGGGCGCAGGCCGCTCTCGTTCAGCAGGTTGTTGGTGTACCGGTGCTCCCCGCCCCCGAACCGTGTGTTGATCACCGTCACGACGGCGGCCGCCAGCGCGAAGCCCGTGCCGAGGGCGGCGCCGAGCGCGGTGAGCGCCAGGCGCCACCACTCGCTGCGCGGGGAGCCCCGCAGCAGCGTCCAGGCCAGCAGGGCGTCCCCCCGCAATCCCCTCACCGGGTCACCTCGGCGGCCGGCTCGTCCTCTGACTCCACGACGCCGTCCCGCACCGTCGCCTCGCGGTCCGCGTACGCCGCGACCTGGGCGTCGTGCGTGACCAGCAGCACCGCGGTACCGGACTCGCGGGCCGCGTGGACCAGGGCGGTCATGACCTGCTCACCGGCGAGGGAGTCCAGGGCCCCGGTCGGCTCATCGGCGAAGACCACCTTCGGGCCGGTGACCATCGCGCGGGCCAGGGCGACGCGTTGCGCCTGTCCGCCCGACATCTCGCCCGGACGCAGGGCGGCCTGACCGCGCACGCCGAAGCGCTCCAGCCAGGTGCCCGCGCTCTCGTGGGCGGCGGCGCGGGAGGTCCCGGCCAGCAGCAGCGGCAGGGCCACGTTGTCGAGGGCGGTCAGTTCGCCGACCAGCTGCCCGAACTGGAAGACCACGCCGAAGTCGGTGCGCCGCAGCGTGGAGCGACGGCCCTCCCCGGCCTGGTCGAGCCGCTCCGCGCCGGCGACGCCGCCCGTGTAGCGGACCTCGCCCTCGTCCGGCCGGACGATGCCCGACATGCAGTGCAGCAGCGTGGACTTGCCGCTGCCGCTCGGTCCGGTGACGGCCAGCACCTCCCCGGGCAGCAGGCGCAGTGACGCGCCGCGCAACGCGTCGGTGGTGCCGTACCGCTTGACGAGGCCGCGGGCCTCGATCAGGGGTGTCGTCATGCTGAGGTGACCTCCTCGGCCAGTGCGCCGAGTCGCTGCGCGGCGTTGTCCATCCAGCGCAGGTCGGCGTCGAGATGGGTGAGGGCGTAGTCGGCGGAGAGCACGGCCGACAGCGGGGCGCCGGACGCGGTCTTCACGGCGGTGAGCTCGCGCATCCGCGCGAGGTGGGCGGCGCGCTGGAGGCGGAGGAAGGCGGCCGGGTCGCCGAAGCCGGAGGCGATGATCGCCGTGACCTTGGCGAAGATCTCGTTGGCCGCGCTGACCGGCGCGGGCGGTACGGGCTCGCCGAGCCAGGTCCGCAGAGTCAGCGAGCCCCGCTCCGTGAGCCGGTAGGTGGTGCGCTCCGGGCCGCCGTCGCTCTCCGTGGCGTCGACCTCGGCGAGGCCGTCGCGCACCAGGCGCTGCAGGCTCGTGTAGACCTGTCCGTAGGCCAGGGGGCGGGCTTCGGGGAAGCGTTCGTCATGCCGCCGCTTGAGGTCGTAGCCGTGGCCCGGACCGGCGGCGAGCAGACCCAGCAGGACGTTTCCGGTGCTCATACGACGTCCCCTCTGCTATTCACTCAATATATGTACTGGGTGAATAGTTGCAGCCGCGCGGCCGTCGCGCAACGGCCCCCAGGGCGGCGGGTTGGGAGGGGCGGACGCCGGCGGGTCAGCCGGTGACGGCGTACGCCTGCATCGAGTACAGCGAGTAGCCGTACTTCGTGCCGCGCTCCAGCCCCTGCACCCGGATGAAGCGCGCGTCGGACGGGGCGTCCAGCCGTACGGACTCGGTGCCGCCGCGGCCGTCGGAGACGACCGCCGCGGTGTGCCAGCTCCGCCCGTCGGCCGAGGTCAGGACCGTGTAGCGGGAGGCGTACGCGTCCTGCCAGCGCAGCACCACCCGGCCGACCCTGGCGGCCCGCGGCAGTTCGGCCTGCACCCAGGCGTCGTCCCGTACGGGGGAGGACCAGCGGGGTACCCGCGCGGGTTCCTGGGTCACGTGGTTGGCCCGGGCCCGCTCGGCCAGCTCGCGGAACTCCGCGCGGCGCGCGGCCGGGTAGGGCTCGCGCCAGCGTTCCTGGCGGTAGGGGTCGTCGCCGGGGGCGTACAGGTAGCGGTTCTGCTTGGTGCGGCCGAGGAAGTCCAGCTGGGCGAGCCGCTGCTCCCGGGTCCACGGTTCGCCGTAGAAGCTCTCGGCGACGCCGCGCGTCGCGGCCGCGGGCCAGTCGCGGACGACGACGCCCCGCAGGCTCCTTCCGGTCGCCAACTGGCGCAGCGTCTGCGCCGCGTGGAACAGCCCGTCCTCGCCCGCCCCGTCAAGCGCCACGACGTCGCGGCCGCCGGTACGGCCCACGGCCAGCCGGTAGCCGCCGGAGGGCAGGTCCCCGGTGGGCGCGGCGCCCAGGGCGCGCAGCGCGGAGCCGGCCTGTGCGCCGCCGGCGTACACCACCAGCCCGCGCGGCTCGGCCGGGTCCTCGTGGAGCGTGGTCACGCCCGCCCCGCGCAGGATCGCGCGGAGGGAGTCCAGGGCGTAGGGGTCGGCTCCGGGTCCGGCGACGAGGGTCGCGGTGTCCGGCACGGCGACGTCGGCACCGCGATGGCGCAGCGACTGCGGCCGGGGGTGGACGGCGGGCGCGGTGCCCTCCGCCGCGGTGTCGTCCGAGGCGTCGGGCGCCGTCGCCGGGATGACGGGCGGGGCGGCCAGGGCGGCCGGCGCGGTGCCGAGCACCGTGCCGGCGAGGGCGGCGACGAGCGCTGCCGTGCGGGTCGCGGCCGTTCTCCTGCCCGGGGTCATGGTCCGACAGCCCATCACCCGCGCGGAGGGCGTGTCAACGTGCGGACGCGCCCCCTCCGCCCCGTTCCCGCGGCCCGTACCGCCGGTAGCCGGCGGCGGCCGGGGACACGACCTGCCCGTCGAGGGAAAACCCCCGGCCGTTCCACCCCCGCCGCGTGCGAGGATGGCCGAAAACCCGACGAAGGAGACGGACACGTGCCCGGCACCAACCTCACACGTGAGGAGGCGCGGCAGCGAGCGCGCCTGCTCACCGTGGACGCGTACGACATCGAGCTCGACCTGAGTGGGGCGCAGGAGGGCGGCACCTTCCGGTCGGTGACCACGGTGCGCTTCGACTCCGCCGAGGCGGGTGCCTCGACCTTCATCGACCTGGTCGCCCCCACGGTCCACGAGGTGGTGCTCAACGGCACCGCGCTGGATCCGGCCGAGGTCTTCGCGGACAGCCGCATCGCCCTGCCGTCGCTGCAGGCGGGCGCCAACGAGCTGCGGGTCGTCGCGGACGCGGCGTACACCAACACCGGCGAGGGCCTGCACCGCTTCGTCGACCCCGTCGACAAGCAGGCCTACCTCTACACCCAGTTCGAGGTCCCGGATGCCCGCCGGGTCTTCACCTGCTTCGAGCAGCCCGACCTGAAGGCGGCCTTCACCTTCACCGTGAAGGCCCCGGCCGGGTGGACGGTGATCTCCAACTCCCCGACCCCGGAGCCGGTCGACAACGTCTGGAGCTTCGCGCAGACCCCGCGCATCTCCACGTACATCACCGCCCTGATCGCCGGCCCGTACCACGCCGTGCACAGCACCTGGGAGGGCGAGGGCGGCCGCAGCGTACCGCTGGGCCTGTACTGCCGCCCGTCGCTGACGGAGTTCCTCGACGCCGACGCCATCTTCGCGGTCACCCGGCAGGGCTTCGACTGGTTCGAGGAGAAGTTCGACTTCCCCTACCCCTTCGCCAAGTACGACCAGCTCTTCGTGCCGGAGTTCAACGCCGGCGCCATGGAGAACGCGGGCGCGGTCACCATCCGCGACCAGTACGTCTTCCGCTCCAAGGTGACCGACGCGGCCTACGAGGTGCGCGCCGAGACGATCCTCCACGAGCTGGCCCACATGTGGTTCGGCGACCTGGTCACCATGGAGTGGTGGAACGACCTGTGGCTGAACGAGTCGTTCGCCACGTACACCTCCATCGCCTGCCAGGCCTACGCGCCCGGCAGCAGGTGGCCGCACTCCTGGACGACCTTCGCCAACTCCATGAAGACCTGGGCGTACCGGCAGGACCAGCTGCCGTCCACCCACCCGATCATGGCGGAGATCAACGACCTGCAGGACGTCCAGGTCAACTTCGACGGCATCACCTACGCCAAGGGCGCCTCCGTCCTGAAGCAGCTGGTGGCCTACGTGGGCATGGACGCGTTCTTCACCGGCGTCCAGGCGTACTTCAAGCGCCACGCCTGGAAGAACACCCGCCTGACCGACCTGCTGACCGCCCTGGAGGAGACCTCCGGCCGCGACCTGAAGACCTGGTCGAAGAAGTGGCTGGAGACCGCGGGCATCAACATCCTCCGCCCGGAGATCGAGACCGCCGCCGACGGCACGATCACCTCCTTCGCCGTACGCCAGGAGGCCCCGGCGCTGCCGGCCGGCGCCAAGGGCGAGTCGATCCTGCGGCCGCACCGCATCGCGGTCGGCGCGTACGACCTCCAGGACGGCAAGCTGGTGCGCGTCCAGCGCGTCGAGCTGGACGTCGACGGCGAGCTGACCGCGGTGCCGGAGCTGACCGGTGTGAAGCGCCCGGCGGTCGTGCTGCTCAACGACGACGACCTGTCGTACGCCAAGGTGCGGCTCGACGAGGTCTCGCTGGCCACCGTTCGCGAGCACCTGGGCGACTTCACCGAGTCCCTGCCGCGCGCCCTGGTGTGGGCCTCCGCGTGGGACATGACGCGCGACGGCGAACTCGCCACCCGCGACTACCTGGAGCTGGTGCTCTCCGGCATCGGCAAGGAGTCCGACATCGGCGTCGTGCAGTCCCTGCACCGCCAGGTGAAGACGGCGCTGGAGCTGTACGCCGCGCCCGAGTGGCGGGAGACCGGCCTGGCCCGGTGGACCGAGGCGACCCTGGAGCACCTGCGCGCGGCCGCCCCGGGCGGCGACCACCAGCTCGCCTGGGCCCGGGCGTTCGCCGCGACGGCCCGCACCAAGGAGCAGCTCGACCTGATCGCCGGGCTGCTCGGCGGCACGGAGACGATCGAGGGCCTCGACGTCGACACCGAGCTGCGCTGGTCCCTGCTGGAGCGGCTGGCCGCGACCGGCCGCGCCGACGAGGAGGCCATCGCCGCCGAGCTCGGCCGGGACGCCACGGCGGCCGGTGAGCGGCACGCGGCCACCGCCCGGGCGGCGCGTCCGACGGCCGAGGCGAAGGCCGAGGCGTGGGCCTCGGTCGTCGAGGCGGAGACGCTCACCAACGCCGTCCAGGAGGCGGTCATCGGGGGCTTCTCCGAGCCGGACCAGCGCGAGCTGCTGGCGCCGTACACGCAGCGGTACTTCGCGGCGGTCTCGGACGTGTTCTCCTCCCGCAGCCACGAGATGGCCCAGCAGATCATCGTCGGCCTCTACCCGGCGCTCCAGGTCTCCCAGGACACCCTGGATGCCACCGACGCCTGGCTCGCGGCGGCCGATCCGGCGCCCGCGCTGCGGCGCATGGTGACGGAGTGCCGTGCCGGGGTCGAGCGCGCCCTCAAGGCCCGCGCCGCGGACGCGGCGGCCGGCTGATCCGCGGCAGCACCGAAGAGGCCCCCCGCGGCGACCAGCCGCGGGGGGCCTCGTGCCTTACGCACCGGGGCGTGGCGGGAGCACTGCGCCGTTCGGGGGATCCCCGCGCGCTGCCGCGGCACCGGTCGCCCCGCGACGCGCGGGCCGGCGACGGGCATGCCTGAAGCCGGGCCGCGGTGCTCCGCGGCCCGGTCAGCGAGACGGTCGAAGGATCAGCTCTGGGTCTTGCGGGACTTGTCGGTCGCGACGACCAGGCCCGCGATGACCAGGAACAGGACGATCGGCAGGACGAGGTACAGGCCGAGCGTCTCGATCACGCTCAGACCGGGACCCGGGTCGTCGCCGTCGTCGCGAGTGTTCGCGAACGCGGGGGACGACATCAGCAGCATCAGCGCCGTGCCGGCCGTGACGGCACCGGCGCGCAGGGCGTTCTTGTTGAGCTTGTCCACGCTCTCAAAGTAGCGAACGCTCCCGGGGCCCGCGCGCCCGGGGGTGGTGTCAGGGCCCGTGGGGCGCCGCCATCGCCGTCCGCACCTCGTGCGCCAGCGCGTGCAGCCGAGGCGAGGCGGTCAGCTGCTCCAGGGTGAGCGGGCGTCCCTCCGGGTCCGCGACCGGCAGCCGCCAGTTGGGGTACTGGTCCCAGGTGCCCGGCAGGTTCTGCGGGCGGCGGTCGCCGACCCCGTCCGGCAGCCACACCCCGACCATCCGGGCCGGCGTGCGCGCCAGGAAGCGGTGGACGGCCTTGACGACGGCCTCCTCGTCGCGGGCGCCCTCCGGCAGCATGCCCAGCCGGCCGAGCAGCGCCAGCCACTCCGCGACCTCCACCGCGTCCTCGGCCTGCTCCACCTCCAGCGGCCGGGTCAGCAGACCCAGCCGGTGCCGCAGGACGACGTGCTCCCCGGTCAGCCGGGCCGCCGTCGTGGGCAGGTCGTGGGTGGTCACCGTGGCCAGCGCGTCCGCCCGCCAGGCCGCGGGCGGCAGCGGCCGGGCTCGCGCGGAGCCGTGCGCCCCCTCCCAGTCCCGCTCGAACCAGAGCACCGACGTGCCGAGGATGCCCCGGTCGGCCAGCTCCTCGCGGACGCCCGGCTCGACCGTGCCGAGGTCCTCCCCTATGACGACGGCACCGGCGCGCCGCGCCTCCAGCGCGAGGATCCCGAGCATCGCCTCGGCGTCGTAACGGACGTACGCACCCTGTGTCGGCGGCTCGCCCTCCGGCACCCACCACAGGCGGAAGAGCCCCATCACATGGTCGATCCGCAGGCCTCCCGCGTGCCGCAGCACGTTGCGCAGCAGGTCCCGGTAGGGCGCGTACCCCGTGGCGGCCAGGGCGTCGGGGCGCCAGGGCGGCAGGCCCCAGTCCTGGCCGTGGGCGTTGAAGGCGTCCGGCGGCGCGCCGACCGACATCTTGTGGGCGAGGGCGTCCTGCAGCGCCCAGGCGTCGGAACCGGAGGGGTGCACCCCGACCGCGAGGTCGTGGACGATGCCGACCGCCATGCCCGCGTCCCGCGCCGCACGCTGCGCCGCGGCCAGCTGGGCGTCCGTCAGCCAGGCGAGCCAGCAGTGGAAGTCGACCTGGTCCAGCCGTTCGCCGCGGAGCCGCGCGACCTGCCCCGAGCGCGGGTCGCGCAGCCCCGCCGGCCAGCGGCGCCAGTCCGGGCCGTGCAGCTCGGCCAGCATCGACCAGGTGGCGTGGTCGTCCAGCGCCTGCCCCTGGTCCGCGAGGAAGTCGCAGTACGCGGCCCGCCGCCCCGGCGACAGCGGCACCCTGCGGACCAGCGCCAGCGCCTCGCGCTTGAGCTCCCACACCGCGTCCCGGTCGATCAGCGCGTCCTTGAGCAGCACCGAGTCGCGCAGTACCGCCGCCTTGCGCAGCAGGTCCGCGGCGCGGTCGCGGTCGTCGGGACCGAGGTAGGCGAACTCGGGGATCTCCTCCACCCGCAGATACACCGGGTCGGGGAAGCGCCGCGAGGAGGGACGGTAGGGCGACGGGTCCGTGGGATGCCCGGGCACGGCCACGTGCAGCGGATTGACCTGCAGGAAGCCCGCGTGCAGCGCCCGGCCCGTCCATGCCGCGAGGTCGGCGAGGTCGCCGAGGTCGCCCATGCCCCAGGACCGCGAGGACAGCACGGAGTACAGCTGCGCCATGAAGCCCAGGACCCGTTCCGGTGGGCCGGGCAGCCGTTCCGGCGCCACGACGAGCTGCGCCTGCGCGGTGCGCCCGTCGGGGGCCTGCGCGCGCAGCGCGTGCCGTCCCACGGGCAGGGGCGCGCCGCCGTCCCAGGAGGTCTCGGTGCCGTCCTCCGTCGTCAGCCGCAGCACGGTGCCCTCGGGCAGCCGCTGTCCGAGCGGACGACCGGTCCGCAGGACGACGCTGCGGGGGAGCAGCCGGCGCCCGGCACGGTGCTCGTGCTCCGCCAGCGCGTTCCGCACCGCCGCCGGGGTCGAGGCGTCGACGCCGAGCGCGGCCAGCACCGCCACGACCGTCCCGTCCGGCACGCGCACCTCGCGGTCCGGCGACGGGCGGTAGGTGACGTCCACGCCGTGCAGCGCGGCGAGTCTGTCCCGGTCGGCGGCTTCGGTCATGGGATGCCCTCCCGGGGCGTCATCGCGGGCGCGGGTTCTCCGGACAGCCTCAGCCATACCCACTGCGTGGCGGAGCAGTCGCATTCCGTGCACGCGCTCCCACCCAGGAGTGGCGGCACGCGGACGCAGCGGGCCCGGCTCCCGTCCCCGGGCGGTCTCAGGCGGGCGGCCCGCCGACGGCCCCGGGCACCTCGAAAGCGCGGGCCGTACGGGCCCGCCACGGGGAGGCGGCCTCCAACTGGGCGGCGAGGGCGAGCAGCGGGCCCTCCTCGCCGTGCCGGGCGCCGAGCATCATGCCGATGGGCAGCCCCGCCGGGGACCACTCCAGCGGCAGCGACACCGCGGGCAGCCCGGCGATGTTCCAGGGCGCGGTGAACGGCGTGAAGGCCAGCTGCGCCGCGAAGTCGGCCTCGGGGTCGGCGTCGTCGCGCAGGGCGCCCACCGGGGCGGGGAGCTGCGCCAGCGTCGGGGTGAGCACCGCGTCGTACGGTTCGGCGGCCTCGGCCAGCTTGCGGCCCACGCTCTGCATCGCCCCCAGCGTGCGGGCGTAGTCGAGGCCGCCCACGTCCTGTCCCTGGGCGCGCAGCCAGCGGGTGAGCGGCAGCAGCTCCCGCTCCCGTTCCGCCGCCACGGGGGTCAGCACGGCCAGCACGGCCCACACCGGGGTGAACGCGTCGCGGTCGCCGGGGGCGAGCGGCTGCGGTACGTCCACGACCTCGTGCCCGAGCGCGGCCAGCAGCGCCGAGGTGCGCTCGTACGCCGCCAGCACCTGCGGGTCGACCTGCACGCCAGTGACGTCCGGCACCGCCCAGCGGGCGATCCGCAGCCGCCGCGGTTCCCGCTCGCACCACTGCAGGAACGATCGCTCCGGCGGCGGCAGACGGAAGGGGTCGCCCGGTGCGGGCACCGCCAGCACGTCGAGCAGGGCCGCCGTGTCCCGGACGGTGCGTGCGAGGGGCCCGTTGACGGCCAGTCCGCTCGCGTCGCCCCATGGCGCGGGGCTCACCCGGCCCCTGCTCGGCTTCAGCCCGACGACCCCGCAGCAGCTCGCCGGGATGCGGATCGAGCCGCCCCCGTCGCTGCCGTGCGCCGCCGCCGCGAGACCGGCGGCCACGGCCGCCGCCGCGCCCCCGCTGCTGCCGCCGGCGCCGCGCGCGAGGTCGTAGGGGGTGCGGGCCGGCGGACCGGCGGCGCCCTCGGTGTAGGCGGGGAGCCCGAACTCCGGGGTGTTGGTCTTCCCGGTCAGCACGGTCCCCGCGTCCCTCAGCAGCCGGACGAGGTACGCGTCCCGGTCGGCGACCCGGTCCGCGAAGACCGCCGACCCGGAGGTGAAGCGCACCCCGGCGACCGGCGTCAGGTCCTTCACCGGTACCGGTACGCCGAGCAGCGGCGGGAGCGGCCCGCCCTCCTTGAGCACGCGTTCGGCGCGCCGAGCGTCCTGCAGGGCGTGTTCGGGCGTGACGGTCAGATAGGCCCCGAGCGCCGGGTCGATCCGCTCGATCCGGTCGAGGTAGTGGGCCGTCAGCTCCACGGGCGACAGTTCGCCCGCCCGGACGGCCGCGGCCTGTTCCAGCATCGTCAGTTCATGGGGGGCGGACACACCGCCAGGTTAGGGCCTGGCCCTGGAGCGCAGGAGGGGTGAACGTTTTCCCCCGCTGCCGCGTCATAGGGGAAATCGCGGAAGGGGTGGGGTGTGGCGCTGCTGAGACGGAGGTCCCGGCCGGGGGAAGGGGAGGACCCCCTCGCGCCGGAGCACCTCGATCGGGTGCGGGCCGTCCTGGCGCTCGGCGGGGTGCCGGCGGGCGATCTGCCGGACGGGGTGCAGCAGGTGCGGCTGAAGCTGCTGGAGCACCGGGCGGGCGGCCGCGAGCCGCTTCGGGACCCGGGGGCGTGGGCGGCCGTCGCCGCGTCCAACGTGGCGATGGACTGGCACCGTTCGCGACGCCGGCAGGAGCGGCTCGGCGAACGCCTCGCGGCCCTGACCCCCCGGGACGAGGCCCGGCACGGCGGGGGAGAGGCGCATGTGCTGGCCCTGGCCGTCGCCGACGGGCTGCAGGAACTCCCGCCGCGGCAGCGGCAGGTGCTGACGCTGCGCTTCTACGCCGACCTGCCCGTGGCGGAGATCGCCACGGCGCTCGGCGTCCCGGAGGGCACCGTCAAGAGCCGGCTGCACGCCGCCGTCCGTGCGCTGCGCGGCCGGCTGCACACGAAGGAGGTGGTGTGACGATGAGCGGGAACGGGCAGGGCGCGGGTGAGGCGGACGAGGCACTGTCGGCCGCCCTCGCGGACGTGCCCCCGCAGGCGTCCGCCGGTGACGAGGCGCACCGGGCGTACGCCGCGGCGCGCGCCGACGTGGACCTGCTGCGCACCCAGGTGCGGCTGATCGGCGACGCCCTCGCCGCGCGGCCCGTCCCGCCCGCGGAGCGCCGCCCCCGCGGGCGCAGGGCGCTCGCGTGGTGCCTGGCCGCCGTCGTGGCGGGCGTGGCGGGGATCGGCGGGGTCGTCCTGGCACGGGACGCCGCCCTGGGCGGGGACTCGGCGGTGGGCGACGCGAAGCGCACGCCGGAGGGCGTCGTCGCCTGCGCGAGCGACATCGCCGAGGGCACCGTGCGCGAGGTGACGCCCGCCGGCGGACCGGGGGACCTGCGGGTGGTGATGGACGTCGACCGCCGCCTCAAGCCCGCCGGGGGCGCCCGCCGACTGGCGTTCACGATCCACATCGACGACGACCACGACGACGTGGCCCCGCCCCCCGAACCCGGGTCCCGCGTCCTGGTGATGGTCTCCGTCCTCCCGGGGGAGCCGGTGGACCTGTACGAGGGCGCCGCGGACATCGCCTCCGCCCGCGCCTGGATGGCGAGGGCGCTCGCGGCCTCCCGGGGCCTGCCGTGCGAGAGCGACACCGCATGAGGGGAGCACAGGACATGGGACGCAGGACGGGACCGGCCCTCGCCGCGGCGGCGCTGCTCGCGCGCGCCGCGCTCGCCGGCTGCGGGACCGGCGGCGGCGAGGCCGAATCCGACTCGGTCCGCAGCACCGACGCGGAAGTGCTGGCCTGCACCGAACTCGTCGCCGAGGGGACGGTGCTGCGGGTGACGCCCGGGGAGGGACCGGACCGGGTGTCGCTGCGGATGGAGGTGGACCGTTACCTCAAGGGCGGGCGCGGGGACCGCCGGCTGACCTTCCCCGTCGACCGTGACGAGGAGGGGGAGCCCGAGATGGCCGTGGGGAGCCGTGTGCTCGTCAGAGTCGGGCTGCGGCCCTGGGGCTCCACCTTCGTCCACCAGGGCGAGGACATCGCCCTGACGCGGGAGTGGGTGGAGCGGGCGCTGCCCCGTTCACGCACGCTGCGCTGCGGGGAGCAGGAGTACGAGTGGCGGCAGAGCTGAAGGGGCGGGCGCTCCGGGGAGCGCCCGCCCCTTCAGGCGGTGATCAGGCCGTGCCCGCGGGTCAGCCCGCGTTGACCTTGTCGATCAGCACGCTGCCGGTGCCGGCGGCGGTGCCGTCGGCGTTCAGCAGCTGCACCTCGCCGAAGAACTGACGTCCCTCGGGGGCCGGGGCCGCGACCAGGACGTTCGCCGCGACGTTCGCGGAGGCGCCGTTGGCCAGCGGCACGGACGCCGCCTCGTCCACGGCGACCGAGCCCAGCGTCGCCGAGTAGAAGACGTCGCGGTAGTCGTACTCGGTGGTGCCGGCCGGGACCGAGTAGCCGTCCACCTGGATGGTGTACGTGCCGGCCGCCGGGTTGGCGATGCTCACGGCCTCCTCCGAGTCGCCGTCCGCGGACTGGCCGACCTGCGTGCCGTTGAGGAACACGGTCAGGTCGAGGTCGGCGGAGGTGTCGGAGGTGCCGCCGATGGCGACGTCCAGCCGGGACGCGCCCGCGGGGACGACGACCGTGCTGGTGACGCTGTCACCGTCGGCGATCGTCTTGCGCGAGGCCGCGGCGGAGCCGAGCGCGCCGCCCTTCAGCTTGCCCTGCACCGGGGCGTAGCCGTTGGTGACCTTCCAGGTGACCGGGGCGGCGGTGCCGACCGTGGCCTCCTCGACGGTCTGGACCTCGGGGTCGAAGGAGACGCCGAGCGCGGTCGCGGTCAGGTTGTACGGGTTGTTCAGCACAGGCGAGGTACGACGCGCCTCGACCTCGATCTCCCACACGCCCGGGATCGGGTCGGTGTAGGAGCGCAGGTCGGGACGGCACCCGTTGGTGGTGGTGTAGTTCGGGTAGCAGAACGTCGTGGTGGTCGGGTCGGCCGGGATGCCCCACGGGGTGATCGCGATGAAGCGGGTCTGGCTGCCGGTGGCGAGGCCGCCCATCTTGATCTCGAGCGTCTTGGCGCCCTCGGGGACGGTCACGAAGTAGGACTTGGTGCCGTTGCGCTGCACCGAGCCCGAGGCCTTGACCGCGAAGGACGGCTTGGCCTGCGGGGTGGCGACGACCACGGTGTTGAGGATCTGCTGGTCGGTACCGCGCGTCGCCGGGTCGTCGACCGTCAGGATCGCGCTGTGCAGACCGGTCGAGCCGGGCTTGGCCTTGACGCGCACGGTCACCGGCTTGTTCAGCGGCAGCCACACGTTGTCGTAGTCGGCGAAGCGGAACGTGCCGTCGTTGTTCACCCACTCCAGGTCGTGCCGGACGGACTGGTTCGGACCGGTGGTGCGGGTGATGGTGACGTCGTACGTCTTGGTCTGACCGGCCTTCAGACCGCCCTCGCGGTCGTAGATGCCGGTGCCGTAGCCAGGCGTGGCGAGCGCGGACGAGAAGAACGTGCTGACCGGGGCCTTGACCGTGTAGGTGTGGGCGCTCGCGCCCGCCTTGATGAGGCGCCAGGCGTCGACGATGTCGATCAGACCGGAGCCCTGGGCGTACGCCGGGACGTCCTTGATCTCGTTCGTCGTGCTGGTCAGCGCGGTGCGCAGGGTCGCCGGGGAGAGCGGGATGCGCGCCTGCTTGGCCGCGGACAGCAGCAGCGCGGAGGCGCCGGCCGCCTGCGGGGAGGCCATCGACGTGCCCTGCAGCATGGCGTAGCCGGGCGGCAGGCTGTAGCCGGCCTCCGCGACGGGGCCACCGGGCTCCCAGGTCGGGATGGTGTTGATGGAGGCACCGGGCGCGGAGATGATCGGCGCGAAGCCGCCGTCCTCACGCGGACCGCGCGAGGAGAAGGGCATCATGTCGTACGCCTTGGTCACCTGCGAGCCGTAGTTGGCCGCCCAGGTCTCCTTGGAGACGGTGGCACCGACACTGAGGACCTTGTCGGCCAGGCCGGGGTCGCCGATGGTGTTGGCGCCGGGGCCGCTGTTGCCGGCGGAGATGACCAGCTGCACGCCGTACTCGTCGATGAGACGGGTGTACGTCTGCGCGCGGGCGTTGTTGCCGTCGTTCAGCGGGGGCAGGCCGCCGATGGACATGTTGACGATGTCCACACCGCGGTTGACCACGAGGTCGATCATGCCCTCGGTCAGCGCCACGTTGGTGCAGCCGCCGGTCCAGGTGCAGGCGCGCGACGAGACGATCTTCGCGCCCGGCGCGGCGCCGTTCATCTTGCCGCCGAACAGGCTGTTGGCGGCGGTGATGCCCGCCACGTGGGTGCCGTGCTCGGACTCGATGACGCCGATGTTGACGAAGTCGGCCTTCTTGCCGACCCAGGTGCCGCCGTACGGGTCCGTGGGGACGTCCTTGCGGACCTGCACCACGAAGGGGATCCGCTCGGAGATGGCGGTGGCGGGGTTGTCGGTGCCGAAGTAGCCGATCTGGAAGCCGTCCTTGTACGGCTTCATCTCGGTGTCGTCGGCGAAGTTCCCGTTGTCGTTCAGGTCGAGGCGGACGGTGCCCTTCGCCGGGTCGTACAGGACGCCCCAGTAGTCGGTGGTGTCACCGTCGCGGTTGAGGTCACCGGCCATGTCGCCACCGGTGGTGGCGGATTCGAAGAAGACCGTGACCTGCTGCGTCGCCTCGGGGGCGGACCAGGTGCGGCCCTGGTAGGTGACGCTCGGGCCGTTGGTCATACGGCGCCAGGTGGCGTCGCCGTCGGTGATCGGGTCGGTGGCGGTGACCCAGTCGACGATCTTGCGCTCGCCCGTGGTGGTCTTCTGCAGCGCCGGGTGGCCGAGGTCGACGCCCGAGTCGAGGATGCCGATGGTGACGCCGCGGCCGTCGGCCTTCGGGTTGTCCTTGACGAAGTCCACCGCGCCGGTCTCGAACGACGGCTGGTAGGGGTTCTTCGCCGGGGTCTTCGCGTCGGGACCCGGGTACGTGGTGGAACCGTGCCCATCTCCGTGGCCCTTCGAGGAGCCCTTGCCGCCGTCGGCCGACGGGGACGGGTCGTCGAGGACGATCTCCTGCTTGAGGTCGATCGCCTGCACCGAGGAGAGCTTCTGCGCCGCCGCGATCGCCGCGTCCGCCTTGCCCGTCGGGACGGTGGCGCGGACGTAGCCGAGGCTGTCGTAGGTCCGGTCCACCGAGGCGCCCTTGAGGGCGCCGAGCTCGTCCGAGACCTGCTCGGTGGAGCCCTTCTTGGTGGCGATCATGAGGGTGACGTTCTTGTCGCCACCGGCCTTGGCCTCGGCGAGCAGTTCGGCGTCGGCCGTTCCGAGCTTGTCGTGCGCGGTCTTCACCGCCGCGTCCGCCGGGTCGCCGGTCGTGTCGGCGAAAGCGGTGGAGGCGGAGATTCCGGTCGTCGTCAGCGCGGCTACCAGACCCGCCGCGAGCGCGACTCGGACCACGCGTCTCTTCCCGCGTATGTGATCGAGAGACATGGGCATCCTGTTCAAGATTTGGGCGCCAGTTGACCGACACATTGCGCCATCTGTGGGCTTGTTGGGGAGTGCCGTAGATGGCGTAAGACCGACATGACGCGAATACGTCAAGACGCCGGGACCCGGGCCGGGGCGCGAAGCGTGCCGAACCGGTCCATTGCGTCCGGCCGGACGGTGCTCCGGCGCTTTGAGCCCCCGACCGCCGCGCACCGCCGCGGCGGGCGGTGAACACCGGATGAGCGTCCGGCCACCGCCGGACCGGCCGCCGGTGACCCGCGGGAGGACCGCTGATCCACGTCCGTAAATGGGTGCCGGACGTTCCGTCTGCGTTGCACCGCAGGCCATCCCGGGTGCCAACGATCCGGTGAGGAGCGGCACGGCAGTGCCGCCGCAGCCACCGTCCACCGAGGGAACCCGCCATGCCTGATCCCGTGTCCGCTGCCGCCCTCAGCCGCCGCAACGTCCTGATCGCCTCGGGTGCGACCGCCCTCGGGGCGGGGCTCGGTTTCGCGCTCGTCCCCGGTTCGGGCGACGCGACGGCCGCGCCCCCACCCGCGGAACCGGTCACCGGGCCCGCGTCCGGCCTCCCGGCTGCCCCCAGGTCACCCGCCGGGCCGGCCGCCGCGCGGCCCTACACCGCGGGCACGACCCTGCACTCCGTCGCGGCCCCGCGCGGCCGGGGAGGCTACCGCCGGCTCGGTGAGGGCCCCGGCTGGAAGCGGGTCACCCGCACCGAGCTGGCCGCCGCCGGGCGCGGCCGCGCCGCTCGCCGTACGAGCCTGTCCTGCTTCGTGCAGTTCACTGACCTGCACCTGACGGATGTGCAGAACCCGCAGCGCTACGAGTTCCTGCGCTCCGCCGCCTCCGCCGGCTGGCGTCCCCAGGAGGCGCTCACCAACGCCGGCGCCGTCTCCCTCGTCGAGCGGGTCAACGCCCTGCGGTACGGGCCCGCCACCGGCACGCCCATCGGCTTCGTCATGACCACCGGCGACAACACCGACAACAACTCGCGCATCGAACTGGACTGGTTCCTCGCGGTGATGAGCGGCGGCCGGTTCACCCCCGACTCGGGCGACCCGGGCCACTACGAGGGCGTGCAGGACTCCGGGCTGAAGGGCTTCTGGCAGCCGGACGACGCGTTGCGCGACGCCGACAAGGCGGCCGGCTACCCCCGCCTGCCCGGCTTCCTCGCCGCCGCGGTCCGCGAGCTCAACAGCCCCGGCCTGAACGTCCCGTGGTACTCCACCATCGGCAACCACGACCAGCTGTACGGGGGCTCGTACGCCGCCTCGTCCTTCTTCCACGACCTGGCGCTGGGCTCACGCAAGCTGTTCTGGCTGCCCCCGGCCGAGGCCGAAGCCGTCAACACGTTCCTGCGCCAGGGGCCCGACCCCCAGGGCACCCGCTTCCGCGAGGCCTGGAACCGCTACAAGAGCACCACCCGCACCGTCACCCCCGACGGACGCCGGGCACCGGTCACCCCGCGCGAGTACATCGCCGCCCATCTGGACCCGGCGCACGCCGGGGCCGGTCCCGTCGGCCACGGCTACACGACGGCCGAACTCGACTCCGGCCGGCTCCACTACGCGTTCCGGATCTCCGACGGCGTGCTCGGCGTCAGCCTCGACACCACCGACCGTGGCGGCGACTACCGCGGCTCCCTCGGGACGGAACAGCTGAACTGGCTGGACCGGACGCTCACCGCGCACGCCGGCGAGACCGTGCTGGTCTTCAGCCACCACCCCAGCTGGTCGATGACCAACCTGGTCCGCGATCCCGCCCGCCCCGGCGAGCGGCGGCACGGCGGCGACGAGGTGCTCGCGCTGCTCGGCCGGCATCCGGGCGTCGCCGCCTGGATCAACGGGCACAGCCACAAGAACCGGATCGTCCCGCACGGCACCTTCTGGGAGGTCTCCACCGCCTCCCACGTCGACTATCCGCAGCTGGCCCGGATCATCGAGCTGACCGACAACCACGACGGCACGCTCTCGCTGCTCTGCACGCTCGTGGAGTCCGCCGCTCCCTACCGCACCGATCTCTCCGACCTGTCGCAGACCGGGCTCGCCTCGCTCTACCGCGAGCTCGCGTTCAACGCGCCGGGCTCCCGGGCGACGCTCTCCGGCGAGCCGGGCGACCGCAACGTGGAACTGCTGCTGAAGAAGCGCTGACCGCCGGGGTCACCGCGGCAGCACCACCACCCACGACGCGGGGTTGCGGTCGGCCGCGGCCATCAGGGCCGTACGGACGACGGTGGCCTGCTGCTCCAGGGACTCCCGGAGCTTGCGCGGAGTGATGTGCACGACCGAGATGCCGAGTCGCTCCAGGTGCTCGCGCTTGCGGGCGTACTCGGCCCACAGGGCGTCGTCCTCCTGGCGGGGCACGCGGGCGTCGAGCTCGACCGCGACCGCGTGCTCCGGCCAGTACGCGTCCACGCCGCCCAGGTACGGGCCGCCCGGCAGCCGCAGGTCCACGTTCCACAGCGGGTCGGGCAGCCCGTAGCAGCGCACCATCGTGTACAGCCGCTTCTCGGCGATCGCGCGGCCCTCGGCCACCAGCGCGTCCACCGCCTCCACCACGTGCGGGCGGGACAGCAGACGGGCCCGGCTCAGCTCCGCGACCAGCGCCGACGCCTCGCAGTGGCCGCCGCGCACCGCCTCGGTCAGCACCTGGCCCACCGCCCGGGCGTCGTCCAGCTCCTCCACCGCGTCCGCCAGTGCCCGGGGCAGCGGCGCGCACGGCACGCCCTGCACCTCGCGCGGCCGGGGCAGCGCGGTGGTGCGCACCAGCCCCACGTCGCCGACGGCCCGCAGCCGCCGCTGCCGGGCCACCAGCAGGTCGATCCGGTCCAGGCCGACCAGTGGCGGCACCGAGGAGAAGCGGTGCAGGGCGAGCGCCGCGAGCCCTGTGACCATCGCCTCGCGGCCCGCGTAGAGCAGTGCCGCCCGGACGCGCTCGTCGCCGGTGGGCCGGCCGCGGTGGAGGACGTACACCCGGGGCAGCACCTCCTGCCAGGGACCGCCGGGGCGGCTGCGCTCGGCCAGCGTCTCCGGGGCGACGCCGTGCTCCCGCAGCTGGCGGGCCGACAGCACGGTCGGCCGGGTGCGGGAGAGGTGGTCGAGGGGGCGGGGGCTGAGGGGGATGTTGTGGTTCATGGCGGGTGGATTCCCGCATCCCCCGGGGGGGCTAACGGCTGTTACCGTACCGTCGACAAATGCGGACATCACCGCACTAAAGTTCAGACGTTCGGTTGCCGAGTGCCGTTTTTCACCTATTCGGGTGACCTACCTCTCCCACCTGCGGGCGGCCCCGGCGATGCTGTCGCACCACCGGGGCCGGGCGGTACCCCGCGTACGCCATTGGGGTGACCGGTCACCTGTTCCCTTCCGGGAGGGAGGCCTCAGACGGCCCCCGCCGCCGCGTCCCGCTCCTGCGCCCGCAGCGCCCGCGCGAGGTCGTCACGGCACTCGGCGACCAGCCGGCGCAGCGCCGGCGGCGCGTCCGCGTGGGCGGCCAGCCAGGAGTCCGCGGCGTCGAGCGTGGCGGGCCGGTCCTGGTGGTGCGGGAAGAGCCCGCGGACCACGGCCATGCCGATCTCGATCGAGCGCTCCTTCCAGACCCGCTCGATCACCTCGAAATAGCGGTCCGCGTAGGGGGCGAGCAGCTCGCGCTGGCCCGCCTGGTCGAAGCCCGCGATGGTGGCCTCGACGAGCGCGTTGGACAGCGCGTCGGACTCCACGACCGACGCCCAGCACTGCTCCTTGACGGTCGCGGAGGGCCGCGCCGCCAGGCAGCGCACCTGGTGCCGCTTGCCGGAGGCGGTGTCGTCGCGGGCCAGCTCCGCCGCGACGGCGGCCTCGTCGGCCCGGCCGCCCGCGGCCAGGGCCTCCAGGAAGGCCCAGCGCAGCTCCTGGTCGACCTCGAGCCCGTCGATCTTCTCGGTGCCGTCGAGCAGCCCGCGCAGCACGTCCGTCCCGGCGTCCCCGGAGGCCACGGCCGCGTGGAAGCGGGCCCAGGCCAGCTGGTGGCCGCTGCCCGGGGCCGCCGCGCGCAGCTCGCGCAGCGCGCCGTCGGCCAGCTCGCGCCCGCCCTGCTCGCGCCAGGCCGGCGCCGCGTAGTCGCTCAGCGCCGTACGGGCCTGCATGTGCAGCCCGTGCAGGACGCCGATGTCGGTCTCCGCGCCGGCGAAGCGCAGCACCAGGCCGAGGTAGTCCCGGGCGGGCATCAGCCCGTCGCGGGTCATGTTCCACACCGCGGACCAGGCCAGGGCGCGGGCCATGGGGTCGGTGAGCGAGCCCAGGTGCTCCCGCACCGTGGCCAGGGAGTCCTCGTCGAAGCGGATCTTGCAGTAGGTCAGGTCGTCGTCGTTGACCAGCACCAGGTCGGGACGTTCCGCCCCGGCGAGCTCGCCCACCACCGTGCGCGGGCCCGCGACGTCGGTCTCGACGCGCGCGTAGCGCTCCACGGTGCCCTGCGCGGTGCGCCGGTAGAGCCCCACCGCGACCCGGTGCGGCCGCAGTTCGGGGTGCGAGGGGGCGGCATCCTGCGCCACGGCCAGCTCGGCGATCCGTCCGTCGGCGTCGTACGCCACCTGCGGGGTCAGCGAGTTGACGCCCGCGGTCTGCAGCCAGGACCGCGACCACCCGGCCATGTCGCGCCCCGAGGTCTCGGCCAGCACCGACAGCAGGTCGCCCAGCTCGGTGTTGCCGTAGGCATGGCGCTGGAAGTAGCGGCGCGCGCCCTCCAGGAAGGCGTCCCGCCCGACGTACGCCACCAGCTGCTTGAGCACGCTGGCGCCCTTGGCGTAGGTGATGCCGTCGAAGTTGAGCTTGGCGTCCTCCAGGTCGCGGATGTCGGCCGTGACCGGGTGGGTGGAGGGCAGCTGGTCGGCGCGGTAGGCCCAGGCCTTGCGGCGGTTGGCGAAGGTGATCCAGCCGTCCTTGTAGCGGGTGGCCTCCACCAGCGAGAAGGCGCCCATGAAGTCGGCGAAGGACTCCTTCAGCCACAGGTCGTCCCACCACCGCATGGTGACCAGGTCGCCGAACCACATGTGCGCCATCTCGTGCAGGATGACGTTCGCCCGGGCCTCGTAGGACGCCCGGGTGACCTTGCCGCGGAAGACGTACTCCTCGCGGAAGGTGACCAGCCCCGGGTTCTCCATCGCGCCGATGTTGTACTCGGGCACAAAGGCCTGGTCGTACTTCCCGAAGGGGTACGGGTAGCCGAAGTGGTCGTGGAAGAAGTCCAGGCCCTGCTTGGTGACGGTGAAGATCTCGTCGGCGTCGAAGTGCCGGGCGAGGCCCTTGCGGCACAGCGCGCCCAGCGGGATCTCCAGCTCGGAGCCGTCCGGCAGCGCGCGCCGGTAGGTGTCGTGGACCATGTGGTACGGCCCGGCCACGACCGCCGTGATGTACGTGGAGATCGGCCGGGTCGGCGCGAAGTGCCGCGTCTCGCCGCCGCCGGAGACCCCGGTCACCCGCTCGTTGCCGAGCACCACCCAGGACTCGGGCGCGGTGACGGAGAAGGTGAACGGCGCCTTCAGGTCGGGCTGCTCGAAGTCGGCGAAGACCCGGCGGGCGTCGGCCGGCTCGTACTGCGTGTAGAGGTAGACCTCGCCGTCCTCGGGGTCGGTGAAGCGGTGCATGCCCTCGCCCGTCCGGCTGTAGGCGCACTGCGCGTCCACCACCAGGACGTTCTCGGCGGCGAGGCCGTCCAGCGCGATCCGCGTCCCGTCGAAGACCTCCGCGGGGTCGAGCTCGCGGCCGTTGAGTGTCACCGACGTCACCGAGGGGGCGAGCAGGTCGGCGAAGCTGGAGGCGCCGGGCTCCGTGCAGCGGAACCTGATCGTCGTCACCGACCGGAACGTCCGCTCCTGTGGACGCAGCGCCGACCGGAGGTCGAGGGCGACCTCGTAACCGTCCACAGCGAGCAGCCGTGCCCGCTCTCGGGCCTCGTCACGCGTGAGGTTCTCACCGGGCACGGGGTCTCCATCCTTCGCACGCCGTCGTGGGATCTGTCGTGTGGACGCCACGCATCTTCGCATGTCGGCCCTGACGGCGGCGCACGGGAATGGGGACGGCGGCGAGGGCGTTGCGCCCTGGGAAACAGCGCGTCACCGCACCATGCCCGGAGGAGAGAAACGTGACCGAGACCACGACCACCCCCACCCCGGTGGACTTCTGGTTCGACCCCGCCTGCCCCTGGGCGTGGATGACCTCCCGCTGGATGCTGGAGGTGGAGAAGGTGCGGCCCGTCGAGGTGCGCTGGCACGTGATGAGCCTCGCCGTCCTCAACGAGAACCGCGACGAGCTGCCCGAGCAGTACCGGGAGTTCCTGACCACGGCCTGGGGCCCCGTCCGCGTCTGCATCGCCGCCGAGCAGAAGTACGGCAGCAAGGTGCTCGGCCCCCTCTACACCGCGCTGGGCACCCGCATCCACAACCAGGGCCTGGGCCACAAGGACCACGACGTGATCGTCGCCGCACTGGAGGAGGCGGGCCTGCCCGCCGAGCTCGCCGACTTCGCCCGCAGCGACGCCTACGACGCGGAGCTGCGCGCCTCCCACCAGGAGGGCATCTCCAAGGTCGGCCAGGACGTCGGCACCCCGGTCATCGCCGTCCCCGGCGCCGACGGCGAGCAGATCGCCTTCTTCGGCCCGGTCGTCACCCCGGCGCCCAAGGGCGAGGCCGCGGCCCGCCTGTGGGACGGCACCCTGCTCGTCGCGTCGACCCCCGGCTTCTACGAGATCAAGCGGACCCGCGACCAGGGCCCGGTCTTCGACTGAGCCCGGCCGGCCCGGTCAGAAGTGCCGGAGCAGTTCGGGAAAGGCCGCCAGCCGCAGCACCCGCTCGTCGGCCGGATCCAGCTCGGACTGCTCCAGCACCCAGGTGTTCTCGTTGGGGATGAACACCGCGCCCATCCCGGCCTCGCGTGCGGGCAGGATGTCCGACTTCGGGGAGTTCCCGATCATCCAGCTCCCGCCCGGCGCGAAGCCGTACTCCGCCAGAAGCGCGCGGTAGGTGCCCGCGGCCTTCTCCGGCACGATGTGCACCCCCCGGAAGCGGTCCGCCAGCCCCGAGGCCGCCACCTTGCGCGCCTGCTCCTCCTCGTCGCCCTTGGTGAGGAGCAGCAGCTCGTGGCGGGTGCCCAGCTCGTCCAGCGTGCCCGCCACGCCGGGCATCAGCTCCACCCGGTGCTCCACGAAGGCCACCGCCAGCTCGTCCACCTGCCGCAGCTCGTCCTGCGTGACGGGGCGTTCCCGCAGCCGCTCCAGGAGCTCGCCCAGGCTGCGCAGGAAGACCTTGCTGCCGTAGCCGTGGACGACCGCGTTCGCCGCCTCGATCTCGTTGAGCAGCGCCCTGATCTGCGTGCGGTCCAGGACGGGATGGTCCACCCAGTCCAGGAAGTCCTCTATCACCCGCTCGAAGACGACGTTGTTCTCCCACAACGTGTCGTCCGCGTCGAAGACCAGTACCTGCCCCGTCAGCCGTGCCTCGTCCATCCCGCGAGGGTAACCAGAGCCCGTGCCCGCCTGCCGCGCATTTTCCGCCGGGGTCAGACGTGCCGTGCGGCCAGCGCCGCGTCCAGCTCCGTGCGGGACGGCGGATCGGCGCCCACGCGCGTGCAGTTGAGCGCCGCGGCCGTGACGCAGCGCTCCAGCACGGAGGCGAGGCCGTCGCGCGAGGCGGGGACGCCGCCATCGGCGATCGCGTCGAGCAGCGCCGCCTGGAAGGCGTCGCCCGCCCCGATGGTGTCGACGACGCGGACCTCGGGCGCGGCCACCCGTACGAGGGCGTCCCCGGTCACCGCGAACGCGCCCTGCGCGCCCAGCGTGACGACCGCGAGCGCCGGCCCCTCGGCGAGCAGCGCCCGCGCCGCCTCCTGCGGGGCGAGCCGCGGGAAGAGCCACGCCAGGTCGACGTCGCTGGCCTTGACCACGTCGGTGACGGCGGCCAGCCGCAGGCACGCCCGGCGGTAGGCGAGCCGGTCGGGCTGGACGGCTGGCCGCACGTTGAGGTCGGCGACGACGGTGCGCCCCGGTACGGCGTGCAGCTCGCGGCAGAGCTCCAGCACCCGCGCCGCACCCGGTTCCACCACCGCGGCGAGCGAACCGGTGTGCAGCACCGCGGTGTCCGCGGGCAGCGGCAGCCGCTCCGGGTCCCACGAGGCCAGGAAGTCGTACGAGGCGGAGCCGTCCCGGTCGAGGTAGGCCATCGCCAGCGTGGTGCGCCCGGCCGGGCTCGCGGCCCGCACCACCTCGACCCCGGTGGACTCCAGATGCGCCCGCACCAGTTCGCCGGGCGGGTCGTCGCCCCACGTGGTGACCAGGGTGGTCGGCCGCCCCAGCCGGTGCAGGCCGACCGCGACGTTGGCGGGGCTGCCGCCGGGCACCGGTGTGACCTGCCGCTCCCCGGAACGCCACAGCAGGTCGACGAGGACCTCGCCGACGACGCCGACGCGGGAGGGGGAGGACGGAGCGCTCATGCGGGCAGCATAGGAGGCCGCCGACCGGCCGCCGGAGCCGTGTCGCAGCCGGCCGCCGGCGGGGCTCCCGCGACGCTCCGGCGGTGATTGGAGAAACCCCACTAAGGCCCGGGTGACGAAGCTCACGCCCGGTGCGGCTTCCTTGTAGGAAGGCGACCAAGGCCGTGATCAGGCCTTTGTGATCGGCGGACGATGATCGGTGAGGGCGGGGCGGGTTAACGTCACGGTGTCCCGAACCTGACCTCACCCCGCGGAGTCACCCGATGGCCAGCGCAGTTCCCGCCGCTTCCGCCGTACGGACCCACCCGGTCCTCGCCGACCTCATCCCCGCGTCGCGGCTGCGCGACGTGGCCCTCGTGACCGGTGGCGCCGTACTGACCGGCCTGGCCGCGCAGTTGTCGGTGCCGGTCCCCGGGTCGCCGGTGCCCGTGACGGGCCAGACCTTCGCCGCGCTGCTGGTGGGCACGGCCCTCGGCGCGCGCCGCGGCTTCCTGGCGCTCGCGCTGTACGCGGTGGCCGGTGTGGCCGGGGTGCCGTGGTTCGCGGAGGGGTCGTCCGGTGCCGCGGCGCCGAGCTTGGGCTACATCCTCGGCATGGCGCTGGCGTCGGCGCTCGTGGGCGCGCTGGCCCGGCGGGGTGCCGACCGCAGCGTGTGGCGGATGGCCGGCGTCATGGTGGCCGGCAGCGCCGTCACCTACGCCGTGGGCGTCCCCTACCTGGCGCTGGCCGCGCACCTGAACGCCGGCCAGGCCGTGGCGCTGGGCCTGACCCCGTACCTCATCGGCGACGCGCTGAAGGCCGCCCTCGCCATGGGTGCGCTGCCCGCCGCCTGGAAGCTGGTCGGCCGCCGCGGCTGACCGGACACGGCGTACGACGCACCCGGGTGGGGGCGGGGCGCAGGCCCCGCCCCCACCCGTTCCGCGTCAGTGCCGTGGCGCCGGCCCGCGCCGGGTCAGCCACAGGCCGGCGCCGCCGGCGGCCAGCAGCAGGCCGCCGCCCAGCAGCAGGACGGCCGTGCGGCCGGGAGCGCCGGTGTCCGGCAGCGTGCCGGGCGCGGAGGGACTCGCGCTCGCGGAGGTGTCGGGGCCGAAGGGCACGTGTTCCCTGGAGCAGGTGCTGGTCCAGGACGGCCCGGTCGGCGTGGCCGAGGCCGTGCGGATCGGGACCGGACTGGCCCGCGCGCTGCGGGAGGTGCACGCGGTCGGCGTGCTGCACCGTGACATCAAGCCCGGCAACGTACTGATCGACACCCGGGGCAGGGTCGTCCTGACCGACTTCGGTATCGCGGCGATCCAGGACGCCACCGCGCTGACCATGGCCGGGATGCTGGTCGGCTCATCCGACTACATGGCCCCCGAACGGGTCGAGGGCCGCCACCAGGGACCGCCGTCGGACCTGTGGTCCCTGGGCGCGTCCCTCTGCGCCGCCCTGGAGGGCACGTCGCCGTTCTCCCGGGCCACCACCCTGGCCACCCTGCACGCGGTGCTCTACGAGGAGCCCCTGCTGCCCGCCGGCGCCGGGCCGCTCCACCCTGTCGGCCCTGCTGCGCAAGGACCCCGCGGAGCGGATGACCCTGGACGGCCTGGACGAGGCGCTCGCCGCGCTCGGTACGCCCCCGGGCGGTCCGACCGTCGTCACCCGGCAGGCGCCGCCGCCCCCGCGGGAGGGACGCACCCCGACGCTCGCCGTCGGAAGGGCCGCCCCGGTGCCGGAAGCCGAACCGGAGGCGGACCCGGAACCGGAGGACGCCGTCCCGCCGGGCTGGGAGCGCCGCACCCCGGCGCCACCCGAACCCGCACCCGAACCCGAACCCGAACCCGCACCTGAAGCCGAACCCGAACCCGCGCCCGAACCCGCGCCCGAACCCGCACCTGAAGCCGAACCCGAACCCGCGCCCGAACCCGCGCCCGAACCCGCGCCCGAACCCGCGCCCGGCCCGGAGCCGGACCGCGGGCCCGAGCCCGTTCCCGACCCCGGTCCCGCCGCGCGGCCCCCCTCGCGGGTCCGCCGGGCGGCCCTGCTGACCGCGGCGGGAGCGGCCGCCGCGGTCCTCGCCGTCACCGTCGTCCTGCTGACCGCGCCGCGCACCGGCCACCGTGAGGGCCCCGTCGTCGCGGGCACCAGCCGTCCCCCGTCGACCGGCGCCACCTCGCCCGCCGGTCCGTCCACCGGTACGTCCGCCCCCGGGGAGCGCAACGAGACCGGCTTCGCCTGGCAGCCGCCGCGGGGCTGGACGCGCAGTGCGAAGAGCCCGTCCAACGTCCACTACCACGCCCCGGACGGACGGCAGGAGATCGCCGCCTCGTACGCACTCGCACGGGGCGGCGACCTCCTGGAGCAGTGGCGCGTCTTCGAGTCCGGTTCCCACGACGTGCCCGGTTACCGCAGGACCCGTCTGGAGCGGACGTCGTTCCGCGGACGCCCCGCGGTCGTCTGGGAGTACTCCTTCACCCAGGCCGGCGCGCCCTGGAAGGCGCGGCAGCTCGGCTTCACCGAGGGAGGCAAGTCGTACCAGCTGAACGTCTGGTACGCGGCTTCGGCCGGGTCCGCCGCGCCGGCCGCCTACGAGCGGGTGGGGGAGTCCTTCCGGCCCTTGTGAAGCAGTTGGCGCACCACCGCGACGGCGACGACGGCGAGTGCCGCCAGCACCGAGACGACCACCTGGTCCCGGCCGCCGCCGTCGGCGGTGTCGGTGAGCATGTAGCCGAGCACGAACACGATCATCAGGATCGTCGCCCAGGTCAGGTACGGGTACAGCCACATCCGCACCCGCAGCCGCTCCGGGGCCTCCCTGAGGATGATCTTCCGCATGCGCAGCTGGGAGAAGCAGATCACCAGCCACACGAACAGGGCGATCGCGCCGGAGGCGTTGAGCAGGAAGAGGAAGACGGTGTCGGGGTACCGGTAGTTGAAGAAGACCGCCAAGAAGCCGAAGACGACCGAGCCCAGGATCGCCGCCTGCGGCACACCGCGGCCGGTGGTGCGGGCGAAGGCCTTGGGCGCGTCACAGCGCCGGCCCAGGGAGAAGGCCATGCGCGAGGCGGTGTAGAGACCGGAGTTGAGGCAGGACAGCACCGCCGTCAGCACGATCACGTTCATGATCTGGCCGGCGTGCGCGACACCGATCGAGTTCAGCGCCGCGACGTAGGAGCCGTCCTTCGCGATCGACGGGTCGTTCCACGGCAGCAGCGCCACCACGATGAAGATCGAGCCCAGGTAGAAGACGCCGATCCGCCAGATCACGCTGTTGGTGGCCTTGGTGACCGCGCGCTCGGGGTCGGCGGACTCACCGGCGGCCAGCGTGACGATCTCGCTGCCCATGAAGGAGAACACGACCAGCAGCACACCGGTGAGGATCTTGCCGGGGCCGTTGGGGAGGAAGCCGCCGTGCGCGGTGAGGTTGCCCAGCCCGACGGCGTCGTCGTGGCTGCCGGGCAGTACCCCGAGGACCGCGAGCGCGCCGAGCACGATGAAACCGGCGATGGCCACGACCTTGATCCCGGCGAACCAGAACTCGAACTCGCCGTAGGAGGCCACCGAGGCCAGATTGGTCGCGGTGAGCACGACCATCACGATCAGCGCCCAGCCCCACTGCGGGACGGCCGGCACCCAGCCCTCCAGGATCCTGGCCCCGGCGGTCGCCTCGACCGCCAGCACCACGACCCAGAAGAACCAGTACAGCCATCCGATGGAGAAGCCGGCCCAGCGGCCCAGCGCGCGGTCGGCGTAGGCGGAGAAGGAGCCGGAGGTGGGGTTGGCGGCGGCCATCTCGCCCAGCATGCGCATGACGAAGACGACCATCACGCCGACGAGGGCGTACGACACGAGGATGCCGGGTCCGGCGGCGGCGATGCCGGAGGCCGAGCCGACGAAGAGGCCGGCGCCGATCACACCGCCGATCGCGATCATCGACAGGTGGCGGTTCTTGAGCCCGGCCTTCAGGCCCGAGCCATCCTGCTGCTCCGTCGCGGCCTCGTGGGCCGGAGCGGTGGAGCCGGCCACTGGGGTGGGGGGACGTGTACTCATGGGGTGGCATGAAACACGGCCCGGCGCGATCGGGGAACCTTCGATTCCGTTTCGTTGTCCTACCCTCAGCGCACGCTCAAATTCCCCTCACGGAACACCCACGGCATGTCGCCCAGCGTGCCCGTGCGACACTCGTCCGTATGCGCGTGTACCTCGGTTCCGACCATGCCGGCTTTGAACTCAAGAACCACCTGGTGGAGTGGCTCAAGGCCAACGGGCACGAGCCCGTCGACTGCGGCCCCCACGTCTACGACGCCCAGGACGACTACCCGCCGTTCTGCCTGCGCGCCGCGGAGCGCACCGCCGCGGACCCCGGCTCCTTCGGCATCGTGATCGGCGGCTCGGGCAACGGCGAGGCCATCGCCGCCAACAAGGTCAAGGGCGTCCGGGCCGTGCTCGCGTGGAGCCAGGAGACCGCGACCCTCGGCCGCGAGCACAACGACGCCAACGTGATCAGCGTCGGCGCCCGCATGCACACCACGGACGACGCCACCAAGTTCGTCGAGGTCTTCCTCGGCACGCCCTACTCGGGCGAGCCGCGCCACACCCGCCGCATCGACATGCTCACCGCGTACGAGACCACCGGCGAGCTGCCCCCGATCCCCCCGCACCACCCGCAGGAGGGCTGATCCGGGCATGCCCGAAGGGCATACGATCCACCGCCTCGCCGCGGACCACGGGGAACGCTTCGCCGGCCGCGTGGTCCGCGCGAGCAGTCCGCAGGGCAAGTTCTCCGATGGCGCCGCCCTCCTGGACGGCACCGTGATGGAGTCCGCGGAGGCCCACGGCAAGCACCTCTTCCTGGGCTTCGGCCCGGTCGGCTGGGTCCACGTCCACCTCGGGCTGTACGGGAAGTTCGGCTTCGGCACCGGCCCGGGCGCGGCCCCCGTCGGCCAGGTCAGGCTCCGTCTGGCCACCGAGGGGCATCACGCCGACCTGCGCGGGCCGACCGCCTGCGAGCTGATCACCGGGGCCGAGAAGCAGGCGATACACGACCGGCTCGGCCCGGACCCGCTGCGGCCCGCCGACACCGGGGAGACCGCCTGGGCCCGCGTGGCGCGCAGCCGCACCAGCGTCGCCGCGCTGCTGATGGACCAGAAGGTCGTCGCCGGCGTCGGCAACGTCTACCGCGCCGAGGTCCTCTTCCGGCACGGCGTCGACCCGTACCTGGCGGGACGCGACCTGGACCGTGCGCGCTGGGACGCGATCTGGGCCGATCTGGTGGCCCTGATGCGCGAGGGCGTGCGGAACAACCGCATCGACACCGTCCGCCCCGAGCACACCCCCGAGGCCATGGGCCGTCCGCCGCGCGTCGACGACCACGGCGGCGAGGTCTACGTCTACCGCCGCGCCGGGATGCCCTGCCACCTCTGCGGCACCGAGGTGCGCACCGCCTCCCTGGTGGCACGCAACCTCTTCTGGTGCCCCTCCTGCCAGCCCGCCCTGGGCTGACGCCGCGGCCGGAGGCACCCGCGAACGGGAGCACCCCGGCCGGGGAACGCGCGCCGGGACCTCGGGCCTAGAAGCCGTGCGGCAGCCAGGGGGCGACGTCGCCGCCGAAGGCCACGGCGGCCTCCCGGAGCGCGCCCTGCCGCAGCTCCCGTACGCGGCCGGCCCGCGCCAGCGCGGTCAGCGAGACGTCACCCAGGTAGGCCGCGCCCAGCTCGCGCACCGACAGCGCAAGGTCCGCGGCGTCCGTCGTCCGTTCGCACGTGGCGCCCTTGGCGTCGCCGCCGAGCCGCCAGCGGCCCTCGTTCCAGGGGCAGAAGGGGTCGGAGACCTCCAGTACGACGTCCAGCGGGGCCGCGTAGGTACGGGCCGACAGGGCCGCGCCCACCTCGACCGGGCGCAGCAGCAGGCCCTCCCTGACGCGCACGCCGCAGCGGCGCACGTCGTCGACCAGGTGCAGGACCGGGTCGTCGGCGGGGCGGTTGCGCGCGGTGATGCGGCAGGTGAGGTCGATGCCGAACAGGTAGCGCCACAGCGCGGCATATGTGTCCGGATCCAGTGCCTCCAGGTCGCGCAGCACCACCGTTCCGTCCGGTCCGGCCGGGTTCCAGGCGGACTTCACCGCGTACCGGGTGTAGCCGCGCACCTCTCCGTCGCGCTCGGCGACCACGCAGAGCAGTTTCGAGGCGCCGTCCCGGAACGCCTCCGGGTCGAGCACGCCCTTGCGCTCCCAGTTCGGCCGCCGCTCCAGCATGCCCGGCCGGGTGGGCACCAGCCGCCCGTAGACCTCCTCGCAGGCCGCCAGGGCCTTCTCGGGGTCGGCGAAGCGCAGCGTGACCCCGTCGACGCCCGCGGGCACGGTGAGGCCGGCCCGCAGGGTGTCGACCTCCAGGCTCGTCTGGCGGGTGGCGACCTCGTAGCCGAACCGGCCGTAGATCGCCGGCTCTGACGCCGTGAGCACCGCGAGGGGCTCGCCCAGTTCGTGCACCTCGTCCAGCTGCCGCCGCATCATCGAGCTCAGCAGCCCGCGCCGGCGGTGCGTCGAGGCGACGCTGACCATGGTGACGCCCGCCGCCGGGACCACGGCGCCGCCCGGCACCGCCATGCGGAAGGAGAACGCCCCCGCGGTGCCGACGACCTCCGCGCCGTCCCAGGCCGCGATCGACCGGGAGAGCTCGGTCACCCCGCGGTCGAACTCCCGCTCCTCCGTCGGCCAGACCGCGCTGCCGAACGCGCGTTCCAGCGTGCTGAACCACTCGTCCCACTGTTCGGACTCGAGAACCCGCAACTCCACCGTCATGTGCCCTGCCTATCAGCCGCCCCGGGGGCGGGCGACCGGTTTTCGCCGGTCGTGGCGGCGAATCGGCGCACCCTGTGGGGCACCTCCGATGCGGAGAACGGGTGAGGGTGGATAGGGTCGCCGGGAAGATGGCACGACGCCCGGTAGGAGACGGATTCAGGGCCCGGTGGCGCAGGACGGTCCACCGGGCCCGGGTCGGCCTGCGCAAATCCGCTGTGGACTACTTCCGCGGGGACGCCGCCGACTGGCTCGCACTGACCGTCCTGACGATCAGCGTGCCGCTGATCGCCTGGGGCACGGTGCTGGCGCCGCAATGGTGCCCGCCCACCACCCTGGTGCTGCCCGTCCTCGTCGGCGGCCTGCTGCTGCGCCCCTCCAGCCTCCTGCTGCTGTATGGGGCCAGCGCCGCCGCGATGGTCGTGGAGTCGGCGGTCCTCGGGCCCTACCGCGACGGCGTCGGCCGGGTGACCCCGGGCACCGTGCTCGTGGTGGCGGCGGTGGCGCTGGCCGGGCTGATCGTCGCGCAGTTCCGCGCCCGGGTCGGTGTGCCCTGGATGCGCGGCGGCACGATGCTCTTCGACCTGCGCGAGCGCATCCGGGTGCAGAGCAGGCTGCCGCGGCTGCCCGAGGGCTGGCACGCCGAGATGGCGCTGCGGCCGGCCGGCGGACAGTCCTTCTCCGGCGACTTCGTGGTGGCCACCCGCACGTCGGGCGGGCGGATCCTGGAGGCCGTCCTCACCGATGTGTCGGGCAAGGGCATGGACGCCGGCTCACGCGCGTTGCTGCTGTCCGGCGCCTTCGGCGGCCTGCTCGGTTCGCTGCCGCCGCACGCCTTCCTCACCGCCGCCAACGGCTACCTGCTCCGCCAGAACTGGGACGAGGGCTTCGCCACCTCCGTCCACCTGGTGCTCGACCTGGAGACCGGCGACTACGAGCTGCTCTCCGCCGGGCATCTGCCCGGCATGCAGCTCAGCGCGGGCACCGGCCGCTGGGAGGAGAAGGCGGCCGAGGGCCCGCTGCTGGGGGTGTACGACGGCGCCGAGTTCCACAGCGTGAAGGGCACCCTGCGCTCCGGCGACGTCCTGCTGCTCTTCACCGACGGCCTGGTCGAGGCGGCCGGCCGCGACCTCACCGAGGGCATCGACCGGCTCATCGGCGAGGCCGACCGGTACGTGGCGCACGGCTTCCGCGGCGCGGCCTGGCAGCTGATCGAGGCGGTCGCCAAGGACGTCAACGACGACCGCGCCCTGCTCATCGTGTGCCGGGACTGAGCGCGGGCCGGAACGCCCAGGCCATCCTCGGCTCCACGGCGAAGCGGAACATCCGCTGCACCGGCGGGGTGCACAGCGCGGTGACCACCACGACGGAGATCGCGGTGACCGCGACCTGACCCGGCGGGGTGTGGATCCACCCGTGGTCGTACCAGTGGCCGAAGCGCGAGCCCTTGGCGATGAAGCCGTGCAGCAGGTAGCCGTAGAGCGTGCCGGCGCCCAGCGCCGTGAACCACGTGCGGCGGCGCGGCACCCACGCGAGGAAGCACACCGTCAGGGCCAGGGAGCAGCAGAACAGCGCCGCCGTCATGCCCGGTCCCGTCCACCAGGGGGCGCCCAGTTCCTGGGCGCTCGCGCGGTGGTAGAGCCATCCCCGGTCCATCCGCGGCACCACCCAGTAGGAGACGGCCAGCGCGGCCAGGCCCACCGGGACGGACAGCACGCGCACCATGCGCCGCCGTGTGAGGCGGAAGTGCTCGGCCTTCAGGCACATGCCGAGCACGAAGAAGGGCAGGAACTGCAGGACGCGCTGGAGTTCCAGGTCGTCACCGATGGCCGGGGAGATCGACGCGAGGGCCGCGATCACCAGGGCGACCGCGACCGGCTGCCGGACGACCCGCCAGATGGGGGCGGTGAGGCGCCAGATGAACAGGGCCGCGAGGAACCAGGTGAGGTACCAGGGGTCGAGCAGGCTGAGCGGCTGGGCCGCGGCGTCGTCCGCCCAGTTCCTGAAGAGCGAGTAGGCGGCCTCGAAGAGCAGGTACGGGACGGCGACGCCGGTGATCAGTCTCCTGACGCGGTCCGGGCGGGCGTCGAAACTCCTGGAGAAGTGGCCCGAGATGACGATGAACGCCGGCATGTGGAACGCGTACACGAGGATGTAGAGCGCGCCGGCGGCCCTGCTGTGCCCGGTGAGGGGTTCCCAGGCGTGGCCCATCGCGACCAGGACGATGGCGAGGTACTTGGCGTTGTCGAAGAACGGGTCGCGCCCGGCGGGGGCGCTGCACGCGGCGGGGGCGGAGGTCTCCGCCGGGGTGGTCGGTCCGGGGCGGGGGGAGGCCCCCTTGCGCGGGGCGGGGAGAACGGAATTCCCGGTCTGGGTCCTGCCGGGGGACAGGGTGTTCGTGCGGGGGAGCTGGAACATTTGATGCACCATAGCGGGCGCCTCTGGCTGAGTAAATTTTCGGCCGTAATGGCGTTCGCCGCGCTGTCACCCGGGAATGCATGGGTCATGCCGTTGTCCGTTCCGTGCCGCTATGGGTGGTCCCATAAGGGTTGAACGGGGCATATCGCCAGACAGGTTGACGACTGTGCAGGTTTTTTGATGATCCTTTGTGTGGCAAGTGGGTGTGTGGGGAAATAGTTTGAGGGAAATTCACTCGAACGTGCCGTGTAAATGCGAGATTCGCCTCGATCGAAGTGATCGGAAACGATCGCGATGTCCTGCGTCACAGGTGTGCGACCCCGGCGCGCGGGGAAGGGGTGTTCCGCGGGGTCACGGTGTCGGTGGCAGGTGGCACGATGGACGTCGCGGGGGTGCGGCTGCCGGTGGCTCTCCCCGGAACGGTGAGGCGTCAGACCGAGGATGTGATCCCCAGTGGCCATCTCCCTGTCCGTGGTCCTGTTGTTGGCGATCATCATGGTCGTCCTGATAAGAGGCAAGTCGCTCAAGGTCGGCCCGGCCATCATTGCCGCGCTCTTCGGCTTCTTCCTTGCCTCCACGGGCATGGCGCCGTCGATCAACAAGTTCCTCGACTCGCTGGCCGACACCATCAACCAGATAAACCTCTGATCGGTCCCCGGGCGCGGCGCGCGCCGGGGACCGACCGGTCGCAGTCACCCGTCACCCGGCGCGGTGGCCGCGCCGGGTGACGGGGAGTCAGGCGACGGCCGGCGTGCGGTCCTCGGCCGTCCCGATGATGCGGCGCAGCGCGTCGGCCCGCTCCGCGGGGCTCTGCGCGGACATCAGCGCCGCCAGTACGGCGACACGGGCCTGCCCCGCGCGCAGCGTCCCGGCCAGCACACCGCCGGCAGCGGCGAGGTCGACCGCGCCGCCCCCGGTGTACATCGGGGCCACCGGCCCCGCCGCCACCCGGGTGCTCACGGCGACCAGCACGCCGGCGTCCACCGCGCGGCGCACCGCCGCCACGAAGTCGGGCGTCGCGTTGCCCGCCCCGGTGCCGACCAGCACGATGCCCTGCGCCCCCGCGCCCAGCGCGGCCTCGAAGAGCACCGGGTCGGCGTCCACGTGGTGCATCACGACGTCGACGCGCGGTGCCTTCGCGCCGGGGTCCGGAAGCGGCAGCGCCGCGGGGCGCGGCCGCGGGGCGCCCCAGGCGATCTCGCCGAACTTCACCCGGCCCAGCGGCCGTCCCGAGGGGTCCGCGAAGGCCTGGACGTCCAGGGTGTGCGCCTTGACCGTGCCCCGGGCCGCGTGCACGAAGCCGCCGAAGGCGATGACCACGCCGATGTCCCGGCCGGTCGCGGCGGTCAGCAGCGCGTCGTAGAGGTTGCCCGGCGCGTCGCCGTCCACGGAGTCCAGCGGGAGCTGGGCGCCGGTGAGGACCACTGGGCGCCGGTCGTCGTGGTGGAGGTCGAGGAGGAACGCGGACTCCTCCATGGTGTCGGTGCCGTGCGTGATCACGACGCCGTCCACGGCCGGGTCCGCCAGCACCTCGTGGACGGTCCGCAGCAGCTCCATCTGGTGGGCGGAGGTCAGCCGTGAGCTGTTCACCGTGAACAGGTCGCGGACGGTCACCTTGACGCCCTCGGGGACCGCGCCCGCCGCCAGCACCTCTTGGCCGGCGGCCTCGGCCGCGTACCCGGCCCCCTGCCACCGGCTGGCGATCGTGCCGCCGGTGCCGATCACGACGATGTGCTTCACGTTTCCCTCGCTCGTGCGTTCGCCGATCCTCCCCCGCAAGGATATGTGCTGAATCCCGGCATCGGATTGCCAATCAGCCCGCGTAGATCCGCCAGGCGTGGTATCTATCGCCCTTGTGGACGCCATCGACAGAAGAATCTTGCGTGAGCTCCAGGCCGACGGCCGGCTCACCAACCAGGAGCTGGCCGCCCGGGTCGGCCTCACCCCTTCCCCGTGCCTGCGCCGGGTGCGCCAACTGGAGGAGGACGGGGTGATCCAGAGCTACCGGGCCGTCGTCGACCCGGCAGCCGTCGGCCGCGGCTTCGAGGTCTTCGCCTCCGTCGAGGTGCGGCGGGACCGCGAGTCCGTCGCCGCCTTCGAGGAGCGGGTGCAGGCCATCCCCGACATCGTCGAGGCCTACCGGCTCTACGGCGCGCCCGGCTGCCTGCTGCGGATCGCGGTGGCCGACAGCGACGCCTACGAGCGCTTCTGGACGGAGAAACTGATTGCCCTGCCCGGCGTCAGCGAGGTGAACTCGCAGATGATCATGAAGCGGATCAAGGGGCCGCAGGGCGTGCCGGTCGGCTAGGGCCGTAGAGGTTCACTGCCCGGCGAGAGCGGCGTCGAGGGCCGTCCTCGCCGTCCCGCCGGGCCGGGGCGGTCTCGTGCGTCCGGAGCCCCGGCCTCGCCCCGGCGGGCGGCTCCGCCGGCGCCGTGGCGCCCTCGACGGGTTCACCACCGGCGCCGGGCTGTCCGTGTGCCGAGGCGCTCTACCCCGGGTTCCCGGCGCCGCCCGGGACGCGTCCGAGGGCGTCCCGTACCGCCTCCTCGGAGCGGGCGACGACCGCCGTGCCGTCCTCGGCGGTGATGATCGGCCGCTGGATCAGCCGGGGGTGCGCCGCGAGCGCCCCGATCCAGCGCTCCCGCTCACCCGGCTCGCGCGGCCACTCCTTCAGCCCCAGCTCCTTCGCCTCGGCCTCCTGGGTCCGCACGACGTCCCACGGCTCCAGACCGAGCCGCTCGAGCACCGCGCGGATCTCGTCCGCGTCCGGCGGGTCCTCCAGGTAGCGGCGCACGGTGTACTGCGCGCCCTCCTCGTCCAGCAGGTGCAGCGCGGAGCGGCACTTCGAGCACGCGGGGTTGATCCAGATCTCCATGCCGCCAATGTAGTGAGGCCTCAGGAGTCGTCGCGCCCGTCGTCGCGCAGCCTGCGCCAGATGCGGGTGCGGTGCAGCACGTAGACGGCGATGACCAGGACGAGTGCCTGCAGCCCCACGGCGAGCAGCCAGAAGACGTCCCTGCTCTCCAACTCGTCCGTCATGTACGTGAAGTTCATGCCGAAGAAGCCGGTCAGGAAGGTCAGCGGGAGGAAGATCGTCGAGACGATGGCCAGCCGGTTGATCACGCCGTTCTGTTCACCGGACACGAGGGAGGAGTAGCTGGCGAAGGCCCGCCGGGCCGCGTCCTGGAGCGACTCGATGCTGGCGAGCACCATCCGCGCGGCCCGCTGGTACGAGGCCGCGAGCCGTTGCCGCTCCTCGGGGAAGGTGCCGCTCATCATCCGCCGGGTGATGGTCTCGTCGGCCGCCTGCAGATAGGGCAGCAGGGCGTGGTGCAGCAGGGCCGCCCGCCGCCGCAGCCGCGCCAGCCGGTACACCTGCTGAGGGTGCCGGCTCTCGAACATCTCGTCCTCGAGGTCCTCCACCTGCAGCAATGCCTCCACGGCGGTCTTGCGGAAGGTCTCCAGGGCGTCCTCGAGCAGCAGGAACAGCGTGGCCGTGGAGTCCGCGGGCCGCTCGTGCGGCAGCCGGGTGACGAACCGCCCGACCAGGGTGTTCGGCCCCCGGTGGACGGTGACCAGGTACCGCTCGGTCACGAAGACATGGACGTGGACGACCTTGCCGTCGTCGACGACGGGCACGACGAACCGGGCGTTGTCCCCGTGGAACTCCGCCCGCGCCGTCTCGCCCGCCCTGCCCAGCCATGCCAGGTCCTCGGCCTCCAGGCCGAGTTCACGGGCGATCGTCAGCTCGTCGGGCCGCCCATCGCCGGGCACCTCGACGTCCACGAGCAGGAACCGGCACGCCGCGAGCCGCTCACGCGCCTCCGACACGGCGGCACGGGCGGCGACGCCCTCGGGCATCGACACCACCGTAACGATCATCGTTCCTCACCGTGGAACACCGGCACACCTCCCAGCCTGCGCAGACTCCGGCGTCCACGCATGCGGAGGTGGCCGGCCCGGGGGGTTCGCGGGCCCCAGCGGGCCCCCTCCCCTTGAGCCGCGGCCGCCCAGGCGATGTCCGGGCGTCCCGGACGGTCCGTAAAATGGTATTGAATGATACCGTTACGAACGTAACCATAGGACCTAGCTGTCGCGAAGGGTGTGGCCCGTTGTCGTTCCTCTCGTGCAGCGCTGAGAGGGCAGGAGCAGGCATGAAGATCGCAGTTGCCGGTGGTACCGGGGCAGCCGGACGGTTCGTGGTGGAGGCCGTGCGTGCTCGCGGACACGAGCCCGTGGTGCTGTCGCGCGGGCAGGGCGTCGACCTGGTGAGCGGGTCGGGGCTGGACGCCGCGCTGACCGGGGCGGAGGTGGTCATCGACGTCAGCAACGTGACCACCCATCGCAAGTCGGTGGCTGTGGGCTTCTTCGAGAAGGCGGGGCGGAATCTCGCCGGGGCGGCCGAGCGCGCCGGGGTCCGGCACCTCGTGACGCCGTCGATCGTGGGGGTCGACCGGGTCGGGCACCCCTACTACACGGGCAAGTTGCGCCAGGAGGAGATCATCCGGGGCGGCGCGGTGCCGTGGACCATCATGCGGGCGACGCAGTTCCACGAGTTCGTGGGCCAGGCGCTCGGCGGCGTCCCCGGGCCGGTAGCGCTGGTGCCGACGGCGCCGGTCCAGCCCATCGCCGTCCGGGAAGTGGCCGAGGCACTCGTCGACCTCGCCCTGGAGCCGCCCAAGGGGATGGCACCCGAGCTCGCGGGCCCGCAGGTCGAGTCGCTGGTCGACCTCGCCCGGAGCCTCATTGCCGCGGGCGGCGCGCGCCGGCGCCCCGTCTGCCCCCTGTACTTCCCCGGCGGGATGAGGAGCGGCGGCCTGCTGCCGACCGGCCCCGGCCCCCGCGGCACCCTCACGTTTGCCGACTGGCTCAAGCAGCAGAGCCCGGCGGCGTGACGAACGGGGCCCGTATCCCTCCGGGCCCCCACCGGGGGTGTGCCGCGACGGCCGGTCCCGCGCACGGCGCTCGGCGCGGTCAGGGCCGGCGGCGACTTCGGGCCTCCCGTTCGGGTGACGGACCCAGCGCGTCAACCCGGCGTGCCCGCCGACGGCGTTGACCCCGGCGAGCGCCCGTTCGGGTTGACGAGGCCTCCGATGGGGTGAGCCGACGGGCCCGCGGTGGCCTGGTGGCGCCGGGCGGTCCACTCGGCGGACGGAAAGTCCCAGGCCGGGGGCGCCCCCCGGCCTGTGGCGTAACCCCCGGTGGGACGTTCCGCCGCCTCCGACGGGGTGGGTCGACCGGCCCGCGCCGGCAGGACGCCGTCTGGACCGCGGCACGATCCGCGTACACCGTTCGGGTCGCCGGGCGTGTCCTCGGCGGAGAGAGGGGCGCCACCGCGCGCCGGAGCGGCATCACCCGGTGCCGTCGTCGCCGTGATCGTGAGGGCCGGGCGGTACGGACCACGTAGGCCGGCGCACGCGGCCGACCGGTCCGTTCGGGGGAAACAAAGGCCCAGGCCGGGGAATCGCTCCCCTGACCTGGGCCTTTGCCTGCAGAGCGGGCGACGGGAATCGAACCCGCGTAGCCAGTTTGGAAGACTGGGGCTCTACCATTGAGCTACGCCCGCAACGGCCAGTCAGTCTGGCACATCAGATCGTAGCCGATCGACCCGGCTCCCACGCACGCCGTATGTGGCCGTCAGGGTGTGCGGAGGCATGTACTCTACGTGTCGCACCGACGGGGTGTGGCGCAGCTTGGTAGCGCGTCCGCTTTGGGAGCGGAAGGTCGTCGGTTCGAATCCGGCCACCCCGACCAGTGCTCGGCCGCCCTGTGCCGAGCAGGCCCGGCCGCAGGATTGTGGTACCGGTAGGATGGGTCGTCGGCCACGCGGTACGCGGAAATGCCAGGTCGAACACCAGCCGCCCCGCACGATCGCCGAGCGGCCGCCCATCAACGTAAAGCCCCCAAGGAGACCCAACCGTGAAGAGCGCCGTCGAGACTCTGAACCCGACCCGGGTTCGACTCACTGTCGAGGTGCCCTTCGAGGAGCTCAAGCCCAGCCTCGACGCGGCGTACAAGAAGATCAACCAGCAGGTCACGGTGCCGGGCTTCCGTAAGGGCAAGATCCCCGCGCGCGTCATCGACCAGCGGTTCGGCCGTGGCGCGGTCCTCGAAGAGGCCATCAACGACGCCCTGCCGAAGTTCTACACGGAGGCGGTCAACGAGGGCGAGCTCAACGTCCTCGGCCAGCCCGAGGTGGACATCACCGAGTTCAACGACGGCCAGGAGCTGAAGTTCACCGCCGAGGTGGACATCCGTCCGGTCATCGAGATCCCGGACTACTCCGGCATCGAGGTCACCGTGGACGCCATCGAGGTGTCCGACGAGGACGTCGACAAGGCCCTGGAGCAGCTGCGCGAGCGCTTCGCCTCCACCACCGTCGTGGAGCGCGCCGCCGCCGACGGCGACGTCGTCGTCGTCGACCTGGAGGCCTCGGTCGAGGGCGAGGTGCTGGAGGACGGCGTCGCCAGTGGCGTCACCTACACCATCGGCTCCGGCCAGCTGCTCGACGGCATCGACGAGGCCGTCATCGGCCTGGAGGCCGGCGGTTCGGCCACCTTCACCTCCGAGCTCAAGGGCGGCTCCGCCGCCGGCAAGGAGGCCCAGGTCAAGGTGGACGTCACCACCGTCCAGGCCCGTGAGCTGCCCGAGCTGGACGACGACTTCGCCCAGCTGGCGAGCGAGTTCGACACCCTCGAGGAGCTCCGCGCCGACGCCGTGAAGCGCCAGGAGCGCATCAAGCAGTACGACCAGGCCACCCAGGCCCAGGAGAAGGTGCTGGACGCCCTCCTGGAACTGGTCGAGATCCCGCTGCCGGAGAAGCTGCTCAAGGACGAGATCGAGACCCGGGTCCACAACCTGGAGCACCACCAGTTCCCGGCCGCCGGCCTGACGTGGGAGTCGTTCCTCGAGAACGAGGGCAAGACCCGCGAGGAGTACGACGAGGAGATCGAGGGCCAGGCGAAGAAGGGCATCAAGACCCAGTTCGTCCTGGACGAGCTCGTCTCCACCGAGAAGCTCTCCGTCAACCAGGAGGAGCTCACCGAGCACCTCATGCGCCGTGCCGCCTCCTCGGGCATGAGCCCCGACCAGTTCGCGCAGGCGGTCGTCGAGGGCGGCCAGGTGCCGCTGCTCGTCGGCGAGGTCGCCCGCGGCAAGGCGCTGGCCCTGGTCGTCGAGGCCGCCACGGTCAAGGACACCAACGGCGAGGTCGTCGACCTGGAGGACGAGGAGGACGAGACCGGCGAGACGGTCCAGGCCACCTCCGAGGACGCGGACGCCGAGACCGCCAAGGGTGAGGGCTCCGAGGCCTGATCCTCGCCCCGTAGCGACATCCGACGGGCCCGGACGACCAGTGCGTCCGGGCCCGTTCTGCTCCTTTTCGCTCTCCGCTTACACCCTCCCTGCGCTGACAGCGAACAGTTCCGCGTGAGGGATTGCCGGGCCCCACCTGCGCGTTAGGGTCCGTAAGTACGAGGGCCCGTGCCCTACGAGAAGACCCTGTGACGGCGTCCGCGCCGTCCGACAACGAGCAGGTGGATACGTGACGACTCCGATGCCTTCCGCCGCCGGCGAGCCGACCATCGGTGGCCTCGGCGACCAGGTCTACAACCGGCTGCTCGGCGAGCGGATCATCTTCCTCGGCCAGCCGGTGGACGACGACATCGCCAACAAGATCACCGCGCAGCTGCTCCTCCTTGCCGCCGAGCCGGACAAGGACATCTACCTCTACATCAACAGCCCCGGCGGCTCCGTGACGGCCGGCATGGCGATCTACGACACCATGCAGTTCATCAAGAACGACGTCGTCACCATCGCCATGGGTCTGGCGGCCTCCATGGGCCAGTTCCTGCTGACCGCCGGTACCCCCGGCAAGCGCTTCGCGCTGCCGAACACCGACATCCTGATGCACCAGCCGTCCGCCGGCCTGGCCGGCTCGGCCTCCGACATCAAGATCCACGCCGAGCAGCTTCTCCGTACGAAGAAGCGGATGGCCGAGCTCATCGCCGAGCACTCGGGCCAGAGCGTCGAGGCGATCACCCGCGACTCCGACCGCGACCGCTGGTTCTCCGCCGACGCGGCCAAGGAGTACGGCCTGATCGACGACGTCATCACGCACGCCGTGAACGTGCCGGGCGGCGGCGGCACCGGGGCCTGACCGGGCCTGACGCCCGCGCAGCCCCGCAGGACCGACCCCAGCCCAATGCTCATCTCAGGACGGTGAACGTGACCACCCAGAACTTCCCCGGCAGCGGCATCTACGACCGTACGAGCGCGGCCGAGGCCCGCTACGTCGTGCCGCGCTTCGTCGAGCGCACCTCCCAGGGCGTCCGCGAGTACGACCCCTACGCGAAGCTCTTCGAGGAGCGCGTGATCTTCCTCGGGGTGCAGATCGACGACGCCTCCGCCAACGACGTCATGGCGCAGCTGCTGTGCCTGGAGTCGATGGACCCGGACCGCGACATCTCGGTCTACATCAACAGCCCCGGCGGCTCCTTCACGGCGCTGACGGCCATCTACGACACGATGCAGTTCGTGAAGCCCGACATCCAGACGGTCTGCATGGGCCAGGCGGCCTCCGCCGCGGCCGTGCTGCTCGCCGCCGGCACCCCCGGCAAGCGGATGGCGCTGCCGAACGCCCGCATCCTGATCCACCAGCCGTACAGCGAGACCGGCCGCGGCCAGGTCTCGGACCTGGAGATCGCCGCCAACGAGATCCTGCGGATGCGGGCCCAGCTGGAGGAGATGCTGGCCAAGCACTCCAGCACCCCGATCGAGAAGATCCGCGACGACATCGAGCGCGACAAGATCCTCACGGCCGAGGAGGCCCTCTCCTACGGTCTGGTCGACCAGATCGTCTCGACCCGCAAGGGCTCGTCGGTCGCGGTCTGACGCCGGGCAGGGCATTCTGCGACAAGAAGTCCCCTCTTGGAGCCATCGGGTTGTGCAGGTCACGGCCCAGTAGCTCCAAGGGGGGCCCGCACTGGGGGCGCGGCAAGGTACCGTCGATAGGCAAGCACCAGGACTCGTCGAACTGGCGGGACCCAGGCGAAGGGGAAGCACCTCGTGGCACGCATCGGTGACGGCGGCGATCTGCTCAAGTGCTCATTCTGCGGAAAGAGCCAGAAGCAGGTGAAGAAGCTCATCGCAGGACCCGGTGTGTACATCTGCGACGAGTGCATCGATCTCTGCAACGAGATCATCGAGGAGGAACTCGCCGAGTCCTCCGAGGTGCGGTGGGAGGACCTGCCGAAGCCGCGCGAGATCTACGAGTTCCTTGAGAGCTATGTCGTCGGCCAGGAGCCGGCGAAGAAGGCGCTCTCCGTCGCGGTGTACAACCACTACAAGCGCGTGCAGGCGGGTGAGAACGGCGGCGGGCGCGGCCACGACGACGGCATCGAGCTCGCCAAGTCCAACATCCTGCTGCTCGGCCCCACGGGCTCCGGCAAGACCCTGCTCGCCCAGACGCTCGCCCGCATGCTGAACGTGCCGTTCGCCATCGCGGACGCCACAGCGCTCACCGAGGCCGGGTACGTCGGCGAGGACGTCGAGAACATCCTGCTCAAGCTGATCCAGGCGGCCGACTACGACGTCAAGAAGGCCGAGACGGGGATCATCTACATCGACGAGATCGACAAGGTCGCCCGCAAGAGCGAGAACCCGTCGATCACCCGGGACGTCTCCGGCGAGGGCGTGCAGCAGGCCCTGCTGAAGATCCTGGAGGGCACCACGGCCTCGGTGCCGCCGCAGGGCGGGCGCAAGCACCCGCACCAGGAGTTCATCCAGATCGACACCACCAACGTGCTCTTCATCGTGGGCGGTGCCTTCGCGGGTCTGGAGAAGATCATCGAGTCCCGGGCCGGTGCCAAGGGCATCGGCTTCGGCGCGACGATCCGCTCCAAGCGCGAGATCGACTCCGCGGACCAGTTCTCCGAGGTCATGCCGGAGGACCTGGTGAAGTTCGGCATGATCCCCGAGTTCATCGGCCGTCTGCCGGTCATCACCAGCGTGCACAACCTCGACCGCGAGGCGCTGCTGCAGATCCTGGTCGAGCCGCGCAACGCCCTGGTCAAGCAGTACCAGCGGCTCTTCGAGCTCGACGGCGTCGAGCTCGAGTTCGAGCGCGGCGCCCTGGAGGCCATCGCCGACCAGGCCATCCTCCGCCAGACCGGCGCCCGGGGTCTGCGCGCCATCATGGAGGAGGTGCTGATGTCGGTGATGTACGAGGTGCCCTCCCGCAAGGACGTCGCCCGCGTCGTCATCACCGAGGACGTCGTGCACTCCAATGTGAACCCGACCCTGGTGCCGCGCGAGCCCCGCATCATCGGCAAGGGCGAGCAGAAGAGCGCGTAGCACGCACCCACCCGCACACGTGAGGGGGCGCCCGGCATCTGCCGGGCGCCCCCTCACGTGTGGTGGCCGGTCACTTCTTGACGCGGACGTCGTTCCGGAACTTCGCCGTGGTCTGCGCGAAGTCGGAGACGGAGGGGGCGTCGGGGATGGTGCCGGAGCCGGCCGCCTCCGTGGAGGGGGACCAGATCAGCAGGGCGATGGTGCTGTCGTCACCCCAGACGCAGAAGGGGGACTTGAAGACGCCGTAGTCCTTCTCGCCGCACTTCATCACGTCGCCGTCGAAGCCGGCCGGGTGCTGCTCGGCGGCGGTGCTGCCCGACAGGGCGGCCGAGATCATCTTGTCGACCGCGGCGCCGGGGTCGTCGATTCCGCCGTAGGCGCCGCCGAACCCGATCTGCTCGTCGGCGCTCGTGTAGGCGGCGGAGATCGAGGTGCCGTTCGAGATGTACTTGTCGCTGCCGGACTCGGACTCCGCGAGCTTCTGGTCGGACTTGCTGTACTTGCCGTCCACGACCGTCGCCGGCGTCGTCAGCTTGTAATCGCCGTCGCCGCCGCCGATGCCGCCGCCGCTGGAGAGGGCGAAGATGCCGCCGCCGATGACCGCGGCGGCGACCACGACGCCGACGACGATTCCGATGACCTTGCCCTTGCCGCCGGAGGACGGGGGCGGCGGAGGGGCACCCCAGGCGCCGGGCTGCTGGCCGTACGGGCCCGGTTGGCCGTACGGGCCGGGCTGCTGACCGTACGGGCCGGGCGGCTGGGGCTGGCCGTAACCGGGGACGGTCTGCGGCGCAGCGGGCTGCTGGGGGTAGCCGTACCCGGGTGCGGGCTGCTGGGGCGGACCGGGCGGGACCGGCGGCTGCTGGGGCTGGCCGGGCTGGCCCCCGTAGCCGGGCTGGCCGCCGTAACCCGGCTGCGGCGGCGGCTGGTTGAAGCTCATCGGTGAGTCCCCTCGTTGAACTGCTGTCTCCTCGTACTCATCCTTGCGGATCGTTTAAGCGGTCTTTACACCGGAGTCGTCAGGACTTGGTAACAAGACGATGCAGATGCCCGGTTGATCACCGTCACCGCACATCCGGCCGGAGTCACCCCTACCCGTTCCCTCCGCCGAGTCACCCTCAGACGCGCTCAGGCCGGGCGCCGTTCGGGTGCGACGGTCGGGCTCCGGGACACGGCGGGGCCGCGCCTGCCGGTCCCGACGCCGCCGCGCCCGGTGCGCGGGCGCGTGGGGCACCCGGGTCCGCGCGGCGCCGGCGCCCCCCGGCCGGTATGCAAACCGCAGTCGCTCCCGGCGGGCGACCGCCGACGCAATCACTGTTCGCGTGTGCGGAACGATGCCCGGACCGGCTCAGCGCCGCGCCTGCACTGTGG
>NZ_JARAVM010000038.1:0-79494 GCF_033792735.1 Streptomyces sp. PA03-3a
GCGCCCGGCCGCGCGAGGACGCCGCCCGGGCCGCCCGTGCGACGGGCCGCGACCCGCGCGCCCGCAGGCCCGCCTCCGGCGAGGAGGGACCGGGCACCTCCGGCGTCGCGCACCGCCAGACCTCCGGCGCCCGCAAGCCGGCCGGCGGGCGCGACCGCGACGCCGCCGCCCGGGACCGGGCCGTACGTGCGGCCGTACCGCCGCGGCGCAGGCCCCCGCGCCCGGTCACACCGGCCGGTGCCCCGCTGCTGCGGCTCGGCAGGCCGCGCCCCCGCCTGCGGCTGGTCAGCTTCGCGCTGACCCTGGTGATGCTGACCTTCGTCATCCGGCTCTTCCAGGTGCAGGCCGTGGACGCCGCGACGTACGCCGCCAAGGCCGAGGTCAACCGCAACGTCAAGGTGACCCTCGCCGCCGAGCGCGGGACGATCACCGACCGGAACGGGGTCGACCTGGCCACCACCGTGGACGCGTACGACATCACGGCCGACCCGATGCTCTTCACCCCCGAGTACGCCGAGGCCCAGGACGCCCCGGCACGCGCCGCCGAACTGCTCGCGCCGATCGTCGACGGGGACGAGAAGAAGATCGCGCGGCAGCTCGCCAACTACCCGGGATCGCGCAACGAGATCATCGCCCGGCAGCAGTCGCCGCAGGTCTGGAACCAGATCAAGGACCTGCAGAGCGCGCTCGCCGACCGGGCCGAGAAGGGCGACGGCGTCAACTACCTCGCCGGCGTCTTCCGGCTCCGGCACGCCAAGCGGGTCTACCCCGCGAGCGACCTCGCGGCGGGCGTGGTCGGCTGGGTCAACGCCTCCGGCGCGGGCGGGGGCGGCCTGGAGAGCCGCCTGGACAAGGCGCTCGCGGGAAAGGACGGCACCGTCACCTACGCCCAGTCCAACGGCCGCCGGGTGCCGACGGCCAGCATGCAGGAGCGCGCCGCGGAGCCCGGCACCGACGTGCAGCTGACGCTGGACCGGGACATCCAGTGGGCGGCCCAGCGGGCGATCACCCAGCAGGTGCGGGCGTCCGACGCCGACCGCGGCTATGTGATCGTCCAGGACACCCGCACCGGGCAGGTGCTGGCCATGGCCAACGCTCCCGGTTTTGACCCCAACGACCTGTCCCGGGCGGACCCCACCGCCCTCGGCAACGCCGCCCTGCAGGACGCGTACGAGCCCGGCAGCGTCAGCAAGCTGATGTCCATGGCCGCGGTCCTCGACGAGGGCGTGGCCACCCCGGACACCCACGTCACGGTGCCCGGCACCCTGCCGCGCGCCGACCGGGTCTTCCACGACGACGTGGACCACGGCACCTGGCACCTGACCCTGAACGGCGTGCTCGCCAAGTCCAGCAACATCGGCACGATCCTGGCCGCCGAACAGCTCGGCAAGAACCAGAAGCAGGCGAACCGCGTCCTCTACTCTTATCTGAGGAAATTCGGCATCGGGCGGCCCACGGGGGTCGGGTTCCCCGGAGAGACGCCCGGCATCCTGGCGAGGCCGGACCAGTGGAACGCGTCCCAGCAGTACACCATCCCCTTCGGGCAGGGCCTGTCGCTCAACGCGCTGCAGGCCACCTCGGTCTACTCGACGATCGCCAACGGCGGGGTACGGGTCGAGCCCAGCCTGGTGCGCGGCACGACCGGCCCGGACGGCCGCTTCGTCCCGTCGCAGGAGCCGGCGAAGACCCGGGTGGTCAGCACGAAGACCGCCAGGACGCTCTCCACCATGCTGGAGTCCGTGGTCGGCGACGAGCAGGGCACCGGAACCAAGGCCCGGATCGCCGGGTACCGCGTGGCGGGCAAGACCGGCACGGCCAACCGGGTGGACCCGGAAACGGGCACCTACAGCGGCTACACGGCCTCCTTCATGGGGTTCGCTCCCGCGGACGACCCGCGCCTGACCGTGTCGTGCGTGATCCAGAACCCGACCCGCGGCAGTTATTTCGGTGGTCAGATCTGCGGCCCGGTGTTCAAGCGGGTCATGGAGTTCGCCCTGAAGTCCCTGCAGGTGGCGCCGAGCGGAGCCAAGACCCCGAACCTGCCGGTCGAGTGGGACCCCTCGAAGCCGTGACCGGCGAGCAGGGGAGGAAGGAACGGCGGCCGTGAACCGACACGACCCCACAGCCCCGGGCACGGGCGGTAGCCCCGCGCACGCGGACCGTACCGGAGGAAGCGGCAGGCCGGAAGCCCGGCGAGGGGCTTTTGGCCCGGAGCCCGGCCCGGCGGGTACTCTCACGGCCGTGTCACACGCTGATCAGCCCCCCGGCCCCGAACAGAAGCAGCCGGGCGCACCCCGCCCGGCCCAGGTCCGCCCCGTACCCCCCGCGGAACTGGCCGCGCGGCTGGGCGTGGAACCGTCCGCGCCCGATGCCGCCCCGGTCACCGGGATCACGCACGACTCACGGGCCGTCCGCCGCGGCGACCTGTACGCCGCGCTGCCCGGAGCCCGCTTCCACGGCGCCGACTTCGCGCCGCAGGCGGCCGAACTGGGGGCCGCGGCGATCCTCACCGACCCGGCGGGCGCCGAGCGCGCCGCCGCGACCGGCCTCCCGGTGCTGACGGTCGAGGACCCCAGGTCCCGGATGGGCGACCTCGCCGCCGAGATCTACGGCCGGCCGGGTGGGAGCCTGCTCCAGATCGGGATCACCGGGACCTCCGGCAAGACCACCACCGCCTACCTCATCGAGGGCGGCCTGCGCGCCGTGCACGGTGACAGGACCGGGCTCATCGGCACGGTCGAATCGCGCATCGGCGACGAGCGGCTCAAGAGCGAGCGCACCACCCCCGAGGCCACGGACCTGCAGGCGCTCTTCGCGGTGATGCGCGAGCGCGGCATCGAGGCCCTGGTCATGGAGGTCTCCAGCCACGCCCTGGTGCTGGGACGGGTGGACGGAGCGGTCTTCGACGTCGCCGTCTTCAACAACCTCAGCCCCGAGCACATGGAGTTCCACTCGGGCATGGAGGACTACTTCCAGGCCAAGGCGCAGCTGTTCACCCCGCGCCGCAGCAGGGCCGGGGTGGTCAACATCGACGACGAGTACGGCCGCCGCCTGGTCCGCGAGTCCCAGGTCCCGGTCACCACCTTCTCCGCCGAGGGCCACCCGGACGCCGACTGGCGCGCCGAGCACGTCGTGACCGGGCCGCTGCGCTCCACCTTCACCGTGGCCGGTCCCGGCGGCGTGCGGATCGAGGCCGCCTCGCCCCTTCCCGGGCCCTTCAACGTCGCCAACGCGCTTGCCGCGATCACCGCCCTGGCGGTGGCCGGGATCGACCCGCAGACGGCCGCCCAGGGCGTCGCCGCCGTCCCGGGCGTGCCGGGCCGGCTGGAGCGCGTCGACGCGGGACAGCCGTACCTCGCGGTCGTCGACTACGCACACAAGACCGACGCCGTGGAATCGGTGCTGCGGGCCCTGCGCAAGGTCACCAAGGGCAGCCTGCACATCGTCCTCGGCTGCGGCGGCGACCGCGACGAGACCAAACGCGGCCCGATGGGCGCCGCCGCGGCACGGCTGGCCGACACGGCCGTGCTGACCTCCGACAACCCCCGCTCCGAGGACCCGCTCGCGATCCTCACCGCGATGCTGGCGGGAGCGGCCGGGGTGCCCGCGCACGAGCGGGGTCATGTCGTCGTCGAACCCGACCGGGCGGCGGCCATCGCGACCGCCGTCGCCCTCGCCCGGCCGGACGACACCGTACTGGTGGCCGGCAAGGGCCATGAGCAGGGCCAGGACATCGCCGGAGTGGTACGCCCCTTCGACGACCGACAAGTGCTGCGCGCGGCCATCGAACGGGCCGCCGCCACACCAGCGCAGGAGAAGGACCAGGACCAGCTGTGATCCCACTCACCCTCGCCGAGGTCGCACACGCGGTCGGCGGGAGCACGCACGACATACCGGACCTGACGCTGCCCGTCACCGGGTCCGTCGAGATCGACTCCCGCAAGGTGACGCCGGGCGGCCTGTTCGTCGCTTTCCAGGGCGAGCGCGTGGACGGCCACGACTACGCGAAGCAGGCCGTGGCGTCCGGGGCGGTGGCCGTACTGGCCGCCCGGCCGGTCGGCGTGCCCGCGATCGTCGTGGACGACGTCCAGCTCGCCCTCGGCGCCCTGGCCGCGCACGTCATCGAACGGCTCGGCGCGACCCTCGTGGCGCTGACCGGATCGGCGGGCAAGACCAGCACCAAGGACCTCACCGCACAGGTGCTCAAGCGGCTCGCCCCGACCGTCTGGACACCCGGCTCGCTCAACAACGAGATCGGGCTCCCGCTGACCGCGCTGCGCGCCGACGCCTCCACCCGGCACCTGGTGCTGGAGATGGGCGCCCGCGGCATCGGCCACATCCGCTACCTCACCGAGCTGACCCCGCCGCGCATCGGCGTCGTCCTCAACGTCGGCACCGCCCACATCGGTGAGTTCGGCGGCCGCGAGCAGATCGCCCGGGCCAAGGGCGAGCTGGTCGAGGCGCTGCCGGAGGCCGCCGAAGGCGGCGTCGCCGTGCTGAATGCGGACGATCCCCTCGTACGCGCCATGTCCTCCCGCACCGCGGCGCGCGTCGTGCTGTTCGGCGAGTCCGCCGACGCCGACGTCCGCGCCGAGAACGTCCGCCTCAACGACCGAGGTCAGGCCGTCTTCACGCTCACAACACCTACCGGGTGCAGCGAAGTGACCTTGCGCCTGTACGGTGAGCACCACGTGTCGAACGCGCTTGCCGCGGCCGCCGTTGCCCGTGAACTCGGCATGCCCGTCGAAGAGATCGCCACCGCGCTCTCCGAAGCGGGGACGCTGTCCCGCTGGCGTATGGAGGTCGTCGAACGGCCTGACGGCGTAACGGTCGTGAACGACGCCTACAACGCGAACCCCGAGTCCATGCGAGCCGCCCTGCGCGCGCTCGCGGCCATGGGGCGTGCCGCCGAGGCACGCGGGGGACGCACGTGGGCGGTGCTGGGCGAGATGGCGGAGCTCGGCGGGGAGGCCCTCGCGGAGCACGACGCTGTCGGACGGCTCGCCGTCCGGCTCAACGTCAGCAAGCTCGTGGCAGTCGGCGGCCAGGCGGCCGCCTGGGTGCAAATGGGCGCCTACAACGAGGGTTCGTGGGGTGAGGAGTCGGTGCACGTGTCCGACGCTGAGGCGGCGATCGACCTGTTGCGCAGTGAACTGCGTCCGGGGGACGTCGTGCTGGTGAAGGCATCGAGGGCGGTCGGCCTGGAGCGGGTCGCACTCGCGCTGCTCGACGGCGTCGAGGGCGGGGGCGCTCAGTAATGAACCAGATCCTGGTCTCGGGCGTGCTCGGGCTGTTCCTGTCCCTCATCGGAACCCCGATGCTGATCAAGCTGCTGGCCCGCAAGGGCTACGGGCAGTTCATCCGCGACGACGGCCCGAAGGAGCACCACAGCAAGCGCGGTACGCCCACCATGGGCGGCATCGCCTTCATCCTGGCCACGCTCGTCGCGTACGCACTCACCAAGGTCATCACCTCCGAGCGCCCGACGATCTCCGGCGTGCTGGTGCTCTTCCTCTTCACGGGCCTGGGCGTGGTCGGGTTCCTCGACGACTACATCAAGATCGTCAAGCAGCGCAGCCTCGGTCTGCGGGCCAAGGCGAAGATGGCGGGCCAGCTGATCGTCGGCATCACCTTCGCGGTGCTGTCGCTGCAGTTCGCCGACTCCCGCGGCGTCACCCCGGCCTCCACCCGGCTGTCGTTCACACAGGACTTCGGCTGGTCGCTCGGCCCGGTGATCTTCGTGATCTGGGCGCTGTTCATGATCCTCGCGATGTCGAACGGCGTGAACCTCACCGACGGCCTCGACGGCCTGGCCACCGGCGCCTCGGTGATGGTCTTCGCCTCCTACACCGTCATCGGCGTGTGGCAGTACGGCCAGTCCTGCTCCAACGTCATCACCGCGGGACCGGGCTGCTACGACGTACCGCATCCGCTCGACCTGGCAGTCGTGGCCGCCGCGCTCATGGGCGCCTGCTTCGGTTTCCTGTGGTGGAACACCTCGCCGGCCAAGATCTTCATGGGTGACACCGGCTCCCTCGCGCTCGGCGGAGCCCTGGCCGGTCTGGCCATCTGCTCCCGCACCGAGATGCTGCTGGCGATCCTGGGCGGCCTCTTCGTCCTGATCACCCTCTCCGTGGTCATCCAGGTCGGCTCCTTCCGCCTGACCGGCAAGCGCGTGTTCCGCATGGCGCCGCTGCAGCACCACTTCGAGCTCAAGGGCTGGAGCGAGGTCCTGGTCGTGGTCCGCTTCTGGATCATCCAGGGCATGTGCATGGCCGTCGGTCTCGGTCTCTTCTACGCGGGCTGGGTGGCCGCGCAGTGACCCCTGTCCCCGGGCAGGAACCCGGTCCCCGTCAGGACGGACCTCCGCCGGCCGCCGTCGAGGCGGCCGGGCGGCTCGGCCTGCCGGGCCGCCGGGTCACCGTCGCCGGCCTGGGCGTCTCGGGGGTGCCCGCCGCCAAGGCGCTGCACGCCCTCGGCGCCCGCGTCACGGTCGTCAACGACGGCGACGACGAGCCGGCCCGGGCCCAGGCCGCCGAACTGGAGGCGCTGGGCGTCACCGTGCGGCTCGGGGACGGCCGGACCCTGCCCGAGGGCACCGAACTGATCGTCACCTCGCCGGGCTGGCAGCCCGCCGCCCCACTCTTCACGGCCGCCGAGGCCGCGGGCGTGCCAGTGTGGGGCGACGTGGAGCTGGCCTGGCGGCTGCGCGGCCCCGGGGCCGCGCCCTGGCTCGCCGTCACCGGCACCAACGGCAAGACGACGACCGTGCAGATGCTCGCCTCCATCCTGGCCGCCGCGGGCCTGCGCACCGCCGCGGTCGGCAACATCGGCACGCCGGTCCTGGACGTCGTCCTGTCCGGCGAGGAGTACGACGTCCTCGCCGTCGAGCTGTCCAGCTACCAGCTGCACTGGGCCCCCTCGGTCCGCCCGCACTCGGCCGCGGTCCTCAACCTCGCCCCGGACCACCTCGACTGGCACGGCTCCATGGCCGCCTACGCCGCCGACAAGGGCCGCATCTACGAGGGCAACAAGGTCGCCTGCGTCTACAACCTCGCCGACCCGGCCACCGAGGCGCTGGTGCGCGAGGCCGACGTCGAGGAGGGCTGCCGCGCGATCGGCTTCGGCCTGGGCAGCCCGCGGCCCTCGGAGCTCGGCGTCGTCGACGGCATCCTGGTCGACCGGGCCTTCGCGCCCGAGCGGCACAAGAACGCGCAGGAGCTGGCCGAGGTCTCCGACGTCCACCCGCCGGCGCCGCACAACATCGCCAACGCCCTGGCGGCGGCCGCCCTCGCCCGCGCGTTCGGGGTCCCGCCGGCCGCGGTCCGGGACGGCCTGCGCGCCTTCCGGCCGGACGCACACCGCATCGCCCACGTGGACCGGATCGACGACGTGGACTACGTCGACGACTCCAAGGCCACCAACACCCACGCCGCCGAGGCCTCCCTCGCCGCGTACGAGCACATCGTCTGGATCGGCGGCGGCCTCGCCAAGGGCGCCGCCTTCGACGAGATGGTCAAGGCCGCGGCCAAGAGGCTGCGCGGCGCCGTGCTGATGGGGGCCGACCGCGCCCTCATCCGTGAAGCGCTCGCGCGACACGCCCCCGAGGTCCCGGTCGTCGACCTCGACCGCACCGACACTGGGGCGATGGCGGCGGCCGTCCACGCCGCGCGGGACCTCGCCCACCCGGGGGACACGGTGCTCCTGGCACCGGCCTGCGCCTCGATGGACATGTTCGCGAACTACAAGGCTCGCGGAAACGCCTTCGCGGAGGCCGTACGGGATCTGCGGGCGCCCGGCGCCGGGCAGTAGCCGGAGCCGCTCCGGCCCGCACCGCGACCTAGGAGGGGACATGACGGCAGCCGACCACGGTGACGCCTCCGGTTCTCGTTCCCGCAACGCCCTGAGGGCGCCCGCCCGCCCCCCGCGGGCGGCGCCGCCCCGCCCCGGGGCCGCGGCCCGCGGGGCGCGTACGCCCGGCGGCAAGGCGCCGCGGGGCAGCGTGCTGCGCGGCGCCAGGGTCGTCCTGGACCGCGCCATGCGGGCCTGGGACCGCCCGCTGACCGCCTACTACGTCATCCTGGGCAGCAGCCTGCTGATCACCGTGCTCGGCCTGGTGATGGTCTTCTCCGCCTCGCAGATCAAGGCGCTGGAGGACGGACTGCCGTCCACGTACTACTTCCGCAAGCAGCTTTTCGCCGCCGTGCTCGGCACCGGCCTGCTCGTCGCGGCCACGCGGGTGCCGGTGAGGCTGCACCGCGCGCTTTCCTACCCGCTGCTCGTCGGCTCGGTGTTCCTCATGATCCTGGTCCAGGTGCCGGGGATAGGGCAGTCGGTCAACGGCAACCAGAACTGGCTCTACCTCGGCGGCCCGTTCCAGTTGCAGCCCAGCGAGTTCGGCAAGCTCGCGCTCGTGCTGTGGGGCGCGGACCTGCTGGCCCGCAAGGAGGACCTGAAGCTCCTCGTCCAGTGGAAGCACCTGCTGATCCCGCTGGTGCCGATGGCGTTCCTGCTGCTCGGCCTGATCATGCTCGGCGGTGACATGGGCACCGCGATCATCCTCACCGCGATCCTGTTCGGGCTGCTGTGGATCGCCGGTGCCCCCACCCGGCTGTTCGCGGGGGTGCTGGGCGTGGCAGGCGTGATCGGTTTCCTGCTGATCAAGACCAGCGGCAACCGCATGGAGCGACTGGCGTGCATCGGCGCCACTGAGATCACTCCCAGTGGCGACTGCTGGCAGGCGGTGCACGGGATCTACGCCCTCGCCTCGGGCGGATGGTTCGGCTCCGGGCTCGGTGCGAGCGTGGAGAAATGGGGCCAATTGCCCGAACCGCACAACGACTTCATCTTCGCCGTGACCGGGGAGGAACTGGGGTTGGCGGGCACGCTGTCGGTGCTCGCACTCTTCGCGGCTCTAGGCTATGCGGGTATCCGCGTGGCCGGTCGAACGGAGGACTCCTTCGTCAGGTTTGCCGCGGGAGGCGTGACGACGTGGATCACGGCGCAGTTCGTGGTCAACATCGGCGCGGTGCTCGGCCTGCTGCCGATCGCCGGAGTCCCGCTCCCGCTGTTCTCCTACGGAGGCTCGGCCCTCCTGCCGACCATGTTCGCGATCGGGCTGCTCATCTCCTTCGCGAGGAGCGAGCCCGGCGCGCGAGCGGCGCTCAACGCGCGGGGGCCCGGCTACTGGCCGGGGGCAATGACACGGACGATGAGGCGGTTCGTCAGACGGCGACCGTCCGGAGAGCGGTGAATTTCGGTGCATGTCGTACTCGCCGGTGGGGGGACCGCCGGCCACATCGAGCCCGCGCTCGCGCTCGCCGACGCCCTGCGCAGGCAGGACCCGACCGTGGGGATCACGGCACTCGGCACCGAGCGGGGTCTGGAGACCCGTCTCGTGCCCGAACGCGGCTACGATCTGGCGCTCATCCCCGCGGTCCCGCTGCCGCGCAAGCCCACCCCCGAGCTGATCACCGTCCCAGGGCGGCTGCGCGGCACCATCAAGGCCGCCGAGCAGATCCTGGAGCGCACCAAGGCCGACGCGCTCGTCGGCTTCGGCGGCTACGTCGCCCTGCCCGGCTACCTGGCCGCCAAGCGGCTCGGCGTGCCGATCGTGGTGCACGAGGCCAACGCGCGTCCGGGCCTCGCCAACAAGATCGGCTCCCGCTACACCAGCTTCGTGGCCGTGAGCACCCCGGACAGCAAGCTCCGGCACTCCCGCTACGTCGGCATCCCGCTGCGCCGGTCCATCGCGACCCTCGACCGCGCCGCGGTCCGCGCCGAGGCGCGTGCCGCCTTCGGTCTCGACCCGACCCTGCCGACGCTGCTGGTCTCCGGCGGCTCCCAGGGCGCCCGGCGGCTCAACGAGGTGATCGCCTCCGTAGCCCCGCGCCTGCAGCAGTCCGGCGTCCAGATCCTGCACGCCGTCGGCCCGAAGAACGAGCTCCCGCACGCGGACAACATGCCCGGCATGCCGCAGTACATCCCGGTCCCCTACCTGGACCGGATGGACCTCGCCTACGCCGCCGCCGACATGATGCTCTGCCGGGCCGGCGCCATGACCGTCGCCGAGCTCTCGGCCGTGGGCCTGCCGGCCGCGTACGTCCCGCTGCCGATCGGCAACGGCGAGCAGCGGCTGAACGCGCAGCCGGTCGTCAAGGCGGGCGGCGGCGTCATCGTCGACGACGCCGACCTGAGCGCGGACTGGGTGCTCGGCAACGTGCTCCCGGTCCTGACCGATCCGCACCGCCTGTACGAAATGTCGCGCGCGGCCGCCGAGTTCGGCCGCCCCCATGCCGACGAGCTGCTCGTCGGCATGGTCCACGAGGCGATCGCCGCCCGCCGCGGCTGACCCCCGGTGCCGGCCGGGCACCTCCGGCACCCCCCGCGCACGGCGCCGGGGGTGCCCCGTGCTCCGTTGGGGTCACGGGGGAGCGGGCCCGGCCCGCCGGGCGGCGCGCGGCCGCCCGGCCACCCAGTACGACGACTAGCCTGCCCGGAAGCGGAAGGCAGTTCCGACGACACCGGAGGCGAACGTGGCCGTACCGACGACCGTCGAGGCGGCCGGCGACCAGGACGGCGGGACCGGACTCCCGCCGCGGCGGAGCCGGCGCCTCATCGTCCTGACGGCGCTCGTCGCAGCCACCGTGCTGGGCGGCACCGGGACCTGGCTGCTGTACGGCTCCGCGTGGCTGCGCGCGACCCAGGTCCGCGTGACGGGCACCGAGGTGCTCCACCCCGACGAGGTCCGCGACGCCGCGCAGGTCCCGCTCAACGGGCCGCTGGTTTCCGTGGACACCGATGTGATCGCCCGCCGGCTGAAGGACCGGCTGCCGCGCATCTCCACGGTGGAAGTGGAGCGTTCGTGGCCGCACGCGATCACACTGAAAGTGACGGAGCGAACTCCCGCCGCCCTGGTGAAAGGTGACGGGTACTTCGCCGAAGTGGACGCGGACGGCTTCCGGTTCGACGAGCGGGACACTCCTCTGAAGGGTGTGCCCATCATCGAATTGCGCCCCGACCGCGACTCCGCGAGCTATCGACTTTTCGGTACAAAACGGCTATTGGCGGCGGCTGTTCGAGTCGCGGCGGACCTGCCGAAGGTCGCATACCGGGACGCGCAGCTCATCGAGGTGCGCTCATATGATGACATTACGGTCGAACTGACGGGTGGGCGCGCGGTGATGTGGGGGAGCGCGGATCAAGGGGCGGAGAAAGCGGTCGCTCTCGCCGCCCTGATGAAAGTCGAGCGGCATGCCGAGTTCTTCGACGTGAGCGCCCCAACATCCCCTGCCGCATCGGACGGTTGACGTCCCAGCCTTGTGTTCGACACCCTGGTTGGTCCGGCTCTGGCGTGATCACATAGGGTCAAAAGAAAAACGGGAGGTTCGGCGTGTTCGTTGAACGCGAACCGCTTGTCGATTTAGTGTCCTGTCCCAAAGACAGTGCGGGACAGACATACTGGTAACCCTAAACCTCAGGGTTAGGGTTCGGATCGGCCGGCCTTCCCGACCGTCCCCACAGGTATACGTAACTCGAGGCGAGAGGCCTTCGACGTGGCAGCACCGCAGAACTACCTCGCAGTCATCAAGGTCGTCGGCATCGGCGGCGGTGGCGTGAACGCCATCAACAGGATGATCGAGGTCGGTCTCAAGGGCGTCGAGTTCATCGCGATCAACACCGATGCACAGGCCCTGCTCATGAGCGACGCCGACGTCAAGCTGGACGTCGGCCGGGAGCTCACTCGTGGACTCGGCGCCGGCGCCAACCCCGATGTCGGCCGCAAGGCCGCCGAGGACCACCGCGAGGAGATCGAAGAGGTGCTCAAGGGCGCCGACATGGTCTTCGTCACCGCGGGCGAGGGCGGCGGCACCGGCACCGGCGGGGCGCCCGTGGTCGCCAACATCGCCCGCTCGCTGGGTGCCCTGACCATCGGTGTGGTCACCCGCCCGTTCACCTTCGAGGGCCGCCGCCGGGCCAACCAGGCCGAGGACGGCATCGCCGGGCTGCGCGACGAGGTCGACACCCTCATCGTGATCCCCAACGACCGCCTCCTGTCGATCTCCGACCGCCAGGTGAGCGTGCTGGACGCCTTCCGCTCCGCGGACCAGGTACTCCTCTCCGGTGTCCAGGGCATCACCGACCTGATCACCACCCCCGGTCTGATCAACCTCGACTTCGCCGACGTGAAGTCCGTGATGTCCGAGGCGGGTTCGGCCCTCATGGGCATCGGCTCGGCCCGCGGGGACGACCGCGCGGTCGCCGCCGCCGAGATGGCGATCTCCTCGCCGCTGCTGGAGGCGTCCATCGACGGCGCCCGGGGCGTGCTGCTCTCCATCTCCGGTGGTTCGGACCTCGGTCTGTTCGAGATCAACGAGTCCGCCCAGCTGGTCAGCGAGGCGGCGCACCCCGAGGCCAACATCATCTTCGGTGCGGTCATCGACGACGCCCTGGGCGACGAGGTCCGGGTCACCGTCATCGCGGCCGGCTTCGACGGCGGGCAGCCGCCGACCCGCAACCGCGACAAGGTGCTCGGCTCGTACTCCTCCCGCGAGGAGAACTCCTCCCCGGCGCCGTCCCGTCCGGCCGCCCAGCCCGCCGAGCCGGCCCGCCCGGCCTTCAGCGGCCTGGGCAGTGTCACGCAGCGTGAAGAGGAGCCGAAGCCCGAGCCGGTGGCCGAGGTCCCGGCCCAGCCGATCGCCCCGCAGGTTCCCCCGGCGCGTCCCTACCAGGACACCGCAGCCGAGGAACTCGACGTACCCGACTTCCTGAAGTAAGCACAGCCACACGTGATAACGCTCAGCCAAGCACGTCCGGGCGGCGCCCATTTCGCCTTCACCGACAGGTGGGGCGGGGTGAGCGCCGCTCCGTACGACAGCCTCAACCTCGGCGGCGCCGTCGGTGACGACCCGGCCGCCGTCCTTTCCAATCGCGAGGCCGCCGCACGCGGTCTGGGCCTCGACCCCGCCCGCGTGGTGTGGATGAACCAGGTGCACGGCAACGACGTCGCCGTCGTCGCCGCCCCCTGGGCCGACGGCCGGGTCCCCGAGGTGGACGCTGTCGTCACCACCCGGCCCGGACTCGCCCTCGCGGTGCTGACCGCCGACTGCGTCCCGGTCCTGATGGCCGACGCGCACGCCGGAGTGGTGGCCGCGGCCCACGCCGGCCGCCCGGGTCTGCTGGCCGGGGTCGTCCCCGCCGCGGTCGAGGCCATGGTCGGTCTCGGCGCCCGCGCGGAGCGGATCACCGCGATCACCGGTCCCTCGGTCTGCGGCTCCTGCTACGAGGTCCCCGAGCCGATGCGCGACGAGGTGGCCGCCGCCGTCCCCGAGGCCCGCGCCTCCACCAGCTGGGGCACCCCCTCCCTGGACATCGCCACCGGAGTGCACGCCCAACTCGCCCGACTGGGTGTGCCGATGGGTGAGAAATCCCATATTTGTACGATGGAGTCCGGAGACCACTTCTCGTACCGCCGCGAGCGGACCACCGGACGGCTCGCGGGATATGTCTGGCTGGACGGACCGAGTGACTGACCGTACGCAAGAGCGAAGGGCCGAGCTGGCCGGGAACCTGGCCGCGGTAGAGGAGCGCATCGCGGCGGCCTGCGAGGCGGCCGGCCGGGCGCGGGACGAAGTGACCTTGATCGTGGTCACCAAGACCTACCCGGCGAGCGACGTGCGGATCCTGTCGGAGCTCGGTGTCCGCGAGGTGGCGGAGAACCGCGACCAGGACGCCGCCCCCAAGGCCGAGGCCTGCGCCGACCTGCCGTTGACCTGGCACTTCGTGGGCCAGCTGCAGACCAACAAGGTGCGCTCGGTGGTGCGGTACGCGGACCTCGTGCACTCGGTCGACCGCCTCCGGTTGGTCGACGCGCTCTCGGCGGCCGTCATGAAGTCCGAGCGGGCCGACCGCGAGCTCGGCTGTCTGCTCCAGGTCGCGCTGGACGCCGAGTCCGGGGCGGCGGGCTCCCGCGGCGGAATCGCACCCGATGCCGTCGAAGGGATCGCCGAAGCCGTCGCGACCGCCCCCGGGCTCCGCCTTGACGGACTGATGACGGTCGCGCCGCTGGCGGGGCCGTACGCGGGTCAACCCCGCGCCGCCTTCGATCGGCTGGCGGAAATCGCATCCTGCCTGCGCGCCGCGCATCCGGCTGCGAACATGGTCTCGGCAGGGATGAGCGCGGACCTCGAAGAGGCCATCGCCGCCGGTGCGACACACGTACGCATCGGTAGCGCGGTACTCGGAGTCCGGACCGGGCTCGGGTAACGTCACCAAACAAGTCGGACCACACAAAAAATATGGTCTTTCCCCGCTGAGAGGACGCAGAGCATGGCCGGCGCGATGCGCAAGATGGCGGTCTACCTCGGCCTCGTGGAGGACGACGGGTACGACGGCCCGGGATTCGACCCCGACGACGAGTTCGAACCCGAACCCGAGCCGGAGCGCTCCCGCCGACCGCACCAGTCCCACCAGCCACCACATCAGACACAACCGGAGGAACCGGCACGCATCGTGCATGCTCCGGCCCCCCGGGAACCCCGGATCGCCGCAGTGGCATCCATCACACAAGAACGCCATAGCCTGGAGAAGAACGCGCCGGTGATCATGCCCAAGGTCGTGTCGGAACGAGAGCCGTACCGGATCACGACACTCCACCCCCGGACGTACAACGAAGCCCGTACGATCGGGGAACACTTCCGTGAAGGCACTCCGGTGATCATGAATCTGACGGAGATGGACGACACGGACGCGAAGCGACTTGTCGACTTTGCCGCCGGACTGGTCTTCGGGCTGCACGGCAGCATCGAGCGGGTGACGCAGAAGGTGTTTCTGCTGTCGCCTGCTAACGTCGATGTCACGGCGGAGGACAAGGCCCGCATCGCCGAAGGCGGGTTCTTCAATCAGAGCTGAGATACGCAACCGTACGAAACCGGCCGTGAGGCCCATGAACAGGCAGGGGAGAGGGCAGCGCGATGGACATCGCACTCCAGGTGCTGTGGATCGCGCTGATGTGCTTCCTGCTTGTCCTGATCTTCCGGTTGGTGATGGACTATGTTTTCCAGTTCGCTCGATCGTGGCAGCCTGGGAAGCCCATGGTGGTCGTCCTGGAGGCCACCTACACTGTCACCGATCCGCCACTCAAGCTTCTGCGGCGGTTCATCCCGCCGCTGCGCCTCGGGGGCGTGGCGCTCGACCTGTCCTTCTTCGTATTGATGATCATCGTGTACATCCTGCTCACCGTCGTAGGGGGCTTGCGAGGATGACCGATGCGGGCTCCCGATATGTCGACGATCACGTTGAGGTGAAGAGATGCCACTGACCCCCGAGGACGTGCGGAACAAGCAGTTCACAACCGTCCGCCTCCGAGAAGGCTATGACGAGGACGAGGTGGACGCCTTCCTCGACGAGGTCGAGGCGGAACTGACCCGACTGCTCCGCGAGAACGAGGACCTGCGCGCCAAGCTGGCCGCGGCGACCCGTGCCGCCGCCCAGAACCAGCAGCAGGGCATGCGCAAGCCCGAGCCGCAGGACGGCCGCGGTCCCGGGGCTCCCGTGCCCGCCGCCATATCCGGACCGCAGCCGGTGCCGCCCCAGCAGATGGGCGGCCCCGGTCCCCAGGGACCCGGCAGTGGCCTCGCCCTGCCCGCCGGGCCCAGTGCTCAGCAGGGCCCCGGTCCGATGGGCCAGGGTCCGATGCAGGGCGGCCCCATGGGCCAGGGCCCCATGGGTCAAGGTCCGATGGGCCAGGGCCCGATGCAGGGCGGCCCCATGGGCCAGGGCCCGATGGGTCAAGGTCCGATGGGCCAGATGCAGGGCGGTCCCATGGGCCAGGGCCCGATGGGACAGCAGCACCCCATGCAGGGTGGTCACCCGATGCAGCAGCAGGGCCCCGGTGGCGACAGCGCCGCCCGTGTGCTCTCGCTCGCCCAGCAGACGGCCGACCAGGCGATCGCCGAGGCGCGTGCCGAGGCGAACAAGATCGTCGGCGAGGCCCGCAGCCGCGCCGAGGGCCTGGAGCGCGACGCCCGCGCCAAGGCGGACGCGCTTGAGCGGGACGCGCAGGAGAAGCACCGCGTGGCCATGGGCTCCCTGGAGTCCGCCCGCGCCACGCTGGAGCGCAAGGTCGAGGACCTGCGCGGCTTCGAGCGCGAGTACCGCACCCGCCTGAAGTCGTACCTGGAGAGCCAGCTGCGTCAGCTGGAGAACCAGGCCGACGACTCGCTCGCCCCGCCGCGCACCCCCGCGGCCGCCTCCCTCTCCTCCGGTTCCGGAGGAATGGGCGGCACCATGGGCGGCGGCGGCATGGGCGGCACGATGGGCGGCGGCATGGCCACGGCCGGTGCCGGCACCATGGGTGGCAACCAGGGCTACGGCGGCCAGGGCATGGGCGGCGTCGGCGGGCAGAACCCGACGTACGGCGGCCAGCAGCAGATGTCGCCGGCCATGACGCAGCCGATGGCACCGGTGCGGCCCCAGGGGCCGGCGCCGCTGCAGCAGGCGCCGACGCCGATGCGTGGGTTCCTGATCGACGAGGACGACAACTAGTCGTCTGCGTGGTCGCTTGCGACTGCGGCACCACAGGGCCGGGCCCCCAGGGAATCGCTTCCCTCGGGGGCCCGGCCCTTTCGCGCCCGACCCCGGGTGGTTGTGAGCGAGTGCCTTGCGCCTTCGGTCCGGGGTGCGCCTTGCGGCCGGTGGTTGTGTGCGGGTCCGTTTGCGCCTGCGGCGGGCGTCCACCCGCACACAACGACGGCCCCCCCGCCCACGGGAAACGTGGGCGAGGGGCCGTCGCGCGGTGCACGACCCCGGAGGGGTCAGCGCTTGCGGAGGTGGAACGTGAGCCCGAGTGCCTCGTCCGTGAAGGCGGGACCGTACCCCTCCTCCGGGGCGCCGGAGGCGAAGTCCGTCGCGAGGACCTCGTCCGCGACGAGCCGCGCGTGCTCCGCGAGCGCCTCCGCCAGTTCCGCGTCGGCGGCGGCCCAGCGCAGCGCGATGCGGTCCGCGACGTCCAGGCCGCTGTTCTTGCGGGCCTCCTGGACGAGCCGGATGACGTCGCGGGCCAGGCCCGCCCGGCGCAGCTCCGGGGTGATCTCGAGGTCGAGCGCCACGGTCGCGCCGGAGTCGGACGCGACGGACCAGCCCTCGCGCGGGGTCTCCGTGATGATCACTTCCTCCGCGGAGAGGGCGACCGGCTCGCCGTCCACGACCACGGACGCGTTGCCCTCGCGCAGCGCCAGGGACAGCGCCGCCGCGTCGCACTCGGCGACGGCCTTGGCGACGGCCTGGACGCCCTTGCCGAAGCGCTTGCCGAGGGCGCGGAAGTTGGCCTTGGCCGTGGTGTCGACCAGGGAGCCGCCGACCTCGCTCAGGGACGCCAGGGAGGCGACGTTGAGCTCCTCGGCGATCTGCGCCCGCAGTTCCTCGCCCAGCGCCTCGAAGCCCGAGGCGGCCACCAGGGCCCGCGAGAGGGGCTGGCGGGTCTTGACCCCGGACTCGGCACGCGTGGCGCGGCCCAGCTCCACCAGGCGGCGTACGAGGGCCATCTGCTCGGACAGGACGGGGTCGACCAGCGCCTCGTCCACCGCGGGCCAGCTCGCCAGGTGCACCGAGCCGGGGGCGCCCGGGGTGACCGGGACGACCAGGTCCTGCCAGACGCGTTCGGTGATGAACGGCACCAGCGGCGCCATCAGCCGGGTCACCGTCTCGACGACGTCGTGCAGGGTGCGCAGCGCCGCCTTGTCGCCCTGCCAGAAGCGGCGGCGGGAGCGGCGCACGTACCAGTTGGACAGGTCGTCGACGAAGGACGAGAGCAGCTTGCCCGCGCGCTGGGTGTCGTAGGACTCCAGGGCGTCGGTGACGTCCCGTACCAGCGTGCCCAGTTCGCCCAGCAGCCAGCGGTCCAGCAGCGGTCGGTCGGCCGGGGCCGGGTCGGCCTCGCTCGGGGCCCAGCCGGAGGTGCGGGCGTACAGGGCCTGGAAGGCGACCGTGTTCCAGTACGTCAGGAGGGTCTTGCGGACGACCTCCTGGATCGTTCCGTGGCCGACCCGGCGGGCGGCCCAGGGCGAGCCGCCGGCCGCCATGAACCAGCGCACCGCGTCGGCGCCGTGCTGGTCCATCAGCGGGATGGGCTGGAGGATGTTGCCCAGGTGCTTGGACATCTTCCGGCCGTCCTCGGCGAGGATGTGGCCCAGGCAGACCACGTTCTCGTACGCGTTCCGGTCGAAGACGAGGGTGCCGACCGCCATCAGCGTGTAGAACCAGCCGCGGGTCTGGTCGATCGCCTCGGAGATGAACTGCGCAGGGTAGGTGCCCTCGAAGAGCTCCTTGTTCCGGTACGGGTAGCCCCACTGCGCGAACGGCATGGAGCCCGAGTCGTACCAGGCGTCGATGACCTCGGGCACGCGCACGGCCGTGGCGGAGCACTGCGGGCACCCGAAGGTGACGTCGTCGATGAAGGGGCGGTGCGGGTCCAGGCCGGTCTGGTCGGCGCCGGTCAGCTCCGACAGCTCGGCCAGCGAGCCGACGCAGGTGAGGTGGCCCTCCTCGCAGCGCCAGATGGGCAGCGGCGTGCCCCAGTAGCGGTTGCGGGACAGCGCCCAGTCGATGTTGTTGTTCAGCCAGTCGCCGAAGCGGCCGTGCTTGACCGCCTCCGGGTACCAGTTGGTGCGCTCGTTCTCGCGGAGCAGGGCGTCCTTGACCGCGGTCGTGCGGATGTACCAGGACGGCTGCGCGTAGTAGAGCAGCGCGGTGTGGCAGCGCCAGCAGTGCGGGTAGCTGTGCTCGTACGGCAGGTGGCGGAAGAGCAGCCCGCGCGCCTGGAGGTCGTCGACCAGGGCCTCGTCGGCCTTCTTGAAGAACTGGCCGCCGACCAGCTCCAGGTCCTCCTCGAAGGTGCCGTCGGGGCGCACCGGGTTGACCACGGGCAGCCCGTAGGCGCGGCAGGTCCTGAGGTCGTCCTCACCGAAGGCGGGCGCCTGGTGGACCAGGCCGGTGCCGTCCTCGGTCGTGACGTACTCGGCGTTGACGACGAAGTGCGCGCCCTCCAACTCGACCAGGTCGAAGGGGCGCTGGTACGTCCAGCGCTCCATCTCGCGGCCGGTGAAGCTCTGGCCGGTGGCCTCCCAGCCTTCGCCGAGCGCCTTGCCGAGCAGCGGCTCGGCGACGACCAGCTTCTCCCGGCCGTCCGTGGCGACGACGTAGGTGACGTCGGGGTGGGCGGCGACCGCGGTGTTGGAGACGAGCGTCCAGGGGGTGGTCGTCCACACCAGGAGCGCGGCCTCGCCCGCGAGCGGGCCGGAGGTGAGCGGGAAGCGCACGTACACCGAGGGGTCGACCACGGTCTCGTAGCCCTGCGCCAGCTCGTGGTCGGACAGGCCGGTGCCGCAGCGCGGGCACCAGGGCGCGACGCGGTGGTCCTGGACCAGCAGGCCCTTGTCGAAGATCTGCTTGAGCGACCACCAGACGGACTCGATGTACTCCGGGTCCATCGTCCGGTAGGCGTCGTCGAGGTCGACCCAGTACCCCATGCGGGTGGTCAGCTCGGCGAAGGCGTCGGTGTGCCGGGTGACGGACGCGCGGCACATGGCGTTGAACTCGGCGATGCCGTACGCCTCGATGTCCTTCTTGCCGGAGAAGCCCAGCTCCTTCTCGACGGCGAGCTCGACCGGAAGGCCATGGCAGTCCCAGCCGGCCTTGCGGGTCACGTGGTGGCCCTGCATCGTCTTGAAGCGCGGGAAGACGTCCTTGAAGACGCGGGCCTCGATGTGGTGCGCGCCCGGCATGCCGTTGGCGGTCGGCGGGCCCTCGTAGAAGACCCACTCCGGCTTGCCCTCGGTCTGCTCCAGCGAGCGGGCGAAGACCTTGTTCTCCTGCCAGAACGCGAGCACCTCGTGCTCCAGCGCGGGCAGGTCGACCTGGGCGGGGACCTGGCGGTACTGCGTCATCGGATCTGCCTCCGGCGGACACGTTCGCGTGCGTATTCCGTCAGAGGGACGAGAGCGCCTGCTGTGAGTGCTCCCGCGGTACCACCCTCCTTGGCCGCGGACGGGCCCCTGGGGGCTCCTCCGCAACCCCCTCATTGGGGTCGCGCTGCCGGCTCTACTCGCCCTCGCGGGCTTTCTTCCGGCGGCTCCGGGGTGATCTTCACGTCGCGCACACCCCCGGGCTTCCACCGTCCCCGGGTCGCTATGGGCTGCGTGCGGCGCTACTCGTCCCCTTCCACGCCTTTCGCTCCGCCCAGTGTAAGGGGCCGCGGGGCGCGGTGTCGGCCGGGTTTCCGCGGGGGGCCGGTGTGACCCTAATGGCCCGGTCCGCACCCTGTTACCCGTTGGTACCTGAATACCTCGCGGAGAGCTGGGCACAACGGATGCAGACCTGCCTCCCGACCCGGCACGGCAGGCGGATCAGGCGGCGTGCCCCGTTGCCGCGGGTCCGGAGCCGATTTATCGTTCCGGCACGATTCGCGGCCAAGATCGCAATATGTGAAGGGGCCCCGGCCATGGTGGGGAAGAAGACCACCGTCACGAAGAAGACGACGGCGAAGAAGACGGCACCGGCGGCCGCCTCCGCGGCCCGCACGCATGCCGCGCCCGCCGCGCGGAAGGCGGCGGCCAAGCGCCCGGCCGCGCCCGCTCGCAGGAAGGCCCCCGCGGCGGGCGAGGGAACGGCCGAGGGGAAGCGGAGCACCGCGAGGAAGGCCGCGGCCGGGAAGAAGGCGCCCGCGAAGAAGGCTGTCGTACGCAAGGCGGCACCCGCCGCGAAGAAGGCCGCGGCGCCCGCCGCGGGGAAGACCGCGGCCAAGGCCGCAGGAAAGAAGGCGGCCGTGGCGGAGGAGACGACGAAGGCGGCGTCCACACGCAAGACCACGGGACGTACGGCGAGCAGGACCGCGCCGCCCGCCAAGAAGGCGGTGACGGCGGCGGAGAAGCCCGCGAAGGCGCCGGCCGCGGCCAAGAAGGCCGCGCCGGCGAAGAAGGCCGCGAAGACGGCCAAGACCGCCACCGCCAGGACCACCGGCACCACCGGCACCACCAAGACCGCCAGGAGCGCCGGTACGGCCGCTGCGGCCGCACCCGCGAAGACCACGAAGACCACGAAGACCGCGAAGGCCACGAAGACGGGAGCCAAAAAGGTGGCAGCGAAGAAGACGGCGGCCGGTACGGCCGCGGCAGGGGCGTCCGCCTCCGCGGTCCCCACGGCCCGCATCGCCGAGGCGGCGGGTGCCGTCGCCGCGGGCGACCTGGCCGTACGGCCGGACGAGGAGCCGTGGTCCGAGGCGGAGGTGGAGGCGGCGCGCACCGAGCTGCTGGCCGAGATGGACCGGCTGCGGTCCGAGATCACCACCTCGGAGGACGCCATCACCGGGCTGCTGCGCGACTCGGGCGACGGTGCCGGTGACGACCAGGCCGACACCGGCACCAAGAACATCACGCGCGAGCACGAGATGGCCCTGACCGCCAACGCCCGCGAGATGCTCGCGCAGACCGGGCACGCGCTGGAGCGGCTGGACTCCGGCACGTACGGGCTCTGCGAGTCCTGCGGCAAGCCGATCGGCAAGGCGAGGATGCAGGCCTTCCCCCGTGCGACGCTCTGCGTGGACTGCAAGCAGCGCCAGGAACGCCACTGACCGCCGGTCGCCGGCCGCGGGGCACCGGGCGCGGAAACGGGGAATCGCGGGGCCCGAACCCTCGCAGCCCCGCTGTTCGGACGTATGTGCCGTAACCTCGTCTGCGTCAGGATCCGGACTGGCGCAGATCAGGGCTGAAGGACTCACATGGCGAAGGCACAGGAGACCGCGGCGGACACGGCCGAGGAGCCGACCGGCGGTACGGGCGAGGTCACCGGCAAGGGGCCGCGGCGCATCGCCGTGCTCCTGAGCGTCGCGGCGCTCGCGTACGTCCTCGACCTCCTCACGAAGATCTGGGTGGTGACCAGCCTCGAGGGACACGAGCCCATCGAGGTGATCGGCAGCTACCTGCGCTTCGAGGCGGTGCGCAACGCCGGCGCGGCCTTCGGCTTCGGCCAGGGCATGACCATCGTCTTCACGGTGATCGCCGTCACGGTGGTCGTGGTGATCGCCAGGATCGCCCGCAAGCTGCACAGCGTGCCGTGGGCGATCGCGCTGGGGCTGCTGCTCGGGGGCGCCTTCGGCAACCTCACCGACCGGATCTTCCGCGCGCCGGGCTTCCTGCAGGGCCACGTGGTCGACTTCATCGCGCCGACCCACTTCGCGGTGTTCAACCTGGCCGACTCGGCGATCGTCTGCGGCGGCATCCTGATCGTCCTGCTGTCCTTCCGCGGTCTCGACCCGGACGGAACCGTGCACAAGGACTGAGCCGGGAGCACGGCGGCGAGGGGTGCCTCGCGGATCCGGCATACTCGATCAGGTGAGTATGCCTGCCGAAGTTCGATCCCTCCCCGTCCCCGATGGCCTCGAGGGCGAGCGCGTCGACGCCGCCATCGCCCGTATGTTCGGTTTCTCGCGGACCAAGGCGGCCGAGCTGGCCGCCGCCGGGAAGGTGACGATCGACGGCAGCGCGGCCGGCAAGTCCGACCGGGTCTCGGGCGGTGCCTGGCTCGAGGTCGAGATGCCCGCACCGCCGCGCCCGGTGGAGATCGTCGCCGAGCCGGTGCCCGGCATGCGCATCGTGTACGACGACGACCACGTGGTCGTGATCGACAAGCCCGTGGGCGTGGCCGCCCACCCCAGCCCCGGCTGGACCGGCACCACGGTCATCGGCGGGCTGGCCGCCGCCGGCTACCGGATCTCCACCTCCGGGGCCGCCGAGCGCCAGGGCATCGTCCACCGGCTCGACGTCGGCACCTCAGGCCTGATGGCCGTCGCCAAGTCGGAGATCGCCTACAGCGACCTCAAGCAGCAGTTCCGGGAGCGCACCGTCGACAAGCGCTACCACGCGCTGGTCCAGGGTCACCCCGACCCGCTCAGCGGCACCATCGACGCCCCGATCGGCCGCCACCCCCAGCACGACTACAAGTGGGCCGTGACCGCGGAGGGCAAGCCCAGCGTCACGCACTACGACCTCGTCGAGGCGTTCCGCGCGGCCTCCCTGCTCGACATCAAGCTGGAGACCGGCCGCACCCACCAGATCCGGGTCCACATGGCCGCCCACCGCCACCCCTGCGTCGGCGACCTGACCTACGGCGCCGACCCCACCCTCGCCAAGCGGCTGAAACTCACCCGCCAGTGGCTGCACGCCGTGCGCCTGGGCTTCTCCCACCCCGAGGACGGGCGCTGGGTGGAGTTCGAGAGCACCTACCCGGACGACCTGCAGCACGCCCTCGACACCGTGCGGGACGACAGTGCCTGAGGACTACGAGGTCCGGGTCGCCGCAGACCCGGACGACCTGAAGGCGTACTACGCGGTCCGGCACGAGGTCTTCGTCGTCGAGCAGCAGGTCCCCGCCGATCTCGAGTACGACGCCCACGACGCCTCCGCCGTGCACGTCCTGGCGACCGGCCCCCACGGCGCACTCGGCGCGGGCCGGCTGCTGCTCGGCGAGGACGGCACCGGCATCCTCGGCCGGCTCGCCGTGACCGGCGCCTCCCGCGGGCTGGGCATCGGCGTGGCGCTGGTGCGCGCCATCGAGGACGAGGCCCGGCGGCACGGTCTGTCCGCCGTCGAACTGCACGCCCAGACCCACGCCGTCGGCTTCTACGAGCGCCTCGGCTACACCTCCTTCGGCGCGGAGTACGAGGAAGCGGGCATTCCGCACCTCTCGATGAGGCGCGTGCTCTGACCGGGGCCGGGGCGGCGGACGTGCCACGCTAGGGGCGTGGATCAACTCGCGCTGTTCTTCGCCCTGATGCTCGCGGCCATCGTGATGGTGCCGCTGGGCGACCGGATGGGGCTGCCGTCGCCCGTTCTGATGACACTGCTCGGGGTCGTGCTGGCCCTTCTGCCGTTCGTGCCGAACGTCCAGATCAACCCCGGGCTCATCCTGCCGCTCGTGCTGCCGCCGCTGCTCTACGCCTCCGTACAGCGCACGTCCTGGCGGCAGTTCGCCGCCAACAAGAAGGCCATCTTCCTGCTGGCCGTCGCCCTGGTGCTGATCACCACCGCGGCGGTCGGCGCCATCGCCGACGCCGTCGTCCCCGGTATCTCGCTGGCCGCCGCCATCGCGCTCGGCGCACTGGTCGCCCCGCCCGACCCGGTGGCCGCGACCGCCGTCGCCGGGCGGCTGGGACTGCCGCGCCGCATGGTGTCGACCCTGGAGGGCGAGGGCCTCTTCAACGACGTCACCGCGATCGTCGTCTACAACGTGGCCGTGGCCGCGGCAGTGACGGGTTCCTTCTCGTGGCCGGAGGCGCTCGGCGAACTGCTGCTGTCGGCGGTCGTCGCGGTCGCCGTCGGCATCGTGCTGGGCTGGACCGCCTCCAAACTGATGGGGGTCGTCGGCGACCCCACCCTGCAGATCGGGCTCTCGCTGCTCGTCCCGTTCGCCTCGTACGCGATCGCCGACGAGGCGCACGGCTCCGGCGTCCTCGCCGTGCTCACCACCGCGCTCTTCCTCGCCGAACACGCCCGCGACGCCGACGACGTGACCGGCCGACTGGTCGGCGCCACCTTCTGGGAGGTCGTCGACACGCTCGTCACCGGCGTCGCCTTCGGCCTCATCGGCCTGGAGCTGCACAACGTCTTCGGTGTCGGCGCCGGCCGCTGGGGCACCATGCTGAGCCACGCGGCGTTGGTCGTCGGCGCGGTCGTCCTCGTACGGCTGGCCTATCTGATGCCGGCCGCGGCGGTGACGAGACGGCTGCACAAACGGCGGGACCTGGACGAGGACATTCCCATGTCGTGGCGCGAGACCGTCGTCATGTGGTGGGCCGGCATGCGCGGCGTGGCGTCCGTCGCCCTGGCGCTGGCCATCCCGCACACCACGGAGAGCGGCGCGCCCTTCCCGGCGCGGGACGAGATCCTCTTCATCGCCTTCTCCGTCGTCCTCACCACCCTGGTGCTGCAGGGGCTCACCCTTCCGCAGGTCGTCAAACGGCTCGGGGTGAGCAGCGACACCCAGGTGGAGCACGACATGGAGATGTTGCTCGCGCTGCGCGCCATGGCCGCCGCCAAGCAGCGGCTGAAGGAGGTCGAGGCCACCGAGGAGTTCTCCGAGGAGGTCTCCGAACTCCTGCACCGCCGCGCCTTCGACGTCGGGGCCCGTATCTGCCCCGACATCGTCGACGACGAGAAGCGCGACCGGCACACCGCCCGGGTGCGGCGCATCAGGACGGTCGAGCGCGTCCAGCGCGACATGCTCTCCGCCGCCCGGCACGAGGTCCTCGCCGCGCGCAGCGAGCCCGGCTACGACCCCGAGATCGTCGACCGGGTGCTGCGCCAGCTCGACGTGCGCAGCCTGCGTGTGTCCCGCTAGCGCTGCCGCCCGGCCCCTACCTGGCCCCGGGACCGGGACCGATGTCCTCGGCCCCGGGAGTGGCCTGCCTCCGGTCCGGGGCCTCGGCCAGGCCGGGGGCGGTGGCGGTGTTGATGCGCGGCAGGGCGTACGGGTGCTCGCGGCGGAGCCAGTCGATCATGTGCTCCCGCACCACGCAGCGCACCGTCCAGATGTCGTCCGCGTCCTTCGCCGTGGCCAGGGCCCGCACCTCGATCGTCGACGGCGTGCTGTCCGTCACCACCAGGCCCCAGGCCCGGCCGTCCCACTGCTCGCACCCCTTGAGGACGTTGTGCAGATGCTCGCGCATCAGGTCGACGGGTGTGGCGTGGTCCAGATGGAAGTAGACGGTGCCGGTCATCCGGGCGTTGCCGCGGGACCAGTTCTCGAAGGGCTTGCTGGTGAAGTACGAGACCGGCATGGTGATCCGCCGCTCGTCCCAGGTGCGCACCACGAGATAGGTGAGGGTGATCTCCTCCACCGTCCCCCACTCGCCCTCCACGACCACCGCGTCGCCGATCCGGACCATGTCCCCGAAGGCGATCTGCAGCCCCGCGAAGAGGTTGCCCAGCGTCGACTGGGCGGCGATGCCCGCCACGATGCCGATCACCCCCGCGGAGGCCAGCATGGAGGCGCCGAAGCCGCGCATCGCGGGGAAGGTCAGCAGCATGGCCGCGACCGCGACCACGCCGACGACCGCGGTGACGACCCGCTGGATCAGCGTCACCTGGGTTCGCACCCGCCGTACCCGCGCCGCGTCCTGGGCGGCGGAGGCGTACCGCGAGTAGGACGCCTCGACGACGGCGGCCGCGACCCTGACGATCAGCCAGGCGCAGGCCCCTATCAGCACCAGCGTCAGCACCTGCCCGATCCCGCGGGTGTGGCCGCGGGCCAGGTGCGCCTGTTCGTACGAGCCGCGCAGCAGCGAACCGCAGATCACCAGCTGGAGCGGCAGCCGCGCGCGCCGCAGCAGGTTCCACAGCGGGGTCTCCGGGTGCCGGGCGTCCGCCCGGCGCAGCGCGTGGTCCACGGCCCAGCCCACGGCGAGCGTGACGACGAGAGAGCCGCCCACCACGCCGAGCGGTCGTATGACGGAATCCATGTCTTCGACGGTAACGGGCATGATGGAGCCCGTACCCGACCGTGCGCCGATCATGGGAAGTGAAATTGTGAGCTCCGGCATGACCATTGTGCTGTTCCACTCGGCCTACGGACTCCGTCCCGCCGTGCACGCCGCCGCGGACCGGCTGCGGGCGGCCGGCCACGAGGTGCACGTGCCCGACCTCTACGAGGGCCGCACCGCGGACACCGTCGAGGAGGGCATGGCCATCAAGGACGAGATCGGCCGCGACGAACTGCTGATGCGCGCCGTCACCGTCTCCGGACCGCTCTCCGACCGAGGCCTGGTCTACGCCGGGTTCTCGCTGGGCGGTTCCATCGCGCAGAACCTCGCCCTCGCCGACGAGAGGGCCCGCGGCCTCCTGCTGCTGCACGGCACCTCCGACATCGCCGACGACGCGGCCACCGAGCTCCCCGTCCAGCTGCACGTCGCCGAGCCCGACCCCTTCGAGCCCGACGACTGGCTGAACGCCTGGTACCTGCGCATGCGCAAGGCGGGCGCCGACGTGGAGATCCACCGCTACCGCGGCGCCGGCCACCTCTTCACCGACCCCGGCCTCGACGACTACGACGCGGAGGCGGCCGAGCAGGCCTGGGCGGTCGCCCTGGACTTCCTCGCGGATCTGGCGGCGGAGGCGGGGGAGACCGGGGAGACCGGGAAGGGCGCCTAACGGCCCTGTGGGCGGGGGCCGTTGTCAGTGGCCGCTGAGATCATCCGGGACATGGGTGTTCTCTACGGGTACTACTCGGCCGCCGACGACAAGGACGCCGCCCGCGCCGTGGTCCGCGAGTTCCGCCGGGCGGAGTCCGGAGGCCGCGACCAGCACGTGACCCAGGGCATCGACCCGGTCGTGGAGCTGCTCCCCGCGGAGGTCCTCATCACCGGCCGCGCCCCCGAGGACGTACGCTCCGACCCGCGCCGCGGCGCCCTGGTGGGGGTTGCCGGTGAGGGCAGGGTCGTCGCGGTCTCGCTCACCGACAGCTTCCGCGACGCGCTCGCCGCCTTCGACGCGGATCTGCTCGACGACGTCGCCATGGGGTGGTCCCGCAGCTCCGGAGGCCTCCACGGCGTCCACGGCCCCGACGTCCTCGGGCTGTTCCTCAAGGAGCTCGCCGGGCTGGCCGGCCGTGCGTCGGCGGACGGGCGGCGCCTCTACTGCTGGATACGCCCCTGAGCCAAGGCGGCCCGCGGGTCCCGGCGCCGCGGCGAGCAGCAGGAGCGCGGCCGAGGGCAGGAACACGTACATCGTGATCACCGCGCCGATGACGGACCAGGAGACCAGCGCGAGTGCGATGACGACGCAGGCCTGGGCGAAGACCTTGGGGAACCGCCCCAGGAGCGGCGGCAGCGCCAACGGGACGACGGTCAGTACGAAGAAGCCGCCGTGGTGGCTGTCCAGCCCGTGGAGCAGCCCGGGCACCGCCGCAGCCGGCGCCCCCACCGCCAGCGCCCACTGCCGGCGGCCGATGCCCGGCCGCGCATCCGGCCGCGCATCCGGCCGTGTATGCGGCCGCCCCGCCTCAGCCCCCATGACCGCCCCTTCCCCCGTGGCGAACACCGTTTGAACGCGTTCAACATAGCGGATCGCGGCCCGGCGCCGTGCCGGCGGCCGAACGCGACGGCGCCTGTTGCCGTTCCGGGGACCGCCGGGGTGCAATGGGCGCATGGAAGACCTGACCTCGATCGCCGCGGCCCTGGCCGAGGTCGGCCCGCGTCTCAAGCGCCTGCGCACGCAGCGGGGCGTCACGCTGGCCGCGCTGTCCGAGGCCACGGGCATCTCCACGAGCACGCTGTCCCGCCTGGAGACCGGCCGGCGCCGCCCCAGCCTCGAACTCCTCCTCCCGATCGCCCAGGCCCACCGCGTACCGCTGGACGAACTCGTCGGCGCCCCCGAGGTCGGCGACCCCCGGGTCCGCCTCAGGCCCCGCCGCGTGAACGGCCGTACCGTGCTGCCCCTGACCCGGCAACCGGGCTCCCCGCAGGCGTGGAAGGTCGTCATCCCGGCGGCCGCCCCGTGTGAGCCCGACCTCCGCGTACACGAGGGCTACGAGTGGCTGTACGTGCTCTCCGGACGCCTCCGCCTCCTGCTGGGCGACCGCGAGGTCGTCCTCGGCGTCGGCGAGGCCGCCGAGTTCGACACCCGGCTGCCCCACTGGTTCGGCAGCGCCGACGACCGATCCGTCGAGATCCTCAGCCTCTTCGGCAGCCAGGGCGAACGCATGCACGTCCGTGCGAGGCCCGGCCGGGGGACGTGACCCGGACGTCCTCACGGGTGGGACGTGGTCGCCGGCCGCTGGTCCGGCGGGGCCGCTACGATCGGCGTATGACGTCACATCAGGCGGATGCCGCGTAGGTCGCCGCGCGAGGTGCGGGCCGCCGGGTCCGGCGGGCGAGGCGATGGCGCGGTGAGCTCGCTGCTCATCGGTTCATGTCCGGGGCGGCCGCTGTGCGTTGCCGTTCACACGTATCTCTTCGTCGACGGTCTCGACGTGGTCGCGCGCAGCGACAGCCGGATGGCCGGCCTCGATCCGCGGCGACTGCTTCGACCGGGCGGGCCGCTCTATCCGGAACACATGCCGCGTGAGGTCGAGGTGGCAGCCGAGGGGCAGCCCGGGCCGGGGCCGGTCAGGCTGAGCATCCGGCTACGGCTTCGGGGCGGGACGGTCATCTGGTCGGGCCTGCTGTACCCCGGCGACGACGGCACTGCCGTCGAGGAGGTGCGCTTCCGCCTGGAGCAGTACCTGGCCGAGATCGAGCGGGCGTACGCGGTCGTCACCGCCGGCCGGCGGGCCATGCGTCCGCGGAGGTCGGTACCGGGAGAACCGTGAGCCTCCGGCCGCACTACCGATGATGCCGGTCGCCGCGGCGTCACAACTCGGGCTTCCGGTACTCGCGTCTCTCCGCGTACATGTTTCCGCCCCACCCCCTGAGCCCGGCTCCAGTCCAAAGCCGTTCTCGATTCACGAAGTTCAGCGCAGTCCGATCACCGACCGTCATGGGGGCGGCAGCGTTCTTGCGCACGTCAGATCACGCTCACGGAATCCGGTCGGGGGAAGGGCAGCATGTCCCAACCAACTGGCCATCCGTTCCGATACACCACCCTGCCCTCGGGCTCCAGAAGCCGTGGGATGCGCCGAGTCCACCACTCGCCCTCAAGCGCGGCATGGGTGGCGGGCCAGGGAACTGTCGCTGCGCGGAACCTTACGTCCAGACCGTCGAGGACCGGCCGCAGTCTCCGTTGCAACGCCTCGGGCGGGTTCGGCCACAGGTGTGCCAGGGATCGTCGGCACCAGGCGTCATGGTCCAGTTCGGGCGCACTCCACCCGTATCCCTCCTCGATCGCTGCCACGAGGTACTTCCAGTCGCGGAGCAGCAGAGCGGCCTCTGTTGCGAGCGCGCCCTCCGTGCTCCCGTACTCGGTCTCTTCATCTCGCACGGCGTGCCCCCTCCAGGACGCGTACGCCGGCAGGCTCCAGGCCCGGCCATGGTGGGTCGTCGTAGTTCCGGGGGACGAGCGCAACCGCGACGCCGGCGCGGCGTTGACGACCACTGACAGCGACAACCTGGTCAGCGGGCCGTTTCGTCACGAAGCTGCAGCTCAGCCAGACAGCCGCTCAGTAGACCGATATGTGCACATGGTCGAAGTGGTTCTGGGTGATGGACCCGCGGTCCTCCATCAGCTTCCACCCCTGCTGCGGGAGCCGGCTGGACCATATGTGCTGCTCGTAGATGACGTACCAGATGCCGTATTCGTCCGCATGCTCCCGTACCCAGGCCACGATCGCCTCGCCCAGTGCGTCGGGTTTGCCCGTGGCCTTCTCGCCCGCGGGCATCAGCATGAAGTCGCAGGCGCGGCCGAGGGGGTGTTCGCCGCCGCCGGCGATGCCGCCTTCCTCGCGGTAGCAGCCGGGGGCGCCCTCCAGGCCGCGGGGGCCGAACTCCTTGACGACGGCGTCGCGGACGGCCTCCATGCGTGCGGTGATGTGCTGAGGCCCGCGTGGCTGCTCCTTCGGCCAGTTGGCCGCGCGGACCTGCGCGGAGAGCGTGGGCCACGCAATGGCGGCCAGCACGAGGCCGCCGATCAGCAGCAGTCCGAATATGGTGCGCCGCCGGCCGCGACGCGCGGTGTCCCGCCCCCTGGTGGTGTTCATCGCAAGCCAGAACGCTCGACCGTGACCGGAAGTGCCCGGTCGGAAGCCGGTCGACGGTGACGCGAATTACGTCCCGCCGGGTTCGTCGCCGGGCACGCGAGCGTACGCTCCTGCGTTGACCCGGCAGACACGGACCAGCCCAGGAGGCACTGCACCGATGGCCACAGGCATGACGACGGACGAAGAGCGCGGCGAGCGGATCCTCGAGGTCTTCGGCACCGCGTTCGGGGAGCTGCTGGCGGCCGATCCGGCCGCGTTCCGGGTCAAGTTCCGCAAGATGGCGGCGTCGGCCTTCGCCTTCTACCGGGGCACCGCGTGCCTTTACTACGCCGACCTCGCCGACGCCAAGGACAGCGGCCCGTACCTGGACGAGCGCACGTCCCGGGTGTGGATCCACGGCGACCTGCACGCCGAGAACTTCGGCACGTACCTGGACGCCAACGGCCGCCTGATCTTCAACGTCAACGACTTCGACGAGGCCTACGTCGGCCCGTTCACCTGGGACCTGCAGCGCTTCGCCGCCTCCATTGCGCTGATCGGCTACAGCAAGGCGCTGGCCGACGACGTGATCTCCGGTCTGGTGCGCAGCTACGCCACCGCCTACCGCGAGCGCATCCGGGCCCTCGCCCAGGGCGAGGCCGTCGCCTCCCTGGCGCTGGACTCCGCCGAGGGCCCGCTGCTGGACGCGCTCCGCCACGCCCGCTCGCAGACCCGGGTGGCACTGCTGGACTCGATGACGGAGATCCGCGCCTGGGACCGCCGCTTCGCCGAGGGCGGCGGCGCGGTGGACCTGGACGGCGGCACCCGCGAGAAGGTGCTGCGGGCCTTCGAGGCGTACCTGGACACGCTGCCGGAGACCAGCCGGATCAACCCGGAGAGCCACCGGGTCAAGGACGTGGTGGGCCGTCGCGGCGTGGGCATCGGCAGCGCGGGCCTGCCCTCGTACAACATCCTCCTCGAGGGCCACACCGACGCCCTGGAGAACGACGTCGTCATCTACATGAAACAGGGGCAGACCCCGGCGGTCTCCCGGCACATCACCGACCCGGCGGTGCGCGACTACTTCCGCCACGAGGGCCACCGCACCGTGATCTCGCAGCGCGCGCTGCAGGCGCACGCCGACCCGTACCTGGGCTGGACCGAACTGGACGGCGTCGGCCAGCTGGTCGCGGAGGTGTCGCCGTACGCGGTGGACCTGGACTGGTCGGACATCGACGACCCGGAGCAGATCGAGGCCGTCGTCGCGGACCTCGGCCGGGCCACCGCCGGCATGCACGCGGCGGCGGACGACGAGAGCGGGCACTCCCTGGTGCCGTTCTCCACGGAGGACGCCATCGACGCGGCCATAGCGCGAGACGAGGAGGGCTTCGCCGAATCGCTGGTGGAGTTCGCCCACTCCTACGGGGCCCGGGCCCGCGCCGACCACCAGATCTTCGTGGACCTGTTCCGCAACGGCCGCATCCCGGGGCTCTGATCGGGGGCCCTGCCCCCGGCACCTTGTTGCGGGGTTTAGGCACTGCTTACACACCGGCATGACACACTCTGCGCCATGGAAGGGACCGGACCCCGGCTGAGGGCACTGCGCGCGGGATGCTTCGCCGCGCTGTGCGTGACGCTGTCCGCGACCGCCCACATCATGCTCTCGCGGGAGCCCCTGCCGATGACGACCACGGCGGGGGCCTTCGCGGGCGTCTTCGCGGTCGCGTACGCGCTCGGCCGCCGCGAGCGCGGCTACTGGCCGATCGCCGGCCTGCTCGTCCCGCTGGAACTGGCCGTCGACACGCTGTTCACCGCCGGTCAGAACACCTGTTACGGCCCGGGCGGCGGTCCCGTCACCGGTTCGTGGCGCTCGCTCAACGAGGCGCTGGTCTGCCACGGCGACGTCGGCGGCTCACTCGCCGGCGCGCCGGGGGTGTCCGGCACCGGCACCTCGCCGTGGCTGCTGCTCCTGGCGCACGTCTGCGTCGGCCTGGTCGCCGCCGGGTGGCTGCGGGCCGGCGAGGACGCCCTGCACCGCCTGCTGCGCGCGGCCTTCAGGCCGCTGCTCGTCGCGGTGGCCGTCCTCCGGACGCCCGGGCCGCGCGGTACGACCCGTCCCGGCGCTGCCGGGCCCGCGGCCGCCGCCCCGGCGCTGCCCCTGCTCCTGCACTCCGTCGTACGGCGAGGGCCGCCCGCCCGCCTCGGCTTCCGCTGAGCACGGCGCCCCACCCCTCACCCACGTACGTACGAGTCGGAGATCACACCACCATGAGCAAGCGAAACAGCCAGGCCGCCAAGACCGCCGCCCGTGAGCGGCTGCGCGTCGAACGCGAGCGGCAGGCGAAGCGGGACAAGCTGCGGCGGCAGCTCGTCGTCGGCGGCAGCGTCCTGGGCGTGCTGGCGCTCGGTGCCGGCATAGCCGTGGCCGTCGTCAAGATGAACGCGCCCACCTACTGGGAGAAGGCCGCGGACAAGCCGCTGGTCAAGCCGGCCAACTCCTCGGGCAAGGACGGTACGTCGATCGTCATCGGCGACGAGAACGCCAAGCACACGCTGAAGGTGTACGAGGACCTGCGCTGCCCGGTGTGCGCGCAGTTCGAGCAGACCTCGGGCGAGACCGTCCAGAAGGACGCCAAGGACGGCAAGTACAAGATCTCCTACACCATGGGGGCCTTCCTCGACAACAGCCTCGGCCAGGGCCAGGGCTCGAAGAAGGCGCTGAGCGCGCTGGGCGCCGCCCTGAACGTCAGCAAGGAGGCGTTCGTCGACTACCACACGCTGCTGTACTCCAAGGACGTCCACCCCGAGGAGACCAAGGACGACTTCGGCAGCGCCGACAAGCTGATCGAACTGGCGCAGAAGGTCGACGCGCTCAAGGGCAACAAGACCTTCGAGAACGCGGTCCGCAACGGCACCTACGACAAGTGGGCGCTGACCATGGACAAGCAGTTCAGCGCGGACGGCATCAACGCGACGCCGACCGTGAAGCTCGACGACAAGCCCCTCGAGAGCGTGCAGGCGATGACCCCCGAGCAGTACACGGCCGCCGTCGACCAGATCATCGGCAAGGGATAGCACCAGCCCGCGGGCCGCTTCGCCCTCCGGTCCCCGGCGTCGTGCCGGGGGCCGGGGGGCGAAGTCCTTCCGAACTCTTGCGCACGGGGTCCCGGAAAGGGGTTACTGACGCGTAATCTGACCGGCCGTGACCGAGACCTCTGCACCCTCACAGACCTCATCGAGAACACCCAGCCGCCGTTCGGTCGTCAAGGCCGGCGCCGTTGTGACCGGCGCCGCGCTGATGCCGCTGACGGCCGGCGCCGGCCCCGCATCCGCCGCCGCGGAGCCCGCCTTCCTGCACGGCGTGGCCTCCGGGGACCCGCTGCCCGACGGTGTGCTGCTGTGGACGCGGGTGACCCCCGTCCCCGAGGCCGTCCCGGGCTCCGGGCTCGGCCCGGCGGCCGAGGTGGGCTGGACCGTCGCCCGGGACCGGGCGTTCACCTCCGTCGTGGCGACCGGTACGGCCACCGCGACGGCCGCCTCCGACCACACCGTCAAGGCCGACGTGCGCGGCCTGCAGCCCGCCACGGACTACTGGTTCCGCTTCACCGCCGGCGGCGTGACCTCGCCGGCCGGCCGCACCCGTACCGCGCCCGCCGAGAACGCCACCGCCGACCGGCTGCGCTTCGGCGTGGTCTCCTGCGCCAACTGGGAGGCCGGGTACTTCTCCTCGTACCGGCACCTGGCCGCCCGCGGCGACCTGGACGCCTGGCTGCACCTGGGCGACTACCTCTACGAGTACGCCACCGGGGGCTACGCCGCCCGCGGCACCGTCGTCCGTCCGCACGCGCCCGCCCACGAGATCGTCACGGCGGCCGACTACCGCATCCGGCACGGCCGCTACAAGACCGACGCCGACCTGCAGGCGCTGCACGCCGCCGCCCCGGTGGTGGCGATCTGGGACGACCACGAGTTCGCCAACGACGCCTGGTCCGGCGGCGCCGAGAACCACACCGAGGGCGCGGAGGGCGCCTGGACGGCCCGGGTGGCGGCGGCCAAGCAGGCCTACTTCGAGTGGATGCCGGTGCGTCCCTCGATCGCCGGCACCACCTACCGGCGGCTGCGCTTCGGCAGGCTCGCCGACCTGTCCCTGCTCGACCTGCGCTCCTTCCGCTCCCAGCAGGCCTCGATCGGCAGCGGTTCGGTGGACGACCCGGACCGGACGATCACCGGCCGGGCCCAGCTGGACTGGCTGAAGGCCGGCCTGAAGGCCTCGGACACCACCTGGCGCCTGATCGGCAACTCGGTGATGATCTCGCCGGTCGCCTTCGGCGCGCTGCCGGGCCACCTCCTGGCGCCGCTGGCGGAGCTGCTCGGCCTGCCCGCCGAGGGCCTGGCGGTCAACGTCGACCAGTGGGACGGCTACACCGACGACCGCCGCGAGATCCTGGCCCACCTGCGGGACAACGGCATCCGCAACACGGTCTTCCTGACCGGCGACATCCACATGGCGTGGGCGAACGACGTCCCGGTGAAGGCGGCGACCTATCCGCTCTCGGCCTCGGCCGCGACCGAGTTCGTGGTCACCTCGGTCACCTCCGACAACCTGGACGACATCCTCAAGGTGGCCCCGGGCACGCTCTCCACGGTGGCCGAGGCCGCCGTGAAGGCCGCCAACCGCCATGTGAAGTGGCTGGACATGGACTCCCACGGCTACGGCGTGCTGGACATCACCGGTGAGCGGGCGCAGATGGACTACTACGCGCTCTCCGACCGGACCGACCCGAACGCCTCCTCCACCTGGGAGCGTTCGTACCGCACCCTGTCGGGCACGCAGAAGGTCGAGCGGGTCCACGCGCCGGTACGCTGAGCCGCCCGAACGTCGATTTCCGGCCGGTCCCCGCCTCGTGCGCGGACCGGCCGTCGCGGGGCGGGCGGCGGGGAGCCCCCGGGTCCGAATCCGGACACACCGCCCGCCCCGCGCTCCGGGGACGTCACGCCGGCCGGCGCGGACCCTCAAGGGACCTTCGTTGTCTAGGGATTACCCTCTGTCCGCCAATGGGCCGGAAGAGGGCTGCACCGGTTCTGGCATGGACACATAACCTCCGGGCGGCGAGGAGGAAATTCCTCCCGTACGTCCCACGAGGAGTGCCCCCCCATGTCACGCACCCCCCGTTCCCGCCGTCTCGTCGGTCTCGCCGCCGTGACCGGAACCCTGGCCCTGCTTCCCCTCACCGGCGCCACGGCGACCGTGAGCAGCGCCTCAGCTCACGCGAGAACCCCCGCCGAGCAGTGCGCGGACAGCGGCGACGCCGCGGCCCGCAAGATGAAGGGCTCCACGGCCCACGAGCCCAACGCCGTCAGCGACGCCACCGCCAAGGCGATGGACGCGGACCTCGAGAAGCGCGTCGCCAGGATCAAGGCCGAGGGCAAGGGCTCCCGGGTCGCCGCCGCCGCGACGACGACCATCCCGGTCTACTGGCACGTCATCCACAGCGGCAGCACCGGCAAGCTCAGCGCCTCCGCCATCTCCGGCCAGATAGCTGTGCTCAACGCCGCCTACGCGGGCCAGGGCACCGGCAACGTCGACTCCGGCTTCCGGTTCTCGCTGGTCGCGACCGACTACACCGACAAGGCCGCCTGGTACAACCTGACCGAGGGCTCCTCGGCCGAGACCGCGATGAAGACCGGCCTCCGCAAGGGCGGGGTGAGCGCGCTCAACATCTACTCGGCCAACCTCCAGGAGGACCTGCTCGGCTGGGCCACCTTCCCGAGCTGGTACGCCGGCGACCCCAAGGACGACGGCGTCGTGATCCTCGACGCGTCCGTGCCGGGCGGTTCCGCCACCAACTACAACCAGGGCGACACCGCCACCCACGAGGTCGGCCACTGGATGGGCCTCTACCACACCTTCCAGGGCGGCTGCGGCGCAAACGGCGACTACGTCTCCGACACGCCCGCCGAGAAGACCGCCGCCAGCGCCTGCCCGACCGGCCGCGACACCTGCACGGCCAGTGGCGCGGACCCGATCCACAACTTCATGGACTACACCTACGACTCCTGCATGTACCAGTTCACCGCGGGCCAGGTGAGCCGTATGAAGAGCTCCTGGACCGCCTACCGGGCGAGCTGACGCCACCCTCCGCGTCCGGCCGGTCACGGGGCCGGCCGGGCGCGGCGGGACGCGCGGGAATGGCATCGGCTGTCGGACCCCCGGCGTAGGATTCCAACGCCGCCAGATGACGACCGATGCCGGAGGTGTCGCTTCCCGTGACCACGCCGTTCACCCACCTGCATGTCCACACCCAGTACTCCCTGCTCGACGGGGCGGCACGACTCAAGGACATGTTCAAGGCCTGCGGTGAGATGGGCATGACGCACATCGCCATGACCGACCACGGCAACCTGCACGGGGCGTACGACTTCTTCCACCAGGCCAAGGGCGCCGGGATCACGCCGATCATCGGCATCGAGGCGTACGTCGCGCCGGAGTCCCGGCGCAACAAGCGCAAGGTCACCTGGGGCCAGCCGCACCAGAAGCGCGACGACGTCTCGGCCTCCGGTTCCTATCTGCACAAGACCATCTGGGCGGCGAACGCGACGGGTCTGCACAACCTCTTCCGGCTCTCCTCGGACGCCTACGCCGAGGGCTGGCTGACCAAGTATCCGCGCATGGACAAGGAGACCATCGCCCAGTGGTCGGAGGGCCTGATGGCCTCCACCGGCTGCCCCTCGGGCGAGGTGCAGACCAGGCTCCGCCTCGGCCAGTTCGACGAGGCGGTGAAGGCCGCCGCCGAGTACCAGGACATCTTCGGCAAGGAGCGGTACTTCCTGGAGCTGATGGACCACGGCATCGAGATCGAGCGCCGGGTCCGCGACGGGCTGCTGGAGATCGGCAAGAAGCTCGGCATCCCCCCGGTCGTCACCAACGACTCGCACTACACCTACGCGCACGAGGCCGACGCCCACGACGCGCTGCTGTGCATCCAGACCGGCAAGAACGTCTCCGACCCCGATCGCTTCCGCTTCGACGGCACCGGCTACTACCTGAAGACCACGGACGAGATGCTCGGCATCGACTCGTCCGACGCCTGGCAGGAGGGCTGCCGCAACACCACGCTGCTCGTCGCGCAGCAGGTCGACACCGAGGGCATGTTCCAGGCGCGGAACCTGATGCCCCGCTTCGACGTCCCCGAGGGCTACACCGAGGTCACCTGGTTCCGCGAGGAGACCATGCGCGGCATGCACCGCCGCTACCCCGGAGGCATCCCGGACGACCGGATGAAGCAGGTCGAGTACGAGATGGACACCATCATCCAGATGGGGTTCCCGGGCTACTTCCTCGTCGTCGCCGACTTCATCATGTGGGCCAAGAACAACGGCATCGCCGTGGGCCCCGGCCGGGGTTCGGCGGCCGGCTCGATCGTCGCGTACGCCATGGGCATCACCGACCTCGACCCGATCGACCACGGCCTGATCTTCGAGCGCTTCCTCAACCCCGAGCGCATCTCCATGCCCGATGTCGACATCGACTTCGACGAGCGCCGGCGCGCCGAGGTGATCCGGTACGTCACGGAGAAGTACGGCGCCGACAAGGTCGCCATGATCGGCACCTACGGCACCATCAAGGCCAAGAACGCGATCAAGGACTCCGCCCGCGTCCTGGGCTACCCGTACGCCGTCGGCGACCGCCTCACCAAGGCGATGCCCGCCGACGTCCTCGGCAAGGGCATCCCGCTCTCCGGCATCACCGACCCCGCGCACCCGCGCTACAGCGAGGCCGGCGAGATCCGGTCGATGTACGAGAACGAGCCCGACGCCAAGAAGGTCATCGACCTCGCCCGCGGCGTGGAGGGCCTGGTCCGGCAGATGGGCGTGCACGCCGCCGGCGTGATCATGTCCAGCGAGCCGATCGTCGACCACGCCCCGGTCTGGGTGCGGCACTCCGACGGCGTCACCATCACGCAGTGGGACTACCCGAGCTGCGAGTCGCTCGGCCTGCTGAAGATGGACTTCCTGGGCCTGCGCAACCTCACGATCATGGACGACGCCGTCAAGCTGGTGAAGGCCAACAAGGGCGTCGACATCGAGCTGCTGGCCCTGCCCTTCGACGACCCCAAGACCTTCGAACTGCTGGGCCGGGGCGACACCCTCGGCGTCTTCCAGTTCGACGGCGGCCCCATGCGCTCCCTGCTGCGCATGATGAAGCCCGACAACTTCGAGGACATCTCCGCCGTCTCGGCCCTCTACCGGCCGGGCCCGATGGGCATGAACTCGCACATCAACTACGCGCTGCGGAAGAACAAGCAGCAGGAGATCACCCCGATCCACCCGGCGCTCGAGGCCCCCCTCAAGGAGGTCCTCGACGTCACCTACGGTCTGATCGTCTACCAGGAGCAGGTGCAGAAGGCCGCCCAGATCATCGCCGGCTACTCCCTCGGCGAGGCCGACATCCTCCGCCGCGTCATGGGCAAGAAGAAGCCCGAGGAGCTGGCGAAGAACTTCACCATCTTCCAGGAGGGCGCCCGGAAGAACGGCTACAGCGACGAGTCGATCCAGGCGCTGTGGGACGTCCTGGTGCCGTTCGCCGGCTACGCCTTCAACAAGGCGCACTCCGCCGCGTACGGCCTGGTCTCCTACTGGACGGCCTATCTCAAGGCCAACTACCCGGCCGAGTACATGGCGGCGCTGCTCACCTCGGTGCGCGACGACAAGGACAAGTCGGCGATCTACCTCAACGAGTGCCGCCGCATGGGCATCAGGGTGCTCCCGCCGAACGTGAACGAGTCGGACGCCAACTTCACCGCGCAGGGCGACGACGTCATCCTGTTCGGCCTCACCGCCGTCCGCAACGTCGGCCAGAACGTGGTGGACTCGATCATCCGCTGCCGCAAGTCCAAGGGGAAGTACACCTCCTTCCCCGACTTCCTCGACAAGGTCGAGGCCGTGGTCTGCAACAAGCGCACCGTGGAATCGCTGATCAAGGCCGGCGCGTTCGACGAGATGGGACACACCCGCAAGGGCCTCACCGAGCACTACGAGCCGATGATCGACAACGTGGTCGCGGTGAAGCGCAAGGAGGCCGAGGGGCAGTTCGACCTCTTCGGCGGCATGGGCGACGACGACGGGGGCGACGAACCGGGCTTCGGCCTCGACGTCACCTTCTCCGACGTCGAGTGGGACAAGACGTACCTGCTCGCGCAGGAGCGCGAGATGCTCGGTCTGTACGTCTCCGACCACCCGCTCTTCGGCATCGAGCACGTCCTCAACGACAAGGCGGACGCCTCCGTCTCGGCGCTGGCAGGCGACTACTCCGACGGCTCGATCGTCACCATCGGCGGCATCATCTCCGGTCTGCAGCGCAAGATGACCAAGCAGGGCAACGCCTGGGCCATCGCCACCGTCGAGGACCTCGGCGGCTCCATCGACTGCATGTTCTTCCCGGCCACCTACCAGTTGATCTCGACCCAGCTCGTCGAGGACGCCGTCGTCTTCGTCAAGGGCCGGCTCGACAAGCGCGAGGACATCCCGCGCCTGGTGGCCATGGAGCTGATGGTCCCCGACCTCACGGACGCCGGGACCAACGCCCCGGTGACGATCTCCATCCCGACGGTGAAGGTGACTCCGCCGCTGGTCGCCCGCCTCGGCGAGGTCCTTGCCAGCCACAAGGGGAGCACCGAGGTCCGCGTGCGGCTGCAGGGCGCCCGCAAGACGACGGTGCTGCGGCTCGACCGCCACCGCGTCACTGCCGACCCGGCGCTCTTCGGCGACCTCAAGGCCCTCCTCGGCCCCTCCTGTCTCGCCACCGCCCAGCAGCAGGCGGGCTGATCACGCGCTGAGCCGGCGGGCGGAAGCGACGAGGGTGGCACCCCTTCCGGAAGGGGTGCCACCCTCGATCATGAGCGACCGGCGCCTGCGCGCTAGTTGTGGCCGAACTTCTTCTGCCGCTTCTGCGACACGTGCGGTTCGGCGCCCGGGACCGTCATCGCCGGCTCGCGTCCGCCTGCGCTCTTCGCGTGCTCTTCGGTGGTCGCGGCGCCGCGGTCGTGCTGCTGGCCGGTACGTTCGCCCCGGTTCTTGTTCTTGCCCACGATTCCTCCTTGGGGGAAATCTCGGATGATGGGCCGCACTCAGGCTTGCACGGGAGTACGAAGGTCGCATTTCGGGCAGTTGCAGAGTGTGGCGCGCCGGTGATCGCGTAACCGGTCACAACGCCCCCGAGTTCGGGCAGACTCGGGGCAACAGTGTTACCGGGGGGTCGGACGGCAGGACTTTCGGAGAAGAGGGTGAGACCGATGGACCGCTGCGTCGTCCTCGTGGACGCCGGCTACCTGCTCGGAGCCGCCGCGAGCCTCCTCGCCGGAGAGCCCTCCCGGTCCCGGATCACCGTCGACCACTCCGAGATCGTCGCGGGTCTGCGGGAGCGCGCCGAGAAGGAGACCGGGCAGCCGCTGCTGCGCATCTACTGGTTCGACGGCGCCCCCGACCGCGTACCGCAGCCGGAGCACCGCAGGCTGCGCGTGATGCCGCGCGTGACGGTCCGCCTCGGCGCGCTGACCCGCACCGACGGACGCTGGGCGCAGAAGGGCGTCGACGCGGCGATGCACGCCGAGCTGTCCGAGCTGGCCCGCAACCGCGCGTGCTCCGACGTCGTCCTGGTCACCGGCGACGGCGACCTCCTGCCCGGCATGATGTCGGCGAAGGAGCACGGCGTCGCCGTCCATCTGTGGGCCGTGCAGGCCGCGGACGGCGACTTCAACCAGTCCGAGGACCTGGTCGCCGAGGCCGACGAGCGGCGCGTCCTGGACCGGGAGTGGATCACCCGGGCCATCCACGTACGGGAGCCGGCAGGCGTCTGCGCACCGCTCACCCCGCGCCCCGAGATCGCCGCGATCCTCTCCGCACCGCTGCCCGAGACCGCCCAGGGCGCCGAGTCGCAGCCCGCGGCCGACCAGCCCGCGGAGCCGGCCGCCGCCGCGCCCCAGGTCGTCACCGCCGAGCGCAACGGCACCCGCCCGAGTCCCGACGCACCCGCCGCCACCGCCGGTCGCGGCCTGGTGCCCACCCCGAAGGACGTCGCCGGCATCGTCCACCGCGGGCACTCCTCCCCGCACCCCGCGTCCCCGGCGGCCGCCGGCGCCACTCTGCGCTGGTCCTCCGACCGCGGGCTGGTAGGCGGCGCCGAGGGCGCCGACGCGACCCTGCCCACGCTGGCCCAGCTCACCAGCGCCGAACAGCGCTGGGCGGACCGCGAGGAGGACATCACGGCCGTCAGCGGCGACCCGTACGAGGTCGGCCAGGTCTTCGCCGGCCGCTGGATCGGCCGGCTCGCCGACGCGACCCACCTCCAGGTGCTCTCCGCCGAGTACCCCCGCGTCCCGCACCGCATCGACGGCGAGCTGCTGCGCTACGCCGCCCGGTTCGGGCTGCTGGCCCACAAGGACGACCAGATCGACGAGCACGACCGCTACGCCATCCGGGCGGGCTTCTGGCGGGAGATCGACGCCCGCGCCGTCGTCGCGAGGGCCTCTCCGGGCGAGTGAGCGCGCCCGGATCCGACCCTGCGGCATGTCCCGGCCGGGATGCAGCGTAGGCTCGGGCCTCGTGAGTACGGGCACGGAACAGGACGCCACCGCGCGGACGGCGATGGTGGTGACCGTGCGCGGGCTGGTGAAGAGCTATCCGGCCGGGCGGGGCCGGCGCGGCGCCGCGAGCCCCCCGGTACGCGCCAACGACGGCATCGACCTGGACATCCGGGGCGGGGAGATCTTCGGGCTGCTCGGCCCCAACGGTGCCGGGAAGACCACCCTCGTACGCCAGTTGACGGGGCTGCTGCGTCCCGACGCGGGCAGCGTCGAACTGCTCGGCCACGACATCGTCCGGCACCCGGAGCGCGCGGCACGGCTGGTGGGCTACCTCGGCCAGGAGTCGAGCGCGCTGGACGAACTGACCGTGGCCCTCGCCGCCGAGACCACCGGACGGCTGCGCGGCCTCGACCTCAGGGCCGCGCGCGCCGAGCGGGACGCCGTCCTGGAGGAACTGGAACTGACCGCCCTCGCCTCGCGGCCGCTGAAGCGCCTGTCGGGCGGGGAGCGGCGGCTGGCCTGCTTCGCCGCCGCCCTGGTGGGCGAACGGCCCGTGCTCGTACTGGACGAGCCGACCACCGCCATGGACCCGGTCGCCCGGCGCGCGGTCTGGGCGGCGGTCGACCGGCGGCGCGCCGAACGCGGCACCACGGTGCTGCTCGTCACCCACAACGTGATCGAGGCGGAGACCGTGCTCGACCGCGTCGCGGTCATCGACGAGGGCCGGGTCATCGCCTGCGACACCCCGGCCGGGCTCAAGGCGCTCGTCGCCGACGAGGTACGGCTGGACCTGGTGTGGCGGGACGAGCCCCCGCTGGCCGTGCCCGGCGTGGCGGCGCTGCGCGAGACGGCCCGCGTCACCGGACGCCGCTGGACGCTGCGGCTGCCGCAGCAGCGGGCCCGTGCCGTGGTCGCGGAGCTGACCGGCGGGCCGGCCTTCACCGCGCTCGACGATTTCACCCTGACGGCGCCGAGCCTGGAGGATGTCTACCTGGCGCTCGGCGGTCGGAGGAAGGGACTGGTCAAGGCGTGAACGGTGGCAACGGCGGAGACCTGACCCCTGACCCGGACCGGAACATGGACCGGAACATGGATCTGGACACGGATCTGGACGGGGCGCACGGCATGGCGCGGCGGGGCGGCGCGGAGTGACGATCATCTCCGCGGGCGCGGACACCCGTACGGCGGCACCGGCGGCGCCCGCTGCCCCCCTGGGGGCGGAGGCCGCCACGCTGGCCCCGCGCGCCCGGCTGCTGCCGGCGATGGCCGCGGTGTACCGGGCGCAGATGTCCCGGGCGAAGGTCGCCCGGATCCCGCTGCTGTTCGTGGCGACCTTCCAGTCGGTCGGCATCATGATCATGATGAGGGGCGTCGTCGACGGCGGCCCGGCCGCACGCGCGGTGGTGGCCGGATCAAGCGTGCTGGTCGTCGCCTTTGTGGCGCTCAACCTGCTGGCCCAGTACTTCGGGCAGCTGCGCGCCTCCGGCGGGCTCGACCACTACGCGACCCTTCCGGTGCCCCCGGCCGCCGTGGTGCTGGGCGCGGCCGGCGCGTACGCCTCCTTCACCGTGCCCGGGACGCTCGTGACGGCGGGCATCGGCTGCGCGCTGTTCCAGCTGCCCTTCGCGAACCTGTGGATCCTCGCCGCGGTCATCCCGCTGGCGGGGGCCGCGCTGTCCGGGCTGGGCGCGGCGCTCGGGCTGCTCGCGCCGCGCCAGGAGCTGGCCACCCTGGCCGGCCAGCTCGGCATGTCCGCCGCGCTGCTGCTGGGCGTGCTGCCGGCCGGCAACCTGCCCGAGCCCATCCGCTACGTACGGGATCTGCTGCCCTCCACCTACGGTGTGGAGGCCCTCATCCGCAGCTTCGACGACCGCCCCGACTGGCTGGCGGTCACCGCCGACCTGTCGGTGTGCGCGGCCGTGGGCCTGGTGTCGCTGGCGGCGGCCACCTGGGCCTACCGTCGTGCCGCCTGCCGGTGACCGCCGGGTGGCGGCGGTGAGGTGCCGGTGACGCGGGCCACGGACGGACCTGGCACGATGGCAGGGTGACCGCACCCCTGACCCCTCACGACCAATGGCCGCCCGCGCCGCTGCCGCCGTTCCCGGAGCAGGAGAGCCGCATGGACCCCGTCCGGGAGCTCAAGAGCGGCGCACTGACCGCGGTGCTCGTGGCTGTGGCGGGTGTGGTCCTCGGCCTGCTGTGGCTGTGGCTGGCGCCGCGGATCCCGCTGGTCTCCGACGGCAAGGCGGTCTACCTCAAGGACACCGAGGGGGAGCAGGCGATCGGCGCCGACGGCACCTTCGTGCTGCTCGGGCTCGGTATCGGGGTGCTGACCGGGGCGGTCGTCTTCTGGCGGAACCGGCGCGGCGGCGTCGGAGTGGTCCTCGGCATGGCCGCGGGCGCCGTAGTGGGCTCCGTGCTGGCCTGGCGGCTGGGCACCTGGCTCGGCCCCACCAGCGACCTGATCGCGCACGCCAGGGCGGTCGGCGCGAAGAAGGTGTTCGACGGCCCCCTCGAACTGCAGGCCAAGGGCGCGCTCCTGGCCTGGCCCATAGGGGCCGTCCTCACCCATCTGCTGCTCACCACGGGCTTCGGCCCGCGCGACGAGCAGCCCCCCGCCGTGGAATGGAAGCCGCCGCCCCCGGGCGTCTGACCCGGGGCCCGGAGGTCACGCCGGGCGCCTGCCGTGGTTGGCCCTGCGCTTCTTGATCCGCCACCTGCGCTTGCGGGTGCGCTTGGACATCGGGCCTCCCCTGAGCCGGGTGCGCTTCCGGGCAGAGTGCGCCCGTAGGGCTGCGCCGTCCAGGGGTCAGGCGCGTCCGATCGGTGCGACGACCGCGTCCGTGAGCCGCACCAGGTCCTGCGGAGACAGTTCGACCTCCAGGCCGCGCTTGCCGGCCGAGACGAAGACCGTGGCGTGCTCCAGCGCCGACGCGTCCACCACCGTGCGCAGCCGCTTGCGCTGCCCCAGCGGGGAGATGCCGCCCCTGACGTAGCCGGTGGTCCGCTCGGCGGCGGCCGGGTCCGCCATGCCGGCGCGTTTCCCGCCGGTCGCGGAGGCCAGCGCCTTCAGGTCCAGCGAGCCCGCGACGGGGACGACGGCGACGGTCAGCGCCCCGTCCACGTCGGCGACGAGGGTCTTGAACACCCGGTCGGGGGAGGTGCCCAGCGCCTGTGCGGCCTCCTCCCCGTAGCCGAGCTCCGAGGCGGGGTCGTGGGCGTACGCGTGCACGGTGAAGGCGGCGTTCGCCTTCTCCAGGGCGACGGTGGCGGGCGTGCCGCCGGAGGATGACTGCTTCTTCTTGACCATGGCGCTGCGAGGATACGTCAGTTGGGGCTCGGCACCTGCCGCGTCAGGTCCACGGCGGGCAGGGCGCCCAGCTTGTCGATGACGGCCGCCTCGCGGCGCAGCAGCCGCAGTTCCTCCTCCAGCCGGGCCGCCGTGTCCGGCGCCTCCAGCAGGGCCTGCTTGGCCGGGGTCCCGGCGACGGTCGCGGCCGCCACCAGGTACGACAGCACGGTCGGATCGTCCGGCAGTTCCTGGCTGCCCGCCAGGCTCCGCTCCCGTGCGCCGGCCAGCCGCTTCTGGTAGGTACGGAACGCCCGCGCCACGTCGGCCGCCAGCGCCCCCGAGCCGGTGCCGGGTTCCTCCGCGACCTCCTCGACCTCACCGGTCAGATAGGGCCCCGAGGCGTCCACCGACAGCAGCCTGAAGCGCGTCGTGCCGGTCGCCACGACGTCGAAGCCGCCGTCCTCGCGCTCCCCGATCGTCGCCGCGTCCGCGGTGCACCCCAGTGCGTACAGCGCCCCGGACAGGTCCGCCGCGTACCCGGCCGCCGCCTCCTCGGCCCCCGCGGGGGCGACCTCGTGGCCGTCGCGGATCGCCACGACGCCGAACCTGCGCGGTGCGTCCTCGGGCAGGGCGAGCAGGTCGCGGAAGAGCGCGCGGTAGCGCTCCTCGAAGACGTTCAGCGGCAGCACGAGCCCCGGGAAGAGGACGGAGCCGAGCGGGAAGAGCGGAAGACGAGCGGTCACGGTCAGCAAGCCTAGGGCCTGTGACGCCCACCCCCATCGTCGCCCTCGTCCCGCCCCGTCCGTTTTCGCCCCGAACGGGCCGTCCGCGCCAGGAGCGCGCCCCCGCAGGAACCTCGGCGAGGACCTCGGCCGGGGCCTCGGCGGGCCTCAGCCGGGGCCTCAGCCGCGGCGGAGGAGGCGGGAGGCGCCCGCGGCGACGGTGGTGGCGAGGATCCAGCCGAGCATGGTGAGGACGGCGGCGGCCCACTGGGCGCTGCCACCGAGGCGCCAGGCGTTGTCCTGGCCGAGGTTGATGACCGGGAGGAGCAGGTCGAGGGCGAAGAGGGAGGGGCTCCAGTGGGGGAAGGCGCCGCCGTCGACGGGATGCGGCTCGCCGTGGACGTTGAAGAACACCGCGCCGAAGGCCCAGAGCAGCGCCATCCAGATGGCGGCCCGGCCCGGGCGGTAGCCGTAGCCCACGGTCACGTCCTGCAGGTAGCCCCACAGCTTGCCCGCGAGCGGGAGGGTCTCGCGGCGCCTGCGGTGCTTGGCCAGCAGCACCTCGCGGGCGTCGGCGTCCTCGCCGCTCGCGCGCAGGGCGGCCGACAGGTGCTCGTACGGCTCGGGGCTGTACTCCGGGGTGGCCGCGGCCAGCCAGGCGATCCGGGCGCGCAGCGGGAAGGCGCCCTCGGGGCTGAGGGAGCCGTAGGCGAAGCCGGTCAGGTCGAGGCCGCCGGCCTCGGGCCAGCAGGTGCGGCTGTCCGTGAGGTTGCCCACGCGCGCTCCGGCCAGCGAGATCGTCCCGGTCGGCGGCTGGTCCAGGGTGAGCCGCAGCTCGGGTGTCTGGATCCGGCGCAGCGACAGCTGCTGCCCCCCGGCGAGCTGGAACCGCGCCTGGTGGATGATCACCGCGTTGCCGAACCGGCCGTCGTCCAGCCGCACCCCGCCGTCCGAGCTGAAGCGCCGGGTGCGCACACCCAGCGGCGGGGTGCCGCTGCCGGAGCCGCCGGTGCCGACGTAGCCCGCGCTCAGGTAGAGGGTGTGCTCGACGGTGACGCGGGCCGCGTTGAGCGCGTAGCGCCCGTACGGATTGTGCAGCCGGCTGCCGCGCAGGCTGAGGCGACCGCCGATGCGGGCGCTGCGCAGGCTGATCTCGCCGGTCGCCTCGATCAGTTCGGCCTCGACGTCCTGGGCGACGCTCAGCCCGTCGGCCGCCAGCGCCCGGCCGTGCCGGTCCTTGCGCAGGGTGATCTGGTTGAGCAGCAGGTCCGTGCCGATGTGGGCGTCGGTGAGCCGTATCCCGCCCTCGATCGTGCACTGCGGCAGGTGCAGGTCGCCCGAGGTGTGCAGCCGGGCCGCCTCCAGCCGCGGTATGGCGCAGCGCACCATGCGCAGGGTCGTGAAGGTGCACTCCGCGAGCAGCACCTGCTGCTCGAAGCGGCAGTCGTGCAGCTCCACGTACGGCACCACCGTGCCGCCCGAGAGGTTGAGCTGCCCGCTGATCTGGGCCCCGGACAGCTTCACGCACGACACGCGCCCCGAGGCGGCCTGCGGCCCGTCGAGCAGCAGCTTGGCGATCACCTCGGCCCGCACCGTGCGGTCCGGGCCCCAGAAGCGGTCGGCGGCCGGGTCGTCCCGCTCCGGGATGCCGGTGCGCAGGTCGTACAGCTCCCCGCGGCGGAAGGCCTGCCACAGGCCCTGTTCCACGGCGGTCCAGTCGTGCGGCGGCGCGACGTCCGACGGCTCGGTCACCGGTCTCCCTCCCGTGGCTCACAGCGACGACCGAAACGCTATCGGTGGGCACGCCCGCGGGCGACAAGCGGGGGCGATCTTTGGCCTCGACACGGCGGGCGTATCACGGACTGATACCCGGCCGAGCCCGCAGGGGCGGTTCTCTACACTTGGGAGGGTGATCTCCCGAATCGATCTGCGCGGCGACGCCTTCCCGGCGGACGGCGTCGACCGCGACCTGCTGCCCCGAGCCGAGCTCGACGTCGAGGCCGCACTGGAGACGGTGCGCCCGATCTGCGAGGACGTGAAGCATCGTGGCACCGCGGCACTGATCGACTACGCGGAGAAGTTCGACGGCGTCACCATCGACCGGGTACGCGTCCCGGCCGAGGCGCTGACCCGGGCCCTGCAGGAGCTGGACCCGAAGGTGCGGGCCGCGCTGGAGGAGTCGATCCGCCGCGCCCGGCTCGTCCACGGCGCGCAGCGCCGTACCGACCACACCACGCAGGTCGTGCCGGGCGGCACGGTCACCGAGCGCTGGGTGCCGGTCGAGCGGGTCGGTCTGTACGTTCCCGGCGGGCGCTCGGTCTACCCGTCCTCCGTGGTGATGAACGTGGTGCCCGCGCAGGAGGCCAAGGTCGGCTCGATGGCCGTGGCCTCGCCGCCGCAGAAGGAGTTCGGCGGGCTCCCGCACCCGACGATCCTCGCCGCGTGCGCGCTGCTCGGCGTCGACGAGGTGTACGCCGCGGGCGGCGCCCAGGCCGTCGCGATGTTCGCCTACGGCACCGAGGAGTGCCGTCCGGTGAGCATGGTCACCGGCCCGGGCAACATCTGGGTCGCCGCGGCCAAGCGCCTGCTCAAGGGCCGCATCGGCATCGACGCGGAGGCCGGCCCCACCGAGATCGCCGTCCTCGCCGACGCCACCGCCGACCCGGTGCACGTCGCCGCCGACCTGATCAGCCAGGCCGAGCACGACCCGCTGGCCGCCGCCGTCCTGGTCACCGACTCCGTGGACCTCGCCGAGGCGGTGGAGAAGGAACTGGAGCGGCAGATCGCCGCCACCAAGCACGTCGAGGACCGGATCGCGCCCGCGCTGTCCGGCCGCCAGTCCGGCATCGTCCTGGTCGACGGGATCGAGCAGGGCCTGCAGGTGGTGGACGCCTACGCGGCCGAGCACCTGGAGATCCAGACCGCCGACGCCGCCGCCGTCGCCGCCCGGGTGCGCAACGCCGGCGCGGTCTTCGTCGGCGCCTACGCCCCGGTCTCGCTCGGCGACTACGCCGCGGGCTCCAACCACGTGCTGCCCACCGGCGGCTGTGCCTGCCACTCCTCGGGCCTGTCCGTGCAGTCCTTCCTGCGCGGCATCCACGTCGTGGACTACACCCGCGAGGCGCTCGCCGAGATCGCCCCGCACGTGGTGACCCTGGCCGACGCCGAGGACCTGCCCGCGCACGGCGCCGCGGTCCGCGCCCGATTCGATTGGACGGTACCGGGTTCGTGACCGGCATCGACGACCTGCCCATCCGGGACGAACTGCGCGGCAAGTCGCCCTACGGCGCCCCGCAACTCGACGTGCCCGTACGCCTGAACACCAACGAGAACCCGTACCCGCTGCCCGGGCCGCTGGTCGACCGGATCACCGAGCGGGTGCGCGAGGCCGCCCGCGACCTCAACCGCTACCCCGACCGGGACGCGGTGGAGCTCCGCACCGAACTCGCGAAGTACCTGACCCGCACCGCCGGTCACGAGGTGGGCCTCGCCAACGTGTGGGCCGCCAACGGCTCCAACGAGGTCATCCAGCAGCTGCTGCAGACCTTCGGCGGCCCCGGGCGCACCGCGATCGGCTTCGAGCCCTCGTACTCCATGCACGGACTGATCTCCCGCGGCACCGGCACCGGCTGGATCGCCGGCCCGCGCCGCGAGGACTTCACCATCGACGTGGCCGCCGCCGAGCGGGTCATCGCCGAGCGGCGGCCGAACGTGGTCTTCGTCACCTCGCCCAACAACCCCACCGGCACCGCCGTCGCCGCCGACACCGTCGTGGCGCTGTACGAGGCCGCCCAGGCCGCCCGGCCCTCCCTGGTGGTGGTCGACGAGGCGTACGGCGAGTTCAGCCACCGCCCGTCCCTGCTGCCGCTGATCGAGGGCCGCCCCAACATGGTGGTCAGCCGCACCATGTCGAAGGCCTTCGGCGCCGCCGGGCTGCGACTGGGCTACCTCGCCGCCGACCCCGCGGTCGTCGACGCCGTCCAGCTGGTGCGGCTGCCGTACCACCTGTCCGCCGTCACCCAGGCCACCGCGCTGGCCGCCCTGGAGCACACCGATACGCTGCTGGGGTACGTCGAGCAGCTGAAGACCGAGCGGGACCGCCTGGTCGGCGAGCTGAGGGCGATCGGCTGCGAGGTCACCGACTCCGACGCCAACTTCGTCCAGTTCGGCCGCTTCGAGGACAGCCACCGCGCCTGGCAGGCGATCCTCGACCGCGGCGTGCTCGTCCGCGACAACGGCGTACCGGGCTGGCTGCGGGTCACCGCGGGCACCCCGGCCGAGAACGACGCGTTCCTCGAAGCGGTACGCGAGCTCAAGAAGGAGCAGTAACCCATGACCCGCGTCGGCCGCGTGGAGCGCACGACCAAGGAGACGTCCGTCGTCGTCGAGCTCGACCTCGACGGCACCGGCAGGACCGAGATCTCCACCGGAGTCGGCTTCTACGACCACATGCTCGACCAGCTCGGCCGCCACGGCCTGTTCGACCTCACGGTCAAGACCGAGGGCGACCTGCACATCGACACCCACCACACCATCGAGGACACCGCCCTCGCACTGGGCGCCGCCTTCAAGCAGGCGCTCGGCGACAAGGTGGGCATCTACCGCTTCGGCAACTGCACCGTGCCCCTGGACGAGTCCCTCGCCCAGGTCACCGTCGACCTGTCGGGCCGCCCGTACCTGGTGCACACCGAACCCGAGAACATGGCGCCGATGATCGGCTCCTACGACACGACGATGACCCGGCACATCCTGGAGTCCTTCGTCGCCCAGGCGCAGATCGCGCTGCACGTCCACGTGCCGTACGGGCGCAACGCCCACCACATCGTGGAGTGCCAGTTCAAGGCGCTGGCCCGGGCCCTGCGCTACGCCTCCGAGCGCGACCCGCGCGCCGCGGGCATCCTCCCGTCGACGAAGGGCGCCCTCTGATGAGCAAGGCCTCGGTCCTCTTCATCCTGCTCGGCCTGTTCCTGGCCGGCGGGGTGTACTCCTTCTGGAAGCAGAAGCTGCCCAAGGGCGTCGTCGTGCTGCTCGGTATCGGATCCGCCATGTCGCTGGCGGCCGGTCTGCTGCGGCTGTAGGGGGGCCGGCAGATGAGCAAGGCCGCCAAGAAGGTCGTGGTCCTCGACTACGGCTTCGGCAACGTCCGTTCCGCCGAGCGCGCGCTCGCCCGGGTCGGCGCGGACGTCGAGATCACCGCCGACTTCGACGAGGCGATGAACGCCGACGGGCTCCTCGTCCCCGGCGTCGGCGCCTTCGCGGCCTGCATGGCCGGGCTGAAGGCGGTGCGCGGTGAGTGGATCATCGGGCGCCGGCTGTCGGGCGGCAGGCCCGTGATGGGGATCTGCGTCGGCATGCAGATCCTCTTCGAGAAGGGCGTCGAGCACGGCGTCACGACCGAGGGCTGCGACGAGTGGCCCGGCACCGTCGAGCCGCTGCGCGCGCCGGTCGTGCCGCACATGGGCTGGAACACCGTCAAGGCGCCGGAGGACTCACGGCTGTTCGCCGGACTGGACGCCGACGCCCGCTTCTACTTCGTGCACTCCTACGCGGTGCGCACCTGGGAGCTGGAGACCGCCAACCCCACCATCGCGGCCCCGAAGGTCACCTGGGCCACCCACGGCGAGCCCTTCGTCGCCGCGGTGGAGAACGGCCCGCTGTGGGCGACCCAGTTCCACCCCGAGAAGTCCGGCGACGCCGGCGCCCAGCTGCTGACCAACTGGCTCGACACCTTCAAGGACTAGGACGTACGCCGCCATGAGCACGACGCACCGCCTCGAACTCCTTCCCGCCGTCGACGTCCGCGACGGGCAGGCCGTCCGCCTCGTCCACGGCGAGTCCGGTTCCGAGACGTCCTACGGCGACCCGATGGCCGCCGCACTGGCCTGGCAGCAGGCGGGTGCCGAGTGGCTGCACCTGGTCGACCTGGACGCCGCGTTCGGCACCGGGGACAACCGCGCGCAGATCGCCGAGGTCGCCCGCTCCATGGACGTCAAGGTCGAGCTGTCCGGCGGCATCCGCGACGACGACACGCTGGCCGCGGCCCTCGCCACCGGCTGCACCCGGGTCAACCTGGGCACCGCCGCCCTGGAGACCCCGGAGTGGGTCGCCAAGGTCATCGCGGAGCACGGCGACCGGATCGCGGTCGGCCTGGACGTCCGCGGCACCACCCTGCGCGGCCGCGGCTGGACCCGCGACGGCGGCGACCTCTACGAGACACTGGCCCGCCTCGACTCCGAGGGCTGCGCACGCTACGTCGTCACCGACATCAACAAGGACGGCACCCTCCAGGGCCCCAACCTGGAGCTGCTGAAGAACGTCTGCGCGGCCACCGACCGGCCGGTCGTCGCCTCCGGCGGCGTCTCCTCCCTCGACGATCTGCGGGCCATCGCCACCCTGGTTCCCGAGGGGGTCGAGGGAGCCATCGTCGGAAAGGCCCTCTACGCCAAGGCGTTCACCCTGGAAGAGGCCCTGGAGGCAGTGTCCCGATGACGGAGACCCCCGAGGTGCGGCGAGTGCAGAGCGACAGCCCCTGGGAGGAGCAGTTCGGATTCGCACGTGCCGTCGCGGCGGGGGACCGCGTCCACGTCGCGGGCACCATGCCGTTCGTCGGCACCGTGCTCCACGGCGAGGGCGACCCGTACGAACAGGCCAGGGTGGCGTTCTCCAACGCCCTGGCGGCGCTGGAGGAGTTCGGCCTGGACGCCGGGTCCGTCGTCCGCGTCCGGATCTACCTCACCCACACCCGCGACATGGACGAGGCCGGGCGGGCGCACAAGGAGTTCTTCGACGCGGCCCGCCCGGCCACCACGATGGTCGTGGTCTCCGGGTTCATGGACCCGCGGGTCCTGGTCGAAGTGGAACTCGAGGCATTCCGAGCATTCCGAGGAGCACGAGAGCAATGACCCTGGCGGTCCGAGTCATCCCCTGCCTGGACGTGGACGGCGGCCGGGTCGTCAAGGGCGTCAACTTCCGGAACCTGCGGGACGCGGGCGACCCCGTCGAGATGGCCAAGCTCTACGACGCCGAGGGCGCCGACGAGCTGACCTTCCTCGACATCACCGCGTCCTCCGGCAACCGCGAGACGACCTACGACGTGGTGCGGCGCACCGCCGAGCAGGTCTTCATCCCGCTCACCGTCGGCGGCGGCGTGCGCTCGGCCGACGACGTCGACAAACTGCTGCGCGCCGGGGCCGACAAGGTCGGCGTCAACACCGCCGCGATCGCCCGGCCCGACCTCCTGCGCGAGATCGCCGAGCGGTTCGGCCGGCAGGTGCTGGTGCTCTCCGTGGACGCCCGCCGCACCGAGGCCGGGACCCCGTCCGGCTTCGAGGTGACCACGCACGGCGGCCGCCAGGGCACCGGCATCGACGCGGTGGAGTGGGCGCACCGCGCGGCCGAGCTCGGCGCCGGCGAGATCCTGCTCAACTCGATGGACGCCGACGGCACGAAGGACGGCTACGACACCGAGATGATCGCCGCCGTCCGCAGGCACGTCACCGTCCCCGTCATCGCCTCGGGCGGCGCGGGCCGGCTCACCGACTTCCCCCCGGCCGTCGCCGCCGGTGCCGACGCCGTCCTGGCCGCCTCCGTCTTCCACTTCGGCGATCTGCGCATCGGCGAGGTCAAGCGGACGCTGCGCGACGCCGGGCACCCGGTGCGCTGACCGATGTGACGGCGGCGGCCGCGCCGGCTAGCCGGCCGCCTGTACGGTGACCCGGCCGCGGGCCAGGACCGGGCGCGCGGCGGCGAGGGTGAGGGCCGAGAGGGTGACGCCGCTCGCGGCGCTGACGGCGGCCGTGGGGAGGGAGCCGTCGGCGAGGATCAGGCCGCTGACGGCGGAGCCGCCCGCGATGCCCGTGGTGACGAGGGTGACCAGCCAGGCGAAGGCCTCGGTGACGGTGCCCGCCGGGGCCAGTTCGCCGGTAAGCCGGAAGACCACGGTGAGCAGCGGCGCGAAGAACACCCCGCTGAACAGGGCGACCAGCGCCATCGGCAGCGGTCCGGGGACCAGGGTGAAGGGCCAGAAGGTGAGGGCCATCCCGGCTCCGGTGACGGCCGCCTTGGTGGCCGCGTCCGCCCGCCAGGGCAGGGCCGCGATCAGCAGGGCGCCGATCAGGGCGCCGGTGGAGTTCAGCGCCAGCAGGGTGCCCGCGCCGCCGGGCAGCGGGTGGCGCTCGGCATAGGCGACGGCGAAGACGTTGAACGTGCCCAGGGCCCAGCCGCAGCCGGTCAGCGCGCACAGCAGCACGACCAGGGCCCGGCTGCGCAGCGGCCCGAGCCAGTGGACGGAACGGGCGGCGGAGGCCCAGGCGCGCGAGGGCGCGGAGGTCGCGACGAAGAGCGCGCCCACCACCCCGAGGACCGCCGCGGCCACCAGCGCCAGCCGGGCCGGGCCCGCCACGGCCAGGCCGCCGACCAGCAGCGGGCCGCCGATGAAGACCAGTTCCTGCGCGCCCGCGTCCACGGCGTAGGCCGATTCCAGTTCGTCCGGCTCGACCAGATCGGGCCACAGCGCCCGCAGGCACGGCTCCAGCGGAGGCGACGCGGCCCCGGCGACGGCCGGGCCGAATACGGCCACCGCCGTGCTGCCGGGCGCCGCGGCCAGCGCCGCGAAGCCGGCGGCCGACACCAGGGAGGAGAGGACGAGCACGCGCGGCTGCCCCAGCCGGTCCACCCACCGTCCCAGGAGCGGCCCGCCGATCGCCCCGGACACGGCGTAGACGCCGCCGGCGGCGCCGACCAGCCGGTAGTCGGCGCCCGCCGCGCGCAGCGCCAGCGCGATGGCCAGGGCCGCCATGGCGGTCGGCAGCCGTCCGACGAGGGAACCGGACAGCAACCGGCCCACATGGGGCCGGCGGAGCAGCTTCAGGTACGGCACACGTCACCCACGGAGGTCGAGCGCTGCGGCGATCACGTCGTGCACCAGGGTCTCACCAGGTGCCCGGTTCTCCTTCAGCCGTTCGAGGTCTTCGGGGCCGAACCAGCCGTAGGCCGTGTGCTTGCCCGGCTCCAGGCGCGGACGTGCGAGGTCCCCGTCGACGTCGACGACGAAGTCCGCCTCGTGGCGCAGGCCTTGGCCGTCGTCGCCCTCCCAGGTGGACACCCCGATCAGCCGCCGCACGGTGCGCAGTCGCCGGCCGGTCTCTTCCTCCACTTCGCGGGCGAGGGCCGCCAGGAGGGTCTCGCCGGGCTCCACATGGCCGCCGACGAGGTCCCAGCAGTCCGGCAAGAGCCGGCGGCCGGGGGAGCGGCGCTGGGCGAAGGCCCTGCCGTCCGCGTCGAGGACGACCGCGCCGACGGCCCAGGTCTCGCCCGGGCGCGGCACCGGCACCGCGATCCCTGTCACCTCGACGTCTGCTGCCGGCCCACCCTGGTTCGCGTCCATGGCCGCAGAGCGTAGCCGATGCACAGGATTTGTTGCGCAATTTCTGTTGCGCAAATTTCCTTTCCTGTCTAGCCTCCCGGGTATGCCCGAGGAAGAGCCGGAAGAGACCGGCGCGGACCCCCGCAGGATCACCGACCTCGACGCGCTCAAGGTCTTCACGCACCCGCTGCGCATCGAGCTCTACCGCGCCCTGTTCACCGCCCGCACCGCGACCGCCTCCCAGCTGGCCGACCAGGTCGACGAGGCCGTCTCGCTGGTCAGTTACCACCTGCGCAGGCTCGCCGCGCACGGCTTCATCACCGAGGCCCCAGGGCAGAGCTCGGACGGCCGCGAGCGCTGGTGGAAGGTCAGCTCCGAGCGCGGATTCACCTTCCGCACCTCGGACTTCGCCGACCGCCCCGAGGGCGCCGCCGTCATGGGCGAGGTGACCCGGCAGCTCCTCGCCACCCGGTACGCGCGCTACTCCGCCTATCTCGACCAGCAGCTCGCCTGGGGCAAGGAGTGGACCGACGCCTCCTTCAGCTCCGAGTACATGCCCCGGCTCACCGCCGAGGAGATGCACCGGTTCGGCGAGGAGCTGGGCGAGCTGATGAAGCGCTGGACCGACCGCGGGCGCGCCGCCGAGGAGGCGGGCGACACCGAGGGCCGCGAGCACGTCGCGGTGCACCTGTACGGATTCCCCTACCGGCCGTGAACCCCGAAGGAGGCGCGACCTCATGACGGCGCCCGCCATCGCCGCACCGCCCCTGTCCCCCTCCCGAGCCCCCGCCCACCGGGACGCCAACGTCCTGCGCTGGCTGGCCGCGTTCACCGCCTCGATCGTCGGCGACGCCGTGTGGTTCCTCGCCCTGTCCTGGGCCGCCACCCGCGCCGGGGACCCCGGGCGGGCAGGCCTGGTGCTGGCGGCCGGCGCCGTGCCGCGCGCGGTGCTGATGCTCGGCGGGGGAGTGCTGGCCGACCGGTTCGGGCCGCGCCGCATCGTCATCGGCAGCGATCTGACCCGGTGCGCGGTGATGTTCGCGGCGGCCGCGCTGCTCGCCCTCACCACTCCCGGGCTGTGGGCGCTGGCCGTGGTCGCGCTGCTCTTCGGCGCCGTCGACGCGGTGTTCCTGCCCGCCGTCGGCGCCCTTCCGGCCCGGATCACCGGCCCGGACCAACTGGGCAGGCTGCACGGGATGAAGGGCATCGCGATGCGCGTCGGCAACGTGGCCGGCGCCTCGCTCGGCGGCACGGCGGTCGCGGCAGGCGGCGCTCCCGTCGCGTTCGCCGCCGCCGGCGTGCTGTTCTCGGTCTCGCTGGTGCTGCTGGTCGCCGTCCGCGTCGCCCCGCTGCCGCCCGACGACCGGGCCGCGCAGGCGGACGGCACCGCCTGGCGGGACTTGGTGGAAGGCCTGCGCCACATACGCGCACGGCGGGGGCTCACCGCGCTCATGGCCGTCATCGCGATCGGCGAGCTCGGCTTCGCCGGGCCGTTCAACATCGGTCTCGCGCTGGTCGCCGCCGACCGGGGCTGGGGCGCGGCGGGGCTGGGCTGGATCGTCAGCGGCTTCGGAGCCGGCGCGGGCGCCGCCTCGCTGCTGCTGACGGTACGCGGCCGGCTGCCCCGCGCCGGACTGGCCCAGGCCTGCTGCCTCGGGCTGGCGGCGGTCGCGGTGGCCGCCTTCGCCTTCGTCCCCGCACTGCCGGGAGCGGTCGCGCTGGCGGTCGTGGTCGGCCTGGTGGCAGGGCTCAGCGGCGCGCTGTGCGGGGCGCTGCTGCAGACCCTCACCGACCCGGCCTACCTCGGCCGGGTCAGTTCGGTGGCCGCGCTGTTCTCGCTCGGCCTCGCACCGATGAGCTATCCGCTCACCGGTGCCGCCATCGGGGCCTGGGGCCCGCAGCCGGTGTTCGTGGCGAGCGCGGCGGTCGCGGCCGCGGGGGCCGTCCTGGGAATCGCCGCGCCGGCGCTGCGGCGGGCGGAACTCGCCCGCCGCCCCGGGTAGCCGGACTCAGGCGGTGATGCCGAGCCTGGCGTCGTAGAGCCGGGTCACCGCGTCCTTGTCGCCCTCCGTCTCCACACGGGCGGAGTCCTGCCGTCCGAAGGCGAACAGCAGGAGCTCTCCGGGCTCCCCGGTGACGGTGACGACCGGTGCGCCGCGGTGCGCGACCGCGGTCTGGCCGTCCGGACGGCGCAGCACCACGCCGACCGGGGCCTTGCGGCCCAGCAGACGGGCGGAGCGCTCCAGCCGGGACCAGAGCAGGTCGGCGAAGACGGGGTCCGGTTCGCGCGGCGACCAGTCAGGCTGGGCCCGGCGCACGTCCTCGGCGTGGACGAAGAACTCGACGGTGTTGGCCGCCTCGTCGATCTGCTTGAGGGCGAACGGCGACAGCCGCGGCGGCCCGGTGCGGATCAGCCGGATCAGTTCCTGGTAGGGCCGTTCCGCGAACTCCTTGCGCACGCGCTCCGACCGGTCCGCGAGGAAGGGGATGACCAGGCCGGCCGAGGCGTCACCGCGGCGCTCCCGCACCACGATGTGGGCGGCGAGGTCACGGGTGGTCCAGCCCTCGCAGAGGGTTGGCGCCTCGGGTCCGGCACTCTCCAGCAGGTCGGCGAGGAGCAGACGTTCACGCTGGGCATGAGTCGACATGCCGTCAGCCTACGTCCGGTCCCCGCCGGTGGGCAGCAGCTACGGCAGCGGTTTGGTCAGCTTCTTGCCGTCCGGCCGGTTGCTGAGGGTCAGGGAGCAGGAGACGGTGTCCTTGCCCTGCAGCTGGTAGCCCGTGAGCTTCGGGTACAGCGCGTAGTAGAAGTACCCGGGGTTGTCCTTGACGTCCTTCAGGCGCTTGGCGGCGTCTGCCTCGCACAGCTTCAGGACCTTGGCCTTGAGCGCGGCCTCGGTGGCGAAGGTACCCGTGATGGTCTCGTTGGCGATGACCTCGGCGTCGTGGGGGCCGTTGCACGAGACCGTGGTGACCTCGGTGACGCCGGTGTCCAGTCCCGGGTCGTCGAAGCACTGGCCGGGGCTGAGCACGACGTACTTGCGGAAGGTCTCCGAGGGGTCCGGCTCCGTGGAGGCCGTCGCCGTGTCCTGGGTGGTGGGGGCCGAGACCGTCGGGCTGCTGCTGGTGGTCCCGGTGGCGCCCTTGTCGTCCTCGCCGCCGCTGAGCGCGATCGCCAGACCGCCGACGACGACGGCTATCAGCACGATCGCGCCGATGGCTATCGCGGCCACCTTCGCACCGCCACCACTGCGCGGTGGCTGCGGCGGGGGCGGGTAGCCGTAACCCCCGCCCGGCTGCGGCGGTCCGGGGAACTGCGGCTGGTTCTGGTACGGCGGCTGCGGCTGCGGCTGGTACTGCGGTTGCGGCTGGTACTGCGGCGGGCCGAACCCCCCGGGGGGCGGCCCCAAACCGCCACCCTGTCCGGAGCGCGGGTCGTCGGGCGGCGACGGCGGAGGAAAACTCATGCACGAAGCATGCCCCATGCGGGTGAGCGGAGTGCGGGCAGGAGCCGAAGTCGTGCCGCCCGGAGCGGGCAGAATGGAGGCATGGAATCCCCGCTCGACCCAGCTGTCGCCGCCCGTCTCAAGCGCACCGCCGACGGCCTCGTGCCCGCCGTCGCGCAGCAGTACGACACCGGCGAAGTCCTCATGCTCGGATGGATGGACGACGAGGCGCTGCACCGCACCCTGACCACCGGCCGCTGCACCTACTGGAGCCGCAGCCGCCGGGAGTACTGGGTCAAGGGCGACACCTCCGGGCACGTCCAGCACGTGAAGTCCGTGGCCCTGGACTGCGACGGCGACACGATCCTGGTCAAGGTCGACCAGGTCGGCGCGGCCTGCCACACCGGCGACCGCACCTGCTTCGACGCGGGCGAACTGCCGCTGTCCTGAAGCGGCCGCGCCCGGGCACTAGGCTGCGGACCATGACCACGGGCACCGTCACCCCCGATCCGGACACCTTCCGCAAGCTGGCGCAGGACCGCCGTGTCATCCCGGTCAGCAGGAAGCTGCTGGCCGACGGGGACACCCCGGTCGGCCTGTACCGCAAGCTCGCGGCCGAGCGCCCCGGCACCTTCCTGCTGGAGTCCGCGGAGAACGGCCGCTCGTGGTCCCGCTACTCCTTCGTCGGCGTCCGCAGCGCCGCCACCCTGACCGAGCGCGACGGCCGCGCCCACTGGCTCGGCACGCCCCCGGTGGGCGTGCCGGCCGGCGGCGACCCGCTGGAGGCGCTGCGGGCCACGATCGAGGCCCTGCACACCCCGCGCGACCTGCACGACGACGCCGGACTGCCGCCGTTCACCGGGGGCATGGTCGGCTACCTCGGCTACGACGTCGTACGCCGCCTGGAGCGCATCGGCGACCACGCCCGCGACGACCTGCGGCTGCCCGAACTCACCATGCTGCTCACCTCCGACCTGGCGGTGCTCGACCACTGGGACGGCTCGGTGCTGCTGATCGCCAACGCGATCAACCACAACGACCTCGACACCGGCGTCGACGAGGCGTACGCGGACGCCGTGCGGCGGCTCGACGCCATGACCGCCGACCTGGCTCGCCCCGTGGACTCCGCGCCCGCCGAACTGCCGCCCTCCCGGCTCCCGGAGGAGGTCACCTCGCGCTTCGGCGGCGCCGCGTACCAGGCCGCGGTGGAGACGGCCAAGGAGTACATCCGGGCCGGCGACGCCTTCCAGGTCGTGCCCTCGCAGCGGTTCGAGACGCCCTGCCCGGCGAGCGCGCTCGACGTCTACCGCGTGCTGCGGGCGACCAACCCCTCCCCGTACATGTACCTGCTGCGCTTCGACGGCTTCGACGTCGTCGGCTCCAGCCCCGAGGCGCTGGTCAAGGTCGAGGACGGCCGGGCCATGGTGCACCCCATCGCGGGCACCAGGCCGCGCGGCGCGACGCCGCGCGAGGACCAGGCGCTCGCCGACGAACTGCTCGCCGACCCCAAGGAGCGTGCCGAGCACCTGATGCTGGTCGACCTGGGCCGCAACGACCTCGGAAGGGTCTGCGAACCCGGCAGCGTCGAGGTCGTCGACTTCATGTCGATCGAGCGCTACAGCCACGTCATGCACATCGTCTCCACCGTCACCGGCAGCGTCGGCGCCGGCCGCACGGCATTCGACGTCCTCACCGCCTGCTTCCCCGCGGGCACCCTCTCGGGTGCGCCCAAGCCGCGCGCGATGCAGATCATCGACGAGCTGGAGCCCACCAGGCGCGGCCTGTACGGCGGCGCCGTGGGCTACCTGGACTTCGCCGGGGACTCCGACACCGCCATCGCCATCCGCACCGCGGTGCTGCGCGACGGGACGGCGTACGTGCAGGCCGGGGCCGGCATCGTCGCCGACTCCGACCCGGTCAGCGAGGACACCGAGTGCCGGAACAAGGCCGCCGCGGTGCTCCGCGCCGTCGCCACGGCCGGCCGGATGCGCGCCGGGGCCTGACCGGCGCGGGCCGGGCCCCGCGTGCCGGGCCGGCGCGGCGACGGGGGATAGTGGTCGGGTGAGCAGCTCCGCACCTCAGTCCCGCACCGTCGCAGAACCGTCCGCCGAGCCCGCAGCCCGCCGGACGCGCGGCCGCGGCGGCCTCGTGCTCGCCCTGGCGAGCGGTGTGCTCGGTGCCGCGGTCGTACTCCTGGCCTCGAGCAAGACCTGGCAGGAGGGCAGCGCGCCGTTCGCCGACGGCGGGATGCCGGTCAGGGTCTCCGGCCACCAGGTGACCGGGGTGCCGGGAGCGCTCGCGCTGGTGGGCCTCGCCGCCCTCGTGGCGGTCTTCGCCGTAAGGGGAGCGGCCCGGCTGCTCGTGGGCGGGCTGCTCGCGCTGTGCGGGGCCGGGGCCCTCACGGCGGCGCTCCTCGCGTTCGGCGACACCGCGGCCCTGGACGCGGCCGCGGCGACCGCCAGCGGCCTGTCCCGTACGACCGTCACCGGATCCTCCACCAGCGCCTGGCCGGTCGTGTCGGCGGCCGGCGGCGTGCTCCTGCTGCTGGCCGGCACCGTCGCCCTGCTCCGCGCGCGCACCTGGCCCGGCATGTCGAACCGCTACGACCGCGACACCCCCAGGGCGGCGCCCCCCGCCCGTACCGCCGCGGCCGCGGGCGGGGGCGGGGAGGAGCGTCCCGAGGACCTGTGGAAGGCGCTGGACCGCGGCGAGGACCCCACCGAGTCGCCGTAACGCGCCGGGCCACCCCCCGCGCGCGGAGCGTGAGCGGAACGGGGGACAATAACCCGTGACGCGCGCCATCGCGCGGGCGGACGAACTGACGACCCTTTCTCGAAGAACGACTTGGGAGCACTCATGGCGGGCAACAGCCACGGACACACCCCTGCCGCCTGGACCGGCGTGACCATCGCCTTCATCGGCTTCTGCGTCGCGGCTGCCTTCGTCGTCCTGGCGGAGCCGATCGGGATGTTCGCCGGCCTGGCGGTCGCCGCCCTGGGCGGTCTGGTCGGTCTCGGCATGCGCGCCGCGGGCCTCGGCAAGCCGATGCCGGAGCGGCAGCGCGGCTGACCCGGGCAACGGGCTCCGGAGCCGCCGCCGGCACACCGCCGGCGGCGGCTCCGCGCTTTCCGGCCACCCCGGCTGTTCCGGGCGGGCACGACGCGGGACAATCACCGGGTGACCGAGACTGCCGCCAGGCCGAAGCCGAGTGACCTCGTCGCCCCGCTGGGCGTCCTCGGCGGTGTCGCCGCCGCCTTCGCGTACGTCGGCACCTTCGACCCGAACGAGGCCGGGCACTACCCGGTCTGCCCCCTGCTGCAGTACGGGGGCGTGTACTGCCCGGGCTGCGGCGGGCTGCGCAGCGCCTACGCGGTCGTGCACGGCGACTTCGGCGCGGCGCTCGGCCTCAACGCGCTGGCCGTGGCCGGTTACGTGCTCTTCGCCGTGCTGTGGACGGTCTGGCTCACCCGGACACTGCGCGGCAGGCCCTTCTCGCTCCCGCTGAGGGCCGTGCACTGGTGGACGATCGCGGGCGTCGTGCTGCTCTTCACCGTCGTCCGGAACCTTCCCTTCGGGTCCGCACTCGCACCCTGACCTGCGTCGGAGCGGCGTACGGACCGTCCGCCCGGGGGGCCTTCGCTCCGCCGGATGCGGGTCCTCCGCCGACCGGCGGTTACCATCGCAGTGCCGGTGGAACATCTCACTGGCTTGATCGTTTCGCTTTCGGAAGGGGTCCTCTCGCGTGAGTGTGCTCGACGAGATCATCGACGGAGTCCGCGAGGACCTCGCCGAGCGGCAGGCCCGGGTCTCCCTCGACGAGCTCAAGGACCGGGCGGCGAAGGCGCGCGACGCCAAGGACGGCGTGGCGGCCCTGCGGGGGGACAGCGTCAAGGTCATCTGCGAGGTCAAGCGGTCCAGCCCCTCCAAGGGCGCGCTCGCCGCCATCGCCGACCCCGCGGGCCTCGCCGCGGACTACGAGGCGGGCGGCGCCGCCGTCATCTCGGTCCTCACCGAGCAGCGCCGGTTCGGCGGTTCGCTGGCCGACCTCGAGGCCGTCCGCGGCAAGGTCGACATCCCCGTGCTCCGCAAGGACTTCATCGTCACCGCCTACCAGCTCTGGGAGGCCCGCGCCTACGGTGCCGACCTCGCGCTGCTGATCGTCGCGGCGCTGGAGCAGGACGCGCTGGTCTCCCTGATCGAGCGGGCCGAGTCCATCGGGCTCACCCCACTGGTCGAGGTGCACGACGAGGAGGAGGTCGAGCGGGCGGTCGACGCGGGCGCCCGCATCATCGGCGTCAACGCGCGCAACCTCAAGACCCTCGAGGTCGACCGCGGCACCTTCGCCCGCGTCGCCCCGGAGATCCCGGACCACATCGTCAAGGTGGCCGAGTCCGGCGTCCGCGGCCCGCACGACCTCATCGCCTACGCCAACGACGGCGCCGACGCCGTCCTCGTCGGCGAGTCCCTGGTGACCGGCCGCGACCCCAAGGCCGCCGTGGCCGACCTCGTCGCCGCCGGCGCGCACCCCGCGCTGCGTCACGGGCGGGGCTGACCGGCACCATGACGAGCTACGCGCGACTGGCCCGGGGCTGCCGTCCCCGTGGCTGCCGCGCGCCCGCGCGGCGCGTCCTCGGTCGCCGCGTGCGCTACCACATCGGCTGCGAGCCGGGTCAGATCAACGGGCGCCGATGGCGCTGACGGCGGCGCCGTCCGCCTGATGACCGGGGCACGGGTGTGCACGCCGGCGTCCCGCCGGCGACGGCCCCTTCGTGCTCCCCGGTCGCGGGCGCGCGCCCATGCCGCGGGCGGCGTCCCATGCGCCGCCGCCGTAACGTGACCATTGGTACGCGAAACCCTGGGGGCCGCCGACGCGCGCCCCCGAAGGAGCCGAGAACGTCATGTCCGAAGACTTCTTCATCCCCGACCCCGAGGGCCGGGTCCCCAGCGCCGAGGGCTACTTCGGCCGGTTCGGCGGCAAGTTCATCCCGGAGGCGCTGGTCGCCGCCGTGGACGAGGTCGCCGTCGAGTACGACAAGGCGAAGTCCGACCCCGCCTTCGCCGCGGAGCTGAACGAGCTGCTGGTGCACTACACCGGCCGCCCCAGCCCGCTCACCGAGGTGCCGCGGTTCGCGCAGCACGCCGGCGGGGCGCGGGTCTTCCTCAAGCGGGAGGACCTCAACCACACTGGCTCGCACAAGATCAACAACGTGCTGGGCCAGGCGCTGCTCACCAAGCGCATGGGCAAGACCCGGGTCATCGCCGAGACCGGCGCCGGACAGCACGGCGTGGCCACGGCCACCGCCTGCGCGCTGTTCGGCCTGGAGTGCACCATCTACATGGGCGAGGTCGACACCGAGCGCCAGGCGCTCAACGTGGCCCGTATGCGCATCCTCGGCGCCGAGGTCATCCCCGTGAAGTCGGGCAGCCGGACCCTGAAGGACGCGATCAACGAGGCGTTCCGCGACTGGGTCGCCAACGTGGACCGCACCCACTACCTGTTCGGCACGGTCGCGGGCCCGCACCCCTTCCCGGCGATGGTGCGCGACTTCCACCGCGTCATCGGCGTCGAGGCACGCCGCCAGATCCTGGAGCGCGCGGGCCGGCTGCCGGACGTGGTCGCCGCCTGCGTGGGCGGCGGGTCGAACGCGATCGGCCTGTTCCACGCCTTCATCCCGGACGAGGGCGTGCGCCTGCTGGGCCTGGAGGCGGCCGGCCACGGCGTGGACTCCGGCGAGCACGCGGCGACGCTGACCGTCGGCGAGCCCGGCATCCTGCACGGCTCGCGCAGTTACGTCCTGCAGGACGACGAGGGCCAGATCACCGAGCCGTACTCGATCTCGGCCGGCCTGGACTACCCCGGCATCGGCCCCGAGCACGCCTATCTCAAGGAGACCGGCCGCGCCGAGTACCGCCCGGTCACCGACGACGAGGCGATGCAGTCGCTGCGCCTGCTCTCCCGCACCGAGGGCATCATCCCGGCCATCGAGAGCGCCCACGCCCTCGCGGGTGCGCTGCGGATCGGCCGGGAGCTCGGCGAGGAGGGCCTGGTCCTGGTCAACCTCTCCGGGCGCGGCGACAAGGACATGGACACGGCCGCCCGCTACTTCGGGCTGTACGACGAGGCTGAGGGAGCACAGCGGTGAGCGGGCGGATCGAGCTGCTGGACCGGACCCTGGCCGGTGCCAGGGCCGAGGGCCGCGCGGCCCTGGTGGCCTACCTCCCGGCGGGTTTCCCGACCGTCGAGGGCGGCATCGAGGCGGCGAAGGCCGCCCTCGAGGGCGGCGCCGACGTCGTCGAGATCGGCCTTCCGCACAGCGACCCCGTGCTGGACGGCCCGGTCATCCAGACCGCGGACGACATCGCGCTCCGCGGCGGTGTGCGGATCAAGGACGTGCTGCGCACGGTGCGCGAGGCGCACGCCGCGACCGGGAAGCCGATCCTGGTCATGACGTACTGGAACCCCGTCGACCGCTACGGCGCCGAGCGTTTCGCCGCCGAACTGGCGGAAGCGGGCGGCGCCGGCTGCATCCTGCCGGACCTGCCGGTCGAGGAGTCCGAGGTGTGGCGGAAGGCCGCCGAGCAGCACGGACTGGCCACGGTGTTCGTCGTCGCCCCGAGCAGCCGGGACGAGCGGCTGGCGAAGATCACGGCGGCGGGGTCCGGCTTCGTCTACGCGGCCTCGCTGATGGGCGTCACCGGCACTCGTGAGAGCGTCGGCGCCGAGGCGGCCGACCTGGTGCGGCGCACCCGCGCCCAGACCGAGCTGCCGGTCTGCGTCGGCCTGGGCGTCTCCGACGCCGCCCAGGCGGCCGAGGTGGCGGGCTTCGCGGACGGGGTGATCGTCGGCTCCGCGTTCGTCAAGCGGCTGCTCGACGCGCCGGACCTGGAGCAGGGTCTCGCGGGCGTGCGCGAGCTCGCAGCGGACCTGGCCCGGGGCGTCCGCCGGTAGCGGCGCCTCACTCTTCCGGGCGAAACATGGGCCGGGGGTACGCGCGAGCGTGCCCCCGGTTCGTTGTGCCTGGGTGTGAGCGAGAAGAACCGTGAAGGAAAGCGCAATGCCCGGGACCGGCTGCAGGAGCAGCGGGCGGACGACCAGCGCCGGCAGAAGCGCAAGAGGACGGCGATCGTCGCGGGCTCCGTGGTGGGGGTCCTGGTCGTCGGCGCCGTCATCGGGGTCGTGGTGGCGGGCAGCGACGGCAGTTCCGGCGCCCCGGCCGCGGCCCCGGCGGGCGCGACGGGCAAGGACAAGCTGGCCCTCCCCAACGGCGCGAGCGACGCCCCGTCCACGCTGACCGTGTACGAGGACTTCCGGTGCCCGGCCTGCGCGGCCTACGAGAACGAGCTCCGCGACACCATCCACGGCCTCCAGGACCAGGGACAGCTGAAGGTCGAGTACCACCTCGTCCGGCTGATCGACGGGAACCTGGGCGGCTCCGGCTCGCTCGACGCCGCCAACGCCGCCGCCTGCGCGCAGGACGAGGGCAAGTTCCGCGCGTACCACGACGTGCTGTACCAGAACCAGCCGCCGGAGAACGACGACCTCTTCGCCGACAAGAACCACCTGCTGGAGCTGGCGGGCAAGGTTCCGGGGTTGAAGACCCCCGCCTTCACCCGTTGCGTGAAGGACGGCACCTACGACGACTGGGTGAATGCCAACAACAAGGCCTTCGGGACCGCCGGCTTCAACTCCACGCCCACCATTCTGCTCAACGGCGGCGAGAACCTGCTGGCGAAGGGGCAGCCCAACCTGACCGCGGAGCGGCTGAAGCAGCTGGTCACCGAGGCCAACAAGGGCAAGAAGCCCGGCACCGCGACGCAGGGCGCCACCCCGCCGAGCGCGTCCGGGTCGCCGGGCGCGCCGGGATCGGCGACCGGTTCGGCACCCGCGGGGGGCTCTCCCGCGGCCTCGCAGAGCGGCTGAGCCCCCGCCCGTTATCCAGCCGTTGCCGGGCGGGTGCCCGTCGTAGCCGCCCGGCACGGTAGCGTCGGGAGTGCCATGGAACTCGAACTCGCATTCATTCCCAGCCCGTCGCGCGGGGTCATCCACCTCGGCCCCATCCCTCTGCGCGGCTATGCCTTCTGCATCATCATCGGTGTCTTCGTGGCCGTGTGGCTCGGCAGCCGGCGATGGGTCGCCCGCGGCGGACAGAAGACCACGGTCGCGGACATCGCCGTCTGGGCGGTGCCGTTCGGTCTGGTCGGTGGTCGTCTCTACCACGTGATCACCAGTTACGAGCTCTACTTCGGTGAGGGCAAGGACTGGGTCAACGCGTTCAAGATCTGGGAGGGCGGCCTCGGCATCTGGGGCGCCATCGCCCTGGGCGCCCTCGGTGCCTGGATCGCCTGCCGGCGCCGCGGCATCCCGCTGCCCGCGTACGCCGACGCCGTGGCGCCCGGTATCGCCTTCGCCCAGGCCATCGGCCGCTGGGGCAACTGGTTCAACCAGGAGCTCTACGGACGCGCCACCGATCTGCCCTGGGCGCTGAAGATCGACAGCGCCCACCGGCCCGCGGACAGCCTGGACGCCGCGACGTACCACCCGACCTTCCTGTACGAGTCGCTGTGGTGCGTCGGTGTGGCCCTGCTGGTCATCTGGGCCGACCGGCGCTTCAAGCTCGGCCACGGCCGTGCCTTCGCGCTCTATGTCGCGGCGTACACCGTCGGGCGCTTCTGGATCGAGTACCTGCGCGTCGACGACGCCCACCACGTCCTGGGCCTGCGGCTCAACGACTGGACCTCGATCCTGGTCTTCGCCGCCGCGGTGGCCTACATGGTGGTCTCGGCGAAGCTGCGGCCGGGCCGTGAGGAGGTCGTCGAGCCGGCGGCCCTCGCCGCGGCCGAGTCCTCCGCGAAGGACACGGACCCCGACGCGAAGGACGCGGACGCGACGGACGCGACGGACGCTGAGGGTGCGGACGCCGGGGACGCCGACGAGAAGGCGGCGGACGGGGACGGCGAGAAGACCGCCGCCGGCGAAGCGGAGCCGGACGCGGACCGGGACGCGGAGGACGGCGCCGCCGTCCCCGTCGAGGCCGAGGCCAAGCCCGCCAAGAACCTCTGACGCCCACGTCGAGCCGCCCGCGGCCGCCGTTCACCACCTGGTGACGGCGGCCGCGGCGTTATCCCGCCGGGCGCGTTTTCGCAGGTAAGGCAGGCTTTCCTTGCTGGAAACGCAGGGAATTCGAGCGTACGGTCGAGGCGTTCGAGGGAGGGACGCGGGGATCGCCGCCCCCGGGGAAGGAGCACCTTGACCATGTCGTCAGCCGTGGAGCGCAGCGCACCGGGCACGGCCCCCGAGCGGACGCCGGGGGAGGACGGGCAGGCGGCGCCGTACCACGTGGCGCACCACACCCACCGGGACGTGAGCGGCGGCTGGCTGCGTCCGGCGGTGTTCGGGGCGATGGACGGCCTGGTGTCGAACCTGGCGCTCATGACCGGCGTCGCCGGCGGCAACGTGGCCCCCTCGACCATCGTGATCACCGGATTGGCGGGACTCGCGGCGGGCGCTTTCTCGATGGCCGCGGGCGAGTACACCTCGGTCGCCTCCCAGCGGGAGCTGGTCCAGGCGGAGCTGGACGTCGAGCGGCTGGAACTGCGCCGCAACCCCAAGGACGAGCTGCGCGAACTGGCCACGTTGTACGTCGCACGGGGCGTCGAGCCGGAGCTCGCCGAGGAGGTCGCCCGGCAGATGTCCAGGGACCCGGAGATGGCCCTGGAGATCCACGCCCGCGAGGAGCTGGGCGTGGATCCGACCGATCTGCCCTCGCCCCTGGTCGCGGCCGGTTCCTCCTTCCTGTCCTTCGGTGTCGGGGCCCTGCTGCCGGTGCTCCCGTACCTGTTCGGCGCAACGGTGGTCTGGCCCGCGGTGATCGTGGCACTGATCGGTCTCTTCCTCTGCGGGGCGGCTGTGGCACGTGTGACGGCGCGCAGCTGGTGGTTCAGCGGGCTCCGGCAGCTCGTCTTGGGCGGAGCGGCCGCCGGGGTTACCTTCGTTCTGGGCGCGCTGTTCGGCACCGCCGTCGGTTGAGCCGGGTGACGGCCACAAGTCATTTGTTACCCGCTCGTTTCAGCGCGACCGACAGAGGGCATCAGTCTGTGGCGCCGTGGGCAGTGTCGCCTGCGTCTCACGTGAGCGATGCTGGCCCAAAACTGCCTGCTCGTAGCGCTGCTCAGTCCACATGATGGAACTGGCTATCCACTTTTCGGCCATCCGGCCATCATGTAACCTGCACGAAATCGCAGAGGGCCAACGTCGTCCCTAGTGCGCATGTCATATGCCAGATGACGACGACGGGAGAGCCGATGCGTTCCGCGTCCACGCACCCCCAGGCCGCCGGCGCCGGTTCCGGCCGGGCCCACATGGACGGGCGTCCCGCCCCCCAGGGGATGTACGACCCCCGCAACGAGCACGACGCCTGCGGCGTCGGTTTCGTGGCCACCCTCACCGGTGAGGCGGACCACGCGCTCGTGGAGCAGGCACTGACCGTGCTGCGCAACCTGGAGCACCGCGGGGCCACCGGCTCCGAGCCGGACTCCGGCGACGGCGCGGGCATCCTGATGCAGGTCCCGGACGCGTTCCTGAGGGCGGTCGCCGGCTTCGAGCTGCCCGCCGCCGGCCGGTACGCGGTCGGCACGGCCTTCCTTCCCGTCGAGGACGAGGACCGCCGCAAGGCCGTCGAGTCCATCGAGCGGCTGGCCGCCGAGGAGGGTCTCGCCGTCCTCGGCTGGCGTGAGGTGCCGATCGGCCCCGACACCCTCGGTGCCACGGCGCGCTCGACGATGCCGTACTTCTCCCAGCTCTTCGTCGCGGACGCCGCGGGCACCCGGACCGGGATCGAGCTCGACCGCCCGGCCTTCGTGCTGCGCAAGCGCGCCGAGCGCGAGGCGGACGTCTACTTCCCGTCGCTGTCGGCGCGCACGCTCGTCTACAAGGGCATGCTGACCACCGGCCAGCTGGAGCCCTTCTTCCCGGACCTGTCCGACGAGCGCATCGCCACCGCTATCGCCCTGGTGCACTCCCGTTTCTCCACCAACACCTTCCCCAGCTGGCCGCTGGCGCACCCGTACCGCTTCGTCGCCCACAACGGTGAGATCAACACCGTCAAGGGCAACCGCAACTGGATGCGCGCCCGCGAGTCGCAGCTCGCCTCAAGCCACTTCGGCGGGGACCTGGAGCGGATCTTCCCGGTCTGCACCCCGGACGCCTCCGACACGGCGACCTTCGACGAGGTGCTGGAGCTGCTCCACCTCGGCGGCCGCTCGCTGCCGCACAGCGTGCTGATGATGATCCCCGAGGCGTGGGAGAACCACGACTCGATGGACCCGGCCCGGCGTGCCTTCTACCGGTACCACTCCACCCTGATCGAGCCCTGGGACGGCCCGGCCTGCGTGACCTTCACCGACGGTTCCGTCGTCGGCGCCGTCCTGGACCGCAACGGCCTGCGCCCCGGCCGCTACTGGGTCACCGACGACGGCCTGGTCGTGCTCGCCTCCGAGTCCGGCGTGCTGGACGACATCGCCCCGGACAAGGTGGTCCGCAAGGGCCGGCTGCAGCCCGGCAAGATGTTCCTGGTCGACACCGTCCGGCACCGGATCGTCGAGGACGACGAGATCAAGGCCCAGCTCGCCGCCGAGCACCCCTACGAGGAGTGGCTGGACGCCGGCCTGATCCACCTCGACGACCTGCCCGAGCGCGAGCACATCGTGCACACCCACGCCTCGGTCACCCGCCGCCAGCAGACCTTCGGGTACACCGAGGAGGAGCTGCGGATCCTCCTGGCGCCGATGGCCAAGACCGGCGGCGAGCCGCTGGGCTCCATGGGCACCGACTCGCCGATCGCGGCGCTGTCCGAGCGGCCCCGGCTGCTCTTCGACTACTTCACGCAGCTGTTCGCGCAGGTCACCAACCCGCCGCTGGACGCCATCCGCGAGGAGCTGGTCACCTCGCTGATCAGCGCCGTCGGACCGTCCGGCAACCTGCTGGAGCCCTCCCCGGCCTCCTGTCGCAACATCACCCTGCCGTTCCCGGTGATCGACAACGACGAGCTGGCCAAGCTCATCCACATCAACGCCGACGGCGACCTGCCGGGCCTGAAGGCCGCGACGCTGTCGGGCCTGTACCGGGTCTCCGGCGGCGGCGAGGCGCTGGCCGCGCGGCTCACCGAGATCTGCGCCGAGGCCGACGCCGCCATAGAGGACGGCGCCCGGCTGATCGTGCTCTCCGACCGGCACTCGGACGCCGAGCACGCGCCGATCCCGTCGCTGCTGCTCACCTCCGCCGTGCACCACCACCTCATCCGCACCAAGCAGCGCACCCAGGTGGGCCTGCTGGTCGAGGCCGGCGACGTCCGCGAGGTGCACCACGTCGCGCTGCTCATCGGCTACGGTGCCGCGGCGGTCAACCCGTACCTGGCGATGGAGTCGGTCGAGGACCTGCTGCGCGCGGGCACCTTCCTCCAGGGCCTGGAGCCCGAGGCGGCCATCAGGAACCTGATCAAGGCGCTGGGCAAGGGCGTGCTGAAGGTGATGTCCAAGATGGGCATCTCCACCGTCGCCTCCTACCGCGGCGCGCAGGTCTTCGAGGCCATCGGCCTGGACACCGACTTCGTCGACACCTACTTCCACGGCACCACGACCAAGCTCGGCGGCGCCGGCATCGACGTGGTCGCCAAGGAGGTCGCGGCCCGGCACGCCAAGGCCTACCCCGCCTCCGGCATCGCCCCGGCGCACCGCCGGCTGGAGATCGGCGGCGAGTACCAGTGGCGCCGCGAGGGCGAGCCGCACCTGTTCGACCCGGAGACGGTCTTCCGGCTGCAGCACGCCACCCGCTCGCGCCGCTACGACATCTTCAAGCAGTACACGGACCGGGTGAACGAGCAGTCCGAGCGACTGATGACGCTCCGCGGCCTGTTCGCGTTCAAGGACGGCGAGCGCGCCCCGATCCCCGTCGACGAGGTCGAGCCGGTCTCCGAGATCGTCAAGCGCTTCTCCACCGGCGCCATGTCGTACGGCTCCATCTCGCGCGAGGCGCACGAGACGCTGGCCATCGCCATGAACCAGATCGGCGGCAAGTCCAACACCGGCGAGGGTGGCGAGGACCCGGACCGCCTGTACGACCCGGCGCGCCGTTCCGCGATCAAGCAGGTCGCCTCCGGCCGCTTCGGTGTCACCTCGGAGTACCTGGTCAACGCGGACGACATCCAGATCAAGATGGCCCAGGGCGCCAAGCCCGGCGAGGGCGGCCAGCTGCCCGGCCACAAGGTCTACCCCTGGATCGGCAGGACCCGGCACAGCACCCCTGGTGTCGGCCTGATCTCGCCGCCGCCGCACCACGACATCTACTCCATCGAGGACCTGGCGCAGCTGATCCACGACCTCAAGAACGCCAACCCGCAGGCCCGCATCCACGTGAAGCTGGTCTCCGAGGTCGGCGTCGGCACGGTCGCGGCGGGCGTCTCCAAGGCCCACGCCGACGTCGTGCTGATCTCCGGCCACGACGGCGGCACCGGCGCCTCCCCGCTGACCTCGCTGAAGCACGCGGGTGGCCCGTGGGAGCTGGGGCTCGCCGAGACGCAGCAGACGCTGTTGCTCAACGGCCTGCGCGACCGCATCGTGGTGCAGACCGACGGCCAGCTGAAGACCGGCCGCGACGTCGTGATCGCCGCCCTGCTGGGCGCCGAGGAGTTCGGCTTCGCGACCGCCCCGCTGGTGGTCTCCGGCTGCGTGATGATGCGGGTGTGCCACCTGGACACCTGTCCGGTCGGCATCGCCACCCAGAACCCGGTGCTGCGCGACCGCTTCACCGGCAAGGCCGAGTACGTGGTGAACTTCTTCGAGTTCATCGCGCAGGAGGTCCGCGAGCTCCTGGCCGAGCTGGGCTTCCGCTCGATCGAGGAGGCCGTCGGCCACGCCGAGCTGATCGACACCACCGCGGCCGTCACCCACTGGAAGGCGCAGGGCATGGACCTCGCCCCGCTCTTCCACGTGCCCGAGCTGCCCGAGGGCGCGGCCAGGCACCGCACCACCGACCAGGACCACGGCCTGGCGAAGGCGCTCGACAACGAGCTGATCGCGCTCGCCGCGGACGCCCTCGACAACGGCGACCCGGTCCGCGCCCAGGTCGCGATCCGCAACGTCAACCGCACGGTCGGCACCATGCTCGGCCACGAGGTGACCAAGAAGTACGGTGGCGCCGGGCTCCCCGACGACACCGTCGACATCACCCTGACCGGTTCCGCGGGCCAGTCCTTCGGTGCCTTCCTCCCCAAGGGCATCACGCTCCGCCTGGAGGGCGACGCCAACGACTACGTCGGCAAGGGCCTGTCCGGCGGCCGGGTGATCATCCGTCCCGACCGCGGCGCCGACCACCTGGCCGAGTACTCGACCATCGCCGGCAACACCATCGCCTACGGCGCCACCGGCGGCGAGCTCTTCCTGCGCGGCACCACCGGCGAGCGCTTCTGCGTCCGCAACTCCGGTGCCACCGTCGTGTCCGAGGGCGTGGGCGACCACGGCTGCGAGTACATGACCGGGGGCCGCGCGCTCGTCCTCGGCCCGACCGGCCGCAACTTCGCGGCGGGCATGTCCGGCGGCATCGCGTACGTCCTCGACCTCGACCCGGACAACGTCAACACCGGCATGGTGAACGTCGAGGAGCTGGACGCCGACGACATCAAGTGGCTGCACGACGTGGTGCGCCGCCATCAGGAGGAGACGGGCTCCACCGTCGCCGAGAAGCTCCTCGCCGACTGGGGCCACACCCTCACCCGCTTCGGCAAGGTCATGCCGAGGGACTACAAGGCAGTGCTCGCCGCCAAGAACGCCGCCGAGCAAGCCGGGCTCTCCGAGTCCGAGACCGTCGCGAAGATGATGGAGGCGGCAAATGGCTGACCCGAAGGGCTTCCTCACCACGCCCCGCGAGACCGCTCCGACCCGTCCGGTCGAGGAGCGCAAGCAGGACTGGAACGAGGTCTACGTTCCCGGCGGCCTGCTGCCGATCATCACCAAGCAGGCCGGACGCTGCATGGACTGCGGCATCCCCTTCTGCCACAACGGCTGTCCGCTGGGGAACCTGATCCCCGAGTGGAACGACTACGCCTACCGCGAGGACTGGAAGGCCGCCAGCGAGCGCCTGCACGCGACCAACAACTTCCCGGAGTTCACCGGTCGCCTCTGCCCGGCCCCCTGCGAGTCCGCCTGTGTGCTCGGCATCAACCAGCCGGCGGTGACCATCAAGAACGTCGAGGTCACCATCATCGACAGGGCCTGGGACAGCGGGGACGTCACCCCGCAGCCCCCGGACCGGCTCTCCGGCAAGACCGTCGCCGTCATTGGTTCCGGCCCGGCGGGTCTGGCCGCCGCCCAGCAGCTGACCCGGGCGGGCCACACGGTCGCCGTGTACGAGCGGGCCGACCGCATCGGAGGTCTGCTGCGCTACGGCATCCCCGAGTTCAAGATGGAGAAGCGGCACATCAACCGGCGCATCGAGCAGATGCGCGCGGAGGGCACCAAGTTCCGCACCGGTGTCGAGATCGGCCGCGACATGGACGGGGCCAAGCTGCGCAAGCGCTACGACGCCGTGGTCATCGCCGCGGGTGCCACCGCGGCGCGCGACCTGCCCGTCGAGGGACGCGAACTGGGCGGCGTCTACCAGGCCATGGAGTACCTGCCGCTGGCCAACAAGGTGCAGGAGGGCGACTTCGTCACCCCGCCGGTGTCCGCCGAGGGCAAGCACGTGGTCGTCATCGGCGGTGGCGACACCGGCGCCGACTGCGTCGGCACCGCGCACCGGCAGGGCGCCCGCTCGGTCACCCAGCTGGAGATCATGCCGCGGCCGTCGGACGAGCGCCCGTCGCACCAGCCCTGGCCGACCATGCCGATGACGTACAAGGTCACCTCCGCCCACGAGGAGGGCGGCGAGCGGGTCTACGCCGTCAACACCATGCGGTTCGAGGGCGACGAGGACGGCAACGTCAAGGCGCTGCACCTGGTGGAGGTCGAGTTCCAGGACGGGAAGTTCGTCCCGCAGCCCGGGACCGAGAAGGTCATCCCGGCCGAACTGGTCACCCTCGCCATGGGCTTCACCGGCACCGACCAGCGCAACGGCCTGGTCGATCAGCTCGGCCTGGAGCTCGACGCCCGCGGCAACATCGCCCGCGACAAGGACTTCACCACCAATGTGGACGGGGTCTTCGTCGCGGGTGACGCGGGCCGCGGCCAGTCGTTGATCGTGTGGGCCATCGCCGAGGGCCGTTCCGCGGCCCGCGCGGTGGACCACTACCTCACCGGCGCGAGCATCCTGCCGGCCCCGATCCGCCCGACGGATCGCCCGCTGACGGTCTGACCCTCCGTCACCCCTGAGACGTCCCGTACAAGGGCGTACGGAACGGAACGCGGCGCCTGCCCTCACCCGACCGGGGGCAGGCGCCGCACTGCCATCTCGTCGAACTCCACCCGGGCGTCCTCGGTGTAGGCGCCCACGGAGCCCCGGGTGTAGGGGCGTTCGGCATCGGTGTACGCGGTCAGGAAGCGCCCGTCGACCGCGATCGTGAGCGTGCCGCCACGCTGCTCCACCTCGATCCGGTACCGGTGCCCGGTGGGGAACGGCGCCGGACCGGTGGCCAGGAAGCGCTGGCCGCCCGGGTAGGCCGGATCGCGCTTGCCCAGCTCCCAGCCGTTGGGCTTGAGGGCGAGGTAGTAGAAGTCCTCCGGGTCGCGGTACGCCCAGACCAGCCACGGCACCTCCCACGGGTTGGGGCGCGGGGTGCGCAGCTGACGGAGTGTCCGGGTGCGCGCCGTGTACGCCATGTCCCCGTACTCCTCGGTGGAGACCACCAGGCCCGCGTGGGTGACGTCCGGCCGGTCCGCCGCGCCCGGAGCGAGCCGCAGCGACGTGGCGTCCCCTCGGTTGTCGCCGTACCCGTCGTACACCGACAGCCAGGGTCCGTGCACCGTGCCGTCCGTCCAGCCGGGCCCGGTGCTTCCGCGGCCCTGGCAGGCGTACACCACGCCGCCCACCACCAGCAGCAGGGCGAGCACCAGGCCGGCGGGCCGCGGGCCCCTCCGCCGCGGGGGGCGCAGGGGCCTGGGCGCGGAGGAGCCCAGGGCGGTGGTCATACCGCGGGGGAGGGCTCCGTGGCGCGGGGCGGCAGGACCGCGGAGGAGAGCGTGGTGGGCACGTCCTCCCCGAAGTCCTCGGCGAGCTGGGCGAGCACGCGTTCGGCGGCCCGTCCGTCGCCGAAGGGATTGCCCGAGGTCGCCATCCGGTGGTACTCGGCCGGGTCGTCCAGCAGCCGGCCCGCGGCCGCGAGGATCGCCTCGGGGTCGGTGCCGATCAGCCGGGCGGCGCCGGCTTCCACGGCCTCCGGCCGCTCGGTCGTCGTACGCAGCACCAGCGCGGGCTTGCCGAGGCTGGGCGCCTCCTCCTGGATGCCGCCGGAGTCGGTCAGGACGAGTTCGCAGTCGGCGAGGGTGGCCGCGAAGTCGGGGTAGCCCAGCGGCTCGACGACGTGCACGGCGTGGTGGCCGGTCAGTTCGGGCAGCAGCGCGTCGCGCACGGCCGGGCTCTTGTGCAGCGGCAGCAGGATCTCCACGTCCCCTCGTTGGCCCAGCCGGCGCAGCGCGCGGCCCATGGCGCGCATCCGCTCTCCCTGGTTCTCCCGGCGGTGCAGGGTGAGCAGCACCCGGCGGCGGCCGCTGCCGGGGAAGGCACTGCGGCCGACGCCCTCGCCGAGCACCCACAGCAGGTTGTCGACGACCGTGTTTCCGGTGGTGAACACCTGGGTGCCGGGGGTGCCCTCGGCGAGCAGGTGGGCGGCGGCCCGCGGGGTGGGGGCGAAGTGCCAGCGGGCGATCCGTCCGATCAGCCGGCGGTTGAGCTCCTCGGGGAAGGGGTTGTCGAGGACGCCGGTGCGCAGGCCCGCCTCGACGTGGGCGACCGGGACCCGTTCGTAGAAGGCGGCCAGCGCCCCGGTCAGTGCGGTGGTGGTGTCGCCCTGGACGATCACCAGGTCCGGGCGGTCGTTGCGGATGACCTCTCCGAGCCCCTCCACCAGACGGGCCGTCAGCTCCGGGAGCCGCTGGCGCTCGCGCATCACGTCGAGCCCGGCCTTGGCGGGGACCTGGAGCAGCTCCAGCATCTGGTGGAGCATCTCGCGGTGCTGCCCGGTGGTGACCACGACCGGCTCGAACAGCGGCGAGGCCGCCATGGCACGCGCCACGGGGGCCAGTTTGATCACCTCGGGCCGGGTGCCGAGGACGAGCATCGCGCGGATGGTTCCCGGCACTTCGGGCAGTTCGGCTGGGTGAGCGGACATGGTTCCCCCCTGGGACGGTGGTGCTGGTGTGCTGGTGTGCGGTGAGAGAAGGAGTGCGGGCCGTCAGGTGCGCGCGGTCTTCAGCCAGGTGCGCTTGCCGGTGGCCATCCGCCACAGACCCCACCAGCCGGCGGCGAACCAGATGTAGCCGTAGAGGATGAAGGCGTGCGCCACCAGGACGGAGCGCACCAGCCCGAGCGTGCGCTCGCGCCTGGCGTAGACGAAGCCGTAGACGTAGGCCGCGGTGAAGGAGAGCAGGTACGGGCCGAGCAGCCACATCGGCGACACCAGCGGCCGGCCCTGCTGGAACGAGGCGAGGACGGTGCCGGCGACGGCGACCAGGAAGGAGAGCGGCAGCAGCGAGGTGAGCAGGATCAGCACCGGGCTGGACAGGTGGTAGAGCAGGTCCAGGGCCGGGCGGGTGGCCACCTCGCGCAGGATCAGCGGGACCAGGTTGGCCGACTGCAGATGCCCCTGGAACCAGCGCGAGCGCTGCCGCACCAGGCGCCGTACGTCGAGCACGGCCTGCTGGGAGACGGCGGCGGTGGTGCAGTACTGGTTGCGCCAGCCGCGGGCGATGAGCCGGACCCCGAGGTCGAGGTCCTCGGTCAGGCTGTCGCTCCAGGGGCCGTCGCCGCCGAGGGTGTCGAGTGCGGACAGCCGCATGAACTGCCCGTTGCCGCCCATCCCGACGCTGCCCAGGAAGCGCCGGGCGCTCTGGAAGACGTCGCCGTAGACGACGAACTCCATGTCCTGCAGCCGGGCCAGCAGGCCCAGGTGGCGGTTGTACATGCGGACGCCGATCTGGACGGCGCCGGTCGCCGGGTCGTCGAAGCAGGGGTCGACGGCCTGGATGGTGTGCGGGTCGAGCCGGCCGTCGGCGTCGACGACGCAGATGACGACGTCCTCGGGAGCGCGGTGGCCGAGCAGACCGGCGGCCCGCAGGTGGCGCACGCCCGCGTTGAGCGCCGCGCCCTTGCCGCGCCGGGCGTCGGGGAGGCGGCGCTGGTAGAGCCAGACCCGTGAACTGTCGGCGGCCCGGGCGACCTCGGCCGTACGGTCGTCGGAGGCGTCGTCGATGACCAGTGCCACGAAGCTGTCGGCGGGCAGCGAGGTGATCCGGGCCAGGCTCTCGGCGAGGACCTTCTCCTCGTTCAGGCAGGCGAGCAGGAAGACGTAGAAGCGCTGCCGTCCCGGCCGGCGGACCCGGCGGATGTGCCGCCGGGAGAGCAGGAACAGCGTGGTGTTGTAGGTCCCGGCCAGCACGATCAGGGCAGTCGCGGCCCACAACCCGAGCTGGCCCGTCATGACCCGCCTCCGGAGGGGCGGCCGGCCGCCGCCGCACGGGCCGAGGGCCGGCGGAGCCAGAGTCTCGCCGCTATAAGACCGAATGCGATCAGGCAATACAGCAGGAAGCCCAGTCCTGCCGCTATTTGTAAACCCCTGGCGAAGGGAATGCCAGGAACAGTTCTCGAAGCCGTGGCCATACCGGCCAGCGGCAGCATCGTGCCCAGGGCGGGCCTTCCGTACATGAGTGTGTCCCCCCAATGTGCTCCGGTGCGAAAGGCCGCCCGGAACTCCAGGGCAGGAAGTTAGCAGATACTTTTTGAGGATCATCGCCCTCTGCGTCAAGCATGGGGTGGCCTTCCCGGCCTGTGCCGCAACGCCGCAGCTCGGGGGCGTGCGCCCAAAGGGAGATTCACCCTTCCGAGGGCTTCGGTCTCCATTATGGAATGGATGATCGAACGAGAAGTCAAACCGATGATCGTGTTGACAGCGGGCATTGCCGCTCTGAACAATCGGCGACCTGTTCCGTACTGGTGCATTGGGGGGAAATTGCAATCCCGCATCGGGAGGTCCGGGAAGTCCCGGCTCTCCGTCATCGTCATGCTCATCGCGGCCCTGCTCGGGGCCGCATTCCTGTCCGCCCCGGCGGGCGGCGCCGCGGATCACGCTCCGGCCGGCAAGGGCGACCACCGCCACCGCGGCGAGCCCCCGGGCGGCCGCGCGGGCCTCGGCGAGGTCGACTTCTCGGGCTGGGCCAAGGCCCAGCGCGCCGCCGACCGCGACCGGCGCGCCAGGACCCCGGTCCGCCGTGCGGGACAGCCGCCACGGGC